>JBEKTC010000008.1:0-39104 GCA_049516475.1 Candidatus Korobacteraceae bacterium | reverse complement strand
CGCACATTCGTGCTAACTAACGAACGCTCGTTCGAGCTGGCCCCAAGCTTTAAGGAAGCTCTGATTAAAGTCCGGGCTCCTTGAAGGGGACGGCCCTTCAGGCCGTCCGTAAGGGCAGCAGAATCGTGCGGCTTTAGCCACTGAGGGACTTCGTCTTAACTTGATCACTTCCTTAACGCCTAACCATCATTTCAGCCGGTTAATCACCGACGCCACATAGCCCGCTCCGAAGCCGTTGTCGATGTTGACCACAGTCACGTTCGACGCGCATGAGTTCAGCATCCCAAGCAGCGCCGCGATTCCCTTGTACGAAGCACCGTAGCCCACGCTGGTTGGCACCGCGATCACTGGCACGCCGACCAACCCTCCTACTACGCTCGGCAGCGCGCCCTCCATTCCCGCGCACACAATGATGACTCGCGCTTGCGTCAACACCTCGCGACGTGCCAGCAGGCGATGAATGCCCGCCACTCCCACGTCGTACACATGCTGCACCTCGTTGCCCATGATCTGCGCGGTCACCAGCGCCTCCTCTGCGACCGGAATGTCGCTGGTGCCCGCTGAGACGACGACGATCTTGCCCTTGCCATAAACCGTTGCGTCACGCGTCAGAGTGATCGCGCGCGCCAGCTCGTGAAACTCGGCCTTACGGAATTTGCGCTTCGCCGCGCGAGCCTGCTCCGGCGAAACCCGTGTGGCTAACACATTGCTCCCATGTTCCGCGAGCCTGGCAAAAATCTCCCCCAGTTGCTCCGGTGACTTTCCCGGTCCAAAGATAATTTCCGGTACTCCCGACCGCAGCGCCCGGTGATGATCGACGTTGGCAAATCCCAGGTCTTCGAAGGGCAGATGCCGCAGTCTCTGCACGGCTTCGTCAGGCGAGACCTTGCCCCGCTTCACCTGCTCGAAGAGTTTCTTAAGCGATGCCGCGTCCATGGTTCGATTAGTTTCCAGTTTCGCGCTACAAGTTTCAAGTGCGATGCGGCGTGATGTTAGGATGAAGAACCTGTGGACAGCTTATGCGGCCCCAGGCCGAGCCTGGCTCGGCTACGGCTGGCTCGGGTAGAGCTGGCCTTTAGGCCAGCGTCCAGCGTTCTTTCTAAATCGTGAGCCGGCTTCAGCCGGCGGCACAGAACACAAAGTCGCTTGATGAGCACTGTAGCAAACACTCCCCGCATCTTCACCCTCGCCATCACCGGCGCCAGCGGCTCCATCTTTCCCAAACATCTGTTGGATGCCCTGGAGCGCGACGAGCGAGTGGGCAACATCAACCTCATCCTCTCTGACAGTGGCCTGCGCGTGATGGCCGAGGAACTCGGCGTCTCCGGCCGCAACGAGGTCGTACCCAAGCTGCTGGGCCGCCCAGCCAACAAGATTCAGCCGCAGAACAACAACGACATCGGCGCTAATGTCGCCAGCGGATCGTACGCGACAGATGCCATGATCGTACTGCCATGCAGTATGGGAACCCTGGCACGCATCGCCAACGGCATGGCGATTCACCTCATCGAACGCGCCGCCGACGTCTGCCTCAAAGAACGTCGTCCGCTGATTCTCTGCGTCCGGGAAACGCCCTTCAATCGTATTCACCTGCGCAATATGACGCTCGCGGCCGAAGCCGGAGCGACCATCTTCCCCATCATCCCGGCCTTCTACTTTCACCCCGTCTCCACCGACGAGATCGCCCAGGAATTCGCCAACCGCGTGCTGGCCCACGTCGGCCTGCCGCAGCCCGGCGCGTACCACTGGAAGATGGAATGAGTACACTGTCATCCCGAGCGGAGACGACCCGCCTTTGGTCGGAGTCGAGGGATCTGCGGTTTCCGATTATGTCGCCGACGCTCAGGGATCGGTCAACGGTGAGACCTTTGCTTTTCAATAACATAGCCCTGTGATGCAGGTCACCATTCAATGTGAGATTGTCCCGCTAAAGGGCTAAGCTAATTCCGTCCGTTCACTCCATCCTGCTTGGCCCTTTCGGCTTGGGGTCATTACCTTAGTAAGAGTAGAGAAGTGTGGGGCTTAGCCCAACCTGGGGCAGCAGCACCATCATTCAAACCCGAGAGGCGTAAATGCACAAACCCGTAAAGTATGTTGAAAAGGCTGTCACCGTTGCCGCCAGAGGCGCATGGGTAGTCTTCGACAAACTGAACAGCATCCATCCCAATCCTTCATTTACGCCCAAGTGGTCCGACAAGCCTCTGCTCAAGTCCTACCAGAAATCCAAGCCCCCGCTCGGCTGGCCGCGCAGCACGGATTCGCTTTGCCCCAAGTGCGTGCCCGACATTCGCCAGCAGATCATCGACGGCAAGCTGCCGGTTGAAGTGCTGATGAACGAGAAGGCCGGCGAAATTAAAGCCCAGATCATCGAGCGCGATGGCAAGATCCTGATGGTGAAGGACTGCCCCATCCACGGCCACTTCGAAGATGTGATGGCCATGGACACCGCCTTCTTCAAGCACCTGGAAGATGTCTTCCCCGGCCGCGACATCCGCGCCCACAATGACGAGAAGCTGCATCATCACGGCAGCAGCACGGTGAAGCACGGCCGCGGCTCGGTGCTCACCATCGACCTCACCAACCGCTGCAACATGATGTGCGATCCCTGCTTCATGGACGCCAATCAGGTTGGCTTCGTGCATGAGCTCACATGGGACGAGATCAAGACCATGCTCGACAATGCCATCACCATCAAGCCGCGGCGTCAAATGTCGGTGCAGTTCTCCGGCGGCGAGCCCACGTTGTCGCCCTATTTCCTCGATGCGGTCGCGTACTCGCGCAAGGTCGGCTACAACAGCGTGCAGGCGGCGACCAACGGCATCGAGTTTGCCAAGAGTTTTGAGTTCGCCAAGCAGGCCGCGGAAGCCGGTCTGCGCTACGCCTATCTGCAGTTCGACGGCATCGGCAATGCTGCCAACTCGCACCGCCTGGTCGGCAATCTATTCGATGTGAAGCTTCAGGCCATCGAGAACCTGCACAAGGCCGGAGTCGAGATCGTCCCCGTCGTCACTATTGTCAATGACTTGAACAACGAGCAGGTTGGCCGCATCATTCAATTCGCGCTCGATAATCCCAAGCGCATCTCGTTCCTCTCGTTCCAGCCGGTTTCCTTCACCGGACGCGACGAGGCCATCACCGACGAGCGCCGTCAGGCGCAGCGCTACACCCTGTCGCATCTGGCTCACGACGTCAAAAACCAGACGGGCTTGGGCGAGCCTACGCGCGACTGGTTCCCCATCTCGTTCATGAGCACCTTCTCCGATTGGGCCGACCTGGTCCACGGCCCCGACAAAGATTGGGGATCTCTGAGCTGCGGTTGCCATCCCAACTGCGGTGTCGGCATGGCCGTCATGATCGACAAGGAAACCAAGGAAGCAGTTCCGGTCACGGCGTTCCTGAACGGCGACACCATCGCCAAAGACATTGCGAAGGTAAACGACGCGGCCCGCGGCAAGTGGATGTCAATTGCCGGTATGACCTTGGCGCTGCTGAAGAACTACGATCCCTTTAAGTCGCCCACGCACTTCAAGTTTACCGACCTGCTGAAGAAGTTCGACAAGACCTTCGGCGCCACCGGCAAGAATTACGGTAAGGTCACAGGCGACCGCACCGAGACCGACATCGAAAAGCGCCGCCGCGATCGCTGGAATTTCCTGTTCGTCGCCGGCATGTGGTTCCAGGACCTGTTTAACTACGACTTCCGCCGCACCGAGCAGTGCATCATTCCCTACGCCACGCAGGAAGGCGAGATCAGCTTCTGCGCCTACAACACCGGCGTGGGCTGGCGCAACATCGTCGAAAAGATGCACATGACCGCGACTCTGACCAAGTGGTACGAAGAGCACGGCCGTCACGAGATCTTCGCCGGCGGCAAGAAGGTTGGACTGGAGACCACGGCGCACACTCTCAAGCTGGTGGACGATCACGTCAACGCCGCCGCCAACGACACTCTCGACAAGCTGGGCATCGCCAAGAACGCGCGCCAGGAGAAGTTCCAGGCCCGCGACGCGAAGGTGAAGGCCGAAGCCGAGAAGGCGCGCATGATGGCGCTCTACAAGGAGCACGTGCTGGGCGAAAAACCGGTCAGCCAGGAAGGATTTATTCCCCTCGGCAGCATCGGCGGCATTACGCCCGCGGCGCCTGCAGTGGAAGAGCGCGAAGCGGTCTACGGAGACTAGCTTTGAAGGGGCACGGCTTCAGCCGTGCCGAAAAACCGTTATTTATTTATTGTCATCCCTCGCGGGCTTCAGCCCGCGAGGGATCTGCTTTTTCGCCTCGTACCAGAGCCGATCTTGATTCCAGTCGCCCTTTAAACTTCTTGCTGTTCCGCCGTCCCTCGCCGCTTCCTTTGGCTATAAGATAAGGCAATATGGTCGATGGCGACTCCCATCTTGTTTCCGCTCGCGATCTCGAAAACCTGCTCGCAGAACTGAAAGCATCGACCCCAGATCCCTCCCGAAGCATCTTCGCGCCTGATTCCATCACCTGGAAAATCAATCGCGAATCAGCTCTCTTCCTGGCGGCAGGCCGCGCCGCGGTCCTGCAACTGGCCCATCCCTGGGTCGCCACGGCGATTGCGGAACATTCCAGAACCCTGAACGACCCGATCGGCCGCTTTCACCAGACCTTTCGCGTGATGTTCACCATGGTCTTCGGCTCCGTCGAGCAGGCTTGTGCCGCCGCGCGCCATCTCCACCGCCGGCACCAGAGCATTCGCGGGACGCTTCCCGAGACGACAGCTCGATTTACGCAAGGCACGTCTTACGAAGCCAACGAAGTCTCCGCCCTCTGCTGGGTCTATGCAACGCTGATCGACAGCGGGCTTCTGGCTTACGAACTCGTGCTGCCGCCGCTGCGCGAAGCAGAGCGAGAACAATACTACGCGGAGAGTCGCAAGACGTCCGCGCTCTTCGGTATTCCACGCGAATACTTGCCGTCGGATTGGGCCGGCTTCTGCCTGTACATGAATTCTGCATTGCAGTCGGACATGCTGGGCGTAACCGCCGCTACGCGAGAGATGGCGCATCGACTGCAAGACGGCGCAGGTCTCAAAGTGCGACCGCCGTTCTGGTATCGCGCGCTGACAACGGAATTGTTGCCGCCCCACCTGCGCGGGGAGTTCCACTTCGCCTATGGAGAGCGCGGACGAAACTCCTCATCACGGGCGCTACGTTGGCTTCGCCGGATTTATCCTCGCTTGCCGGAGTCGCTGCGCTTCGTCGGCCCTTACAACGAAGTCCAATCACGATTGCACGGCAGAAAGCGTCCCAGCCGGGCGATACGCCTCAGCAACCAGCTCTGGATCGGCCAGCCGTTGCTCGCTGGCTCAACCGATCAAGCCTGATTCCCTGCTTTCCCGCGATGTCCTGGAGTTTCCATCAGCAAAATCACCCTCCAAATGCCAGACCTCACATCCAATTTCGGTGTAGCATGGACAGCAACATCTGTTCTGGTTCGTGGGGAACCGGTCGCCAATGTCTGTCTGCGAGAATTACGCGATGAACATTCTCCTCCTCTCCATGCCCGACTCATTCGAGCACATGCCGACTGTCGCGGTCCGCATGCCCAACGGAGCCTTGACCTCGCTGGCTGGAAATGTCGACCCACACCACAAAGTCGCGATCGCAGACCTCATCCTGGTACAGAATAGAGTGCGCGAGACGGTCGAGCGGATCGTGGCTGAGCTCAACCCCCACATTGTGGGACTGTCGGTGATGACCTTCCAGCGCAAGACCGCACTGCAGATCGTCGCTTTGGTGCGCTCGTTGCGTCCGGACGTGCGCGTGATCGTGGGCGGCTACGACCCCAGCCTGGCGCCCGCGGCTTACATGGAAAACGGCAACGGCGTGGATTACATCGTGCGCGGCGAAGGCGAAATCACCTTTCGTGAGTTGCTGCGGGCCCTGGAACGCGGCGAGGGTTTCGACAAGATCCTCGGGCTCACCTATCTTGCCAAAGACGGCTGGCATGAAAACCCTTCGCGACCGGTCCACAGCCTGGAGGGCGATGAGATCCGCTTACCCAAGCGCGACGCGCGCGTGCTGAACAACTACACCATGATGGGTCGTCCGGTCGATGTGGTCGAGACCTCGCGCGGCTGCACCTTCGATTGCGGCTTTTGCTCCATCATCGAGATGCGAGGCCGCAACTTTCACACCTACACATTCGATCGTGTCCTGGCCGACATTCGCGACGCGCGCGATCACGGCGCCCGCGCCATCTTTATCGTCGACGACAATATCAGCCTCAACATCAAGCGGTTTGAGGCGCTCTGCCAGGCCATCATCGATGCCGGGCTGAATGACATTACTTACACCGTACAAGCGATGACGTCTCCGATCGCGATGCATGGCGACACCCTGGCGCCTCTCATGCGGAGGGCAGGATTCCGTTATGTGTTCCTCGGCATCGAGAACATTCTCGAAGACGATCTTCAGTTCCTGAAAGCCGCGGCCAAGAACGAATTTCGCGAGGCAGGTCGGAAGACCGGCAATGCCACCTTGCGCGCGATTGACTACCTGCACCAGAACAAAATGTATGTCGTGGGCGGACTCATCGTTGGCAATCCCGACGACACGCGCGAGTCCATCCACGCGAACCTGGAATTCGCCCGCGAGTACGTGGACTGGCCTTACATCCAGCATCCGACGCCATATCCGGGTACTCCCATGACGAAGGATTTTCGCGCCCGCAACCTGATCAAGATCGACCGGCTCGAAGAGTACGATGGCACCACCGCCGTCGTCGCCACGCAACATTTGCAGCCGGTGGAGATCGAGTATGAGCGCTGGCGCTCCGAGCGCTGGATGAAGGTCCGGCACATGCCGGCAGTCATTGCGCATGATCCGATGTTCGTTTTTCGCAACTGGTGGAAGATGCTCTCCCACACCTTCCGTGGAAGCAGTATCAAATCCGTGCTCGGCCTGGAAAGCGATCGCAAAGTGTTCGAACGTTATCGCGCCATCCGCAGTGCGGAACGAGTCTATCTGTAGAGCTTCCGCAGAATCGGTTTGTGTCAGGGCGCGACTTCAAGCCACGTCGCAAGCAAGCGCTTTGTAACAGGGCACGATTTCAGTCGTGCCGAAAGCGCAAGCTTAAAGGTTCTGAGCCGGCTTTAGCCGGCGACACCAGGTCCTGTTTCGCCTTTTTCAGCAGCCTCTTCAGCCTGCCGCAAAACGGTTCAAATAAAACTGGGGCTTTAGCCTCTGGGAAGATGTTGTTTTGCAGAGGCTAAGAAGCTGATCCATTTCTTCTACCCCCATCGCGAGCAATTCGCGGTATAACTTCATCAGGTTATCTTTTCATGCTCCCAGCTTCTGATCTTCAACCAAGAAAGGCAGGCCTCGCCCATTGGGCAGGCCGCGTTTTGGAAGAGTGCGACAAAGCCAGTGCCGGCTTCGACGCTGATCCCGTCCATGACTTACGAGTTGCGATTCGGCGCTGCCGTTCCATGGCAGACGGTTTCCTCTCGGTCGATCCAGACCCCGCCTGGAAGCAGATGAAGCAGTTGGCCAAGCCGCTGTTCAGCAGCCTGGGCGAGCTACGCGACACGCAGGTCATGATGGAGTGGGTGGCCAAGCTCTCACAGCCCGGCGATCCGGTTGGCGAAAGTTTGTCCGCCTCGCTCGCGCAGAAGGAGACTGTGCTCAAGGCCGCTGCACAAGATGCCCTCGCCGGTTTCGATCGCAAACGCTGGGCATCGCTGAATGCGCATCTTGCGAAACGGACCAACAATATTCCCTTGCACGGTCTGGTGTTTCAGCATCTCGCGCTGGAGCGCTGGATGGAGGCTCACCAATTGCACCGTCGCGCGCTGCGGAACCGCAGTGGAGTTGGTTATCACCAACTGAGAATTGGAATCAAGCGATTCCGTTACACGGTGGAGAACTTTCTACCGCAACGCCATGCGCAGTGGGCAAAGGATCTGCGTGAGTTGCAGGATACCCTCGGCGAGGTCCACGACCTGGATGTTTTGCGCGCGATGATTCGAGCGTACGCTAATATCCCTGCGGATGAACGGTTGCGATGGCAGAAGCGAGTCTCGGAGGAGCGGCAGAAGCGTTTGGATCTTTATCGTCATAAGATGATCGGGAAACATTCTCTCTGGCACGTGTGGCGTTCCGATCTGCCCAGCGGGCACGGGCTGGAGGAAGCGGCGTTGGAGAAGCTGCGGAGCTGGGCTTCGTTCCTGGATCCCGATGTTGCACATACAATCCGCGTCACCCAATTCGCGTTACAGCTTTACGACGGACTTTCACGTTGCGAGATTCTTTCCGCGCGGCCTGAACATCGCCGGATGCTGGAAGCTGCCGCGATCTTGCATGAGGTGGGAAAAAGCAAGAAGAAGGACGGGGATGACAGCACACGCCCGAAACGCGGATATCGCATGGTCTCCAGATTGAAACCTCCGCTGGGCTGGAGCGAAGAAGAAATGCGCTGTGTCGCGGTGCTGGTTCGTTATCATAGCGGCGACCTGCCCCTGACCAGCAACTCCTCGTTTGTGGGACTCAGCGCGAAGTGGCGTTCGGAGATCATGCCACTGATTGGAATACTGCGGCTGGCAAACGCATTCGACCAAGCGCACGATGGCAGCATCTCCCGTGTGACGGTCGAGCGCCAAGACGGATTCTTGATCGTCTACGGACAGGGACTGCGCAGAATAAGCCGGGGAGCTGAACGGGTCGCTCGAGCGCGATACCTTCTGGAAACCACATCGCGTTTCCCGATCATGGTCCGTCCCATGCCGGCCAAAACGATTGCTTCTTCGCGGCCGATCAGACTAAAGCGACCAGCCGCCGCAGTCTCTTGATCGCAAAGTTTCAGGCCGCTGGACTTCTGCTCTTTTTCTTGTAGGGATCGCCAACAAATACGAACGGATATTTCTTGAGTGCCAGAACATCGCCCGCTTCCGCGTAGCGCTCCACTTCGGCCATCAGGTTCGCCGCCTCATCTTTGGGCATGTTCTTGGTGACTTGCCAGAATTTGTGCGGGAAAAACCAGATGCGCTCACGATGATCAGCTTCTGTCACGGCTTCAGAAGTTGCTGCCATAAATGCTCCTCCCACAATGTGAGACACGGTGGAAATTCTGAGTTCATTTGGAATAGGGCCTGTTCTTGAAGGTCTCGCAACAACTTAATTATGAACCTCGCGTCGCGCATTTGTAAACCTGCAGTCGCTACTTTGTGGCACTCAAGATGCCTGCAATAATTTGTACCCGTCTTTTCTTCGACTTGCGAACATCATTATGAGGCCGCCCATTCCCGGGAACAGGCATCTTTCCACATAATTTAACTTCCTGGTCGCGAGACGGCTTGAAGTTTACTTCGTACAACTGGGCTATATCCCACATTGTGGGATATTCGAAAACAGCCGTTTGTTGAGGTAGATTGCACTGTCAGGAGCTGCGGTTTCCCATCCCGCAGCTTCATGCGCGGCCTAGCAACCGCGACGAAAAAGCTTCGCGTTGCTCAGTAGTCCAGTTCGGCCGGACGTCCGGTCAGGCGCTCGATGCGCTTGGCGATGGGCGGGTGAGTGGAAAATAGGTTGCCAAACGTCACGCCTCCCAACAGAGGAGCCACGATGAACAAATGGGCCGTGGAGGGCGAGGCCTGTAGGGGGACACGCTTGGAGTCGGCATCCAATTTCTTCAGAGCGCTGGCTAATGCATAGGGATTGCCGGTGACCTGCGCGCCGGTGGCATCCGCCTGATATTCACGAGATCGCGACACCGCCAACTGAATCAGCGTCGCTGCGATGGGAGCAAGGATGAGCATCAGCAGCGCCATCAAACCCCCTCCACGGTCCCGGTCATCACGGTCGCCCATGCCTCCGAAAAGCGATGCCCAATATCCCATGCGGGCCAACATGGTAATGGTGCCCGCCAGCGTGGCTGCAACCGAACTGATCAGGATGTCCCGGTTCCTCACGTGTCCGAGTTCATGCGCCAGCACGCCTTCCAGTTCCTCATCGTTCAGCAGGTTCAGAATTCCCTCCGTCATGGCCACGGATGCATGCTTCGGATTACGGCCAGTTGCAAACGCATTTGGCGAATCCGTGGGAATCACATACATCTTGGGCATGGGAATGCCCATCTTCTGCGTCAGACGCTCCACTACTTCGTAGGCGCGAGGTAGCTGCTCCCGAGTGACTGGCTGCGCTCGATACATGGCCAGGGCAATTTTGTCGCTGTAGAAATACGAGACGAAGTTCATGACCACGGCCAGACCGAAGGCAATGACTAACCCTCGCTGGCCCCCGAAAATCTGGCCCATGAACAGAAGAAAAAGAGTTAAAGCGGTGAGCAATAACGCTGTCTTAAAGGTGTTTCCCATATCTGTTAAGTAGATGCTACTGCCGGTCAGTAGTTGCGGCAAGAGCGGATGTGGTTGAGCGGCATGCCTCGACCGTCGCCCGAGCAGCGCTGAGGAAACTACTTCCAAGAGCCGGCGACCCACACATAACCTCCATTCCGGGGCACCCAGCGGCCCGGCACCCAAACCCTATAGTGGTATGGCGGGATTGCGTAGCGACCCGGCACCCACACGTAGGCGTGCCCGTTATAGCGATAATAGCCGGGCACCCACACGTAGCGAGCACCAGGAGCAACGGGGACGACCTGACGCAGTGGTGGCGGCGGTGGTCCGATCCTGACGACGACTTGAGCTTGAGCTGTTCCCAGCGCCAGCGCTAAGCTGAACACCGCAGTCAATAGCGATTTCTTCATTTGTGTTTGCGCCTCCTCACTCATCCTGCAATAAGAACGCGAAATCCGACAAGAAGTCGCGTTCACAAAATAAGACCGGTTGCGCCCGCGAGGATGTAGTATTGCCCCATGTCCGAGTTGCCCATTCTTCACGCTCGCCAGCAACCACCCCACGAGGAACTGGTGCTGGTGGGCCTTCGGCTGGACGGCGATCACGACGGTCCGCAGTTCTACACATTATTGGCAGTCGGTGGCGACAACGAACGTCCGATCACGGCCGATGGACGCCTGCTGTTCTTCACCCATCCGAAGCTCGGGGCAAAGGCGCTTACGCTTGATCCTGACTTGGCAAAGCTGGGACCGGCGCCGCAAGACATCGAGACATTCTGCGATGTCGCGGAGGCCTTGCACCTGATCAATTCGCAAAACGCTGACCCCGATGGCGTAATCCTCGATTGCCTGCTGGTGTTCGACGATCTGGTGCGTGCCACCAAGCTGCACATGCCCGACCGCTATCAGGGGCTGCTGACCGAGCTGACGGCCCGCCTCACGGAACGAGTGCAGTTGCGAACTATCTTCAGCAGCAGCTCCCTGCGCGAGCATGTTGAAGATGCATTGTTATGGTGCGTAGGAGCCATCGCGGTGAAGGCGCGGATGATCGACGAGTGAGCGACGGCTGTCAGGCCCTGACGCGAGATCGCACTTCAGTCGGCACGAAAGCAAGTCAAAAGCCCAGTTCAGCTTGTCCCACTCTGTGGGACATAACACGCGGAAGGCAGTGTAAAGCTGCTACAACTGGACCGTGAACTCTCGCCGGCGAAAAGCTATTCCGAGGTGAAGTAGTCCACGGTGATGGGATTTTCGAAGAGAGAGTAATCGCGCGTCACTACCGTGATGCCGCTCTCGGTGACGTGATACTTCTGCCGGTCGGCTTCGGTGTCGTAGCCAATGACCGTTCCTTCGGGGATCTGCACGTCGCGGTCGATAATCGCCTTTCGGATGCGGCAATGGCGGCCGACATTCACGTGCGAACACAGGATGCTGGTGTCTACCTGGGTGTAGGAGTTGACTCTGACGTCCGGTGACAGGATGCAGTTCTTTACCGCCGCGCCGGAGATAATACAGCCCATGGAGACGATGGAGTCGTGGGCCTCGCCAGTTCGTCCCGGATCGTTGAAAACGAACTTGGCGGGAGGATACTGCCGCATGTGCGTGCGGATGGGCCACGAAGTGTCATAGAGATTGAACACCGGTGCGACCGAGACCAGATCCATATTGGCTTCGTAATACGCTTCCAAAGTTCCGACGTCGCGCCAATAAAGCGCTTCCTTCTTGTTTTCGTCGATGAAGTTGAAGGAATAAACTTTGTAGTCGCCGACCATTCGGGGCAGCACATTGTGGCCGAAGTCGTGGCGCGAAGTGGCATCTTCGGCGTCCTTCAACAGCGCCGGAATGAGCACGTCGGTGTTGAACAAGTAGATGCCCATCGAGGCGGAGACCATTTGCGGGTCGTAGGGAGAGCGCAGGTCCGTCACCTCCGGCTTTTCCTGGAAACCCACCACGCGCCCGATACGATCGATTTCGACCACCCCAAAATGCTTGGTTTCTGCGGGGTCGACCAGAATCGTCGCCAGGGTGACGTCGGCGCCAGAGTCCTTATGCTGGCGCAGCATCCGGTCGTAGTTCATCTTGTAGATATGATCCCCCGACAGGATGAGCACATGGCGGGGCTGCTCGGAGCCGATGGAGTAAATGTTCTGGTACACCGCGTCGGCGGTCCCCATGTACCAGTTCTCGCTGACGCGCTTCATGGGCGGCAGGATCTCGATAAACTCACCCAACTCGCGGCCAACAATATTGCCCCAGCCTTCGCGGATGTGCCGATTGAGAGAGAGAGCTTTGTACTGGGTGAGGATGTAAATGCGCCGCAGGTCAGAATTGATGCAGTTGGAGAGCGTAATGTCGATAATACGGTAGATGCCGCCGAAGGTGACGGCGGGCTTGGCGCGGTCCCGGGTCAGCGGGTAGAGACGTTCGCCCGCTCCGCCTGCCAGCAAGACTCCAAGGGTATCTCTCATCTGCCGGTGCCCCTAATGCCAATGTCCCTAGGGTGGATAATGGCCACGTTTTGTACAGGACGTGCGCCTGCCCCAACCGAAGCCGCATCTTAGCACACACCATCACCGTCGCTCGTGAGGGGCAACCGTTCCGGCTGTGACCTCACTCGCCCTCCTCGGCGCTGATGCGGAGCGATTTCAGAAACTGCAAGTCTTGCGACGTAATTCTGAAATCGGCGGAGGAAAGCCGGGGTGCAGGTAAGCTTTCCTCTTCGTCGCTCTCGTCGCGCTGGTTGAAGCCTATGGTGGCCTCGAGGACAACGAAAACGTCGTATCCGCCCTCTTTGATCCGAGAGATCACCTCGGCAATCTGTTCGGAATCGGAAAGCGAATTGTTGATGGCGTCCCCTAGCTCCTTAATCATGCTCTTGAGTTGCTTGTCCATGATTTCACCTGAGCCTTTCGCGGGCCCGTCGATACAGAAATGTTCGCACACCTCGTTCGAACGTGAAAGGCTTGTTGCGCCCGACGAACCCGCATCTGCACTGATTAAGATGCCAAAAGTGGGGGGCGAGATTTGCCGGGCGTCGCGCACATGCCCCCGGAGCAGGCAACCTTGGCTGCTAAAATAACCATGGCCGTTGCACCCGAGGAGAACTTTGCCATCCCCAGATCTCAGCACGCAAGGGCGCGCCCTGCTACGAGTGGCGGGACGCAAGACCGGCGAAAACCGCTGGGTGCGGGCCTTTTACAAAGCCGGCAGCGTCACAATCCGGAACGTTAGTCGTGTGCTGCATGTGCTCTGGCTGGAAGTAACCGGATTGTTCTTCCTGGCACTGGCGTTTGTCGGCGCAACCGCTGCCGTTCGGGAATATCATCGCCGAAGCCTGGGCACCGGCTCTACTGAAAAGATGCTACTGGCGGCCACCTTCGCGCTGCTGTTTGTCTACTTCGGAGTGAGTTCGTTCTGGCGCTCCCGGAAAAAAATGCGACTGTGACGCCAAGCGCTGTGATGCACGTCATAGGCACAGCTCGTTCCGCGGCGCATACTGGAACTATCTCTCGATAGCGAGGCCCTTACTCCGATGGCCGAGACAAAGCAGAAAAGTGCCGTAGCCACCAAACCCTCCGCAACCCAGGAAACTTCATCGCACATTAACGTTCAGCCGCTTTACACCGCGACCGATCTGGAAGGCTCCGACTACGATCGCGATGTCGGCTATCCGGGGCAATTCCCCTACACGCGCGGCGTGCAGGCGACCATGTATCGCGGCCGGCTCTGGACGATGCGGCAGTATGCCGGCATGGGCGATGCCGAGGAGTCGAACCGGCGCTACAAGTATCTCCTGAGCCAGGGCACCACCGGGCTGAGCGTGGCTTTCGACCTGCCGACGCAGATCGGGCTGGACTCCGATAATGCGCTGGCCATGGGCGAGGTTGGAAAAGTGGGCGTGGCCATCGATTCCATCGAGGACATGATGCGCCTGTTCGACGGCATCAACCTGGAGAAGATCTCCACTTCGATGACCATCAACGCCAGTGCTGCCATTCTTCTAGCGCTGTACATCGTGACTGCGCAGCGCAGCGGACGGGACGCGCGCAAACTGTCCGGCACCATTCAAAACGATGTGCTGAAGGAATACATCGCACGCGGAACGTATATTTATCCCCCGGCGCAGGCAATGCGCATCATCACCGACATCTTCTCATACGCCAACGAGCATGTGCCCGAGTGGAACACGATTTCCATCTCCGGATATCACATGCGCGAGGCCGGATCTACGGCGGTGCAAGAGGTAGCATTCACCCTGGCCAACGGCATGACCTATGTGCAGGCAGCCATCGACGCCGGTCTCGACGTGGATAATTTCGCGCCAAGGCTGTCGTTCTTTTTCAATGCGCACAGTAATTTTCTGGAAGAGGTGGCGAAGTTTCGCGCGGCCCGGCGGATGTGGGCGCGCATCATGCGCGATCATTTCGGCGCAAAGAATGCCAAGTCGCAGATGCTGCGCTTCCATACCCAGACAGCGGGCTCGACGCTGACGGCGCAGCAACCGGAAAACAACATCGTTCGGACAGCTTTACAGGCGATGTCTGCGGTGCTGGGCGGAACGCAGTCGCTGCATACCAACTCCTTCGATGAGGCGCTGGCGTTGCCCACCGAGCAGTCGGCTCGCATCGCGTTGCGCACTCAGCAGATCGTCGCTTACGAATCGGGCGCGCCGCAGACCATAGATCCGCTGGCCGGCTCGTATTATGTGGAGGCTCTGACCAACCAGATCGAGGCCAACGCACTCGCCTATCTGGAAAAGATCGACGCCATGGGCGGCATGTTGAAGGCCATCGAGCGCGGCTACGTGCAGCAGGAGATCCAGAACGCGGCTTACGAGTATCAGCGGGCCGTCGACCACAAGGAAGCAATCGTTGTCGGAGTGAACTCTTTCGCGCTGGATGAAGAAAAGAAGATTCCTTTGCTGCACATGGACGAATCTCTGGAGCGCAAACAGGTGGAGCGTCTGCGTGCCGTGCGAGCAAAGCGCGACCAGGCAAAGTGGCAGGCGGCGATCAAGCAGGTGGAAGATACCGCGCGTGGCGCCGGTAACCTGATGCCGGTGATCGTTGAAGCCGTCGAGGCAAATGGCACGGTCGGCGAGATTTCCGACGCCATGCGGCACGTCTACGGCGAGTATCGGGAGACGGTGGTGATCTAACCGCTTTTCGCGTTTCGCCCTTTGCAAGAACGGCCGGCGTCCGAAGACGTCGTCCACTTTCGCCTGCGCGATTGAACTTTTCGTCCGAACGACGCATCCGCACTGCCATCAATGCCGATCGGCCAGGGCCACCGCCGCCTTGTACAATTAACAGTTTCGCCGTCATCGGATTGAACTGCTCGTAAAGGAGCTTCGCCTTGATTGCTCGCTATACCCGCCCTGAGATGGGCCGCATCTGGAGTGACGAGAACAAATTCCGCACTTGGCTTGACGTGGAACTCGCGGCCACCGAGACCCTGGCCGAGGTCGGACTGGTGCCGCAATCCGCGGCCAAGGCCATTCGCGAAAAGGGCGGTTTCGAAGTCGCCCGTATCAATCAGATCGAAGCCGAGGTGAAGCATGACGTCATCGCCTTCACCACCGCGGTTGCCGAGAAGGTAGGACCTGAGTCGCGCTGGTTGCATTATGGGCTCACATCAAATGATGTGGTCGACACGGCGCAGGCGTTGCTGGTGAAGCAGGCGTCAGCCATCATTCGCGAAGACCTGCAGAAGCTGCGCGAAGTGCTGAAACGTCGCGCGTGGGAGTTTAAGGACACTCCTGCGATCGGCCGCACTCACGGCATTCACGCCGAGCCGATTACCTTCGGACTGAAGCTGGCGAACTGGTACTCCGAAGTGCAGCGCGACATCGAGCGCTTCGAGATGGCAGCTGAACAGATGCGTGTGGGCAAGCTCTCGGGCGCTGTCGGCAACGCGGCGCACCTGGAGCCGGAGTATGAAGAAGCGATTTGCAAGCGGCTGGGACTTAACGTGGCGTCGGTTTCCTCGCAGGTGATTCAGCGCGACCGGCATGCGTTTTACGTCGCCACGCTGGCCGTGATTGCTTCGACGCTGGACAAGATCGCGACTGAGATTCGTCACTTGCAACGCACCGAAGTCCGCGAGGCGGAAGAATATTTCAGCGAGAAGCAAAAGGGCTCGTCGGCGATGCCGCACAAGCGCAACCCCGTGACTTGCGAACAGATCAGTGGGCTGGCACGCGTAGTGCGGGCCAACGCGCAAGCCGCATTGGAGAATGTTGCCTTGTGGCACGAGCGCGATATCTCGCACTCGTCAGTGGAGCGCATTATTTTGCCGGACTCGACCATTCTGGCAGACTACCTGCTGCATAAGACGGCCAACCTGATTGACACGCTGCTGGTTTATCCCAAGCGCATGCTGAAGAACTTAGAGTCTACCGGCGGGCTGGTGTTCAGCGGGCAGTTATTGCTCGATTTGGTCGAGGCCGGCATGTTGCGTGAGGACGCTTACCGGTTGGTGCAATCGAATGCGATGCGGGCCTGGAAGGACGATCTGAACTTTCGCGAGCTGATCATGAGCGATCCTGAGATCGCGTCGAAGGTGAAGCGTGAAACGCTGGAGCACGCTTTCGATCTCAAGCGGCCGCTGCGCAATGTGGACAAGATATTCCGCAGGGTCTTCGGCGACGAGCGGCAAGCTAAAGCCTAGAAGGCTGTGCCTCTAGCCTTCGTCAACGATTCCCAGCAGTTGGGACATTTCTTCGTATAGAAAGCCCTCTCCCGGGCGATAAGGCTGCACCCAGCGGCCATCGATAACAAACTGCGGAACAGCGCGCTTGCCGGTTTGGCGGATCACTTCCTCAGCCGCGCCAGGCGTTTTGTCAATATCGATCTCGGTATAAGGGATGTTGTGCTTACCGAGAAACTGCTTGGCTACGCGGCTGTCGGGACACCACCAGGCTGAGTAAACAATCAACTCCATATTGCGATTTTATGACAAAACGCCCGCTCCTGATGGCGACGCCGTCGGTTGTCGGCGTTGGAAAGCTCACTCCTTACGTTATCATTTCGCAGGATGCCCTCTTATGTGCCAATTGTCGGGATTCTGGAACTGCTCTCGCTCGTTGTCGCAACGCCAGTAATTTCCGTTTTTATCGCCTATGCCGGGTGGAACGGCAAACCAAAGGGCTTCAGCCGTCGAAACTATTTCATCGCGTTTGTCGTAATCGGTCCCATCAGCATCTGTCTGATGGTTCTCGCGCAACGAATGCGCGCAGACGTGAGAACAGCGCAATACATCGTGCAGGTCGTATGCTTTTTTGTGGGTGCGTTTTTACTCGGAGTCTCCGGGGGGTGTGGGTTGGGCGCCCTCACCTATCGGCCACCGCAGAAAGCCTGACGGGCGATTGCGCGGGAAGCAGGCAGGTTTGACAGCTATATTTGCCGATAGCCCCTGATTACGCCTCCGGATTTGCACAAAGCACGATCAGCGTCATGTCATCGTTCTGCTTGGCTCCGGCGACGAAGTTGTCGGCGGCACGCATGATGAAGGCGATGATCTCAGCCGGCGGCAGACCCAGACAGCTCTTAGCGGTCTGGATCAACCGCTCCTCACCCCATTCGTCTTCGGCTGCATTCATGGCTTCGCTGATACCGTCGGTGAAGGCGATGAGGACGTCTCCCGGTGCGATCGCCAGACTCGCTTGCTGATACGAGGCATCCTCCAGCAGACCGACGACCGTGCCGCACGCTTCCAACCGCGAGACGCGACACTTCCCGTCGCAAGGATGGAACAACATCGGGGGATTATGACCGGCATTCACATAGGTCAGCTGGCGCGAGACCGGATCGTATTGGCCATAGAAGAAAGTCGCATAGCGATTCGATGACGAAGCTTCAAAGACCAGTCGGTTAACGTTGCCCATCATCGCCGCAAGGTTGTCGGAGGCGCGGGTGGCTTCGCTTCGCGAAGAGGCCTGCAAGCTCGCCATCATCAGAGCCGCGGCTATGCCCTTGCCGGAAACATCGCCGATAGCAATGCCGAGTTTTTCTGCGGTCAAGGCGAGAAAATCGTAGTAGTCGCCACCCACACCCAGAGCTGAGCGGCAGGCGCCCGCGTAGGCGATGCCGGCGATAGGAGGCAGCGTCTGCGGAAAGAGGCGCTCCTGCACTTCACGTGCGATTTCGACTTCGCGATTTAAGCGCTCGCGCTGCGCTACCTCGTCAGCAATCTCTGAGATGAGCTGGGCATTCTCCAGCGCCAGCCCAGTCTGCGCGGCGACTGATTTGAGCAGACGCAGGTCGGTGCGCGAATAAGGCTCATCGGATAGCTTCGGCCCGAGGCTGATGAATCCCAGCAATTTGTCCCGCGTGGTCAGAGGAAGCAGCAACTCCGCGCTGAGCTCGGTCAGCCTGGAGCGGTCTTCGTCCGTCACTTCCGGTTCGCGATACAACCACGAGTTGGGATCGTCGAAGTACACGCGTGCGGGCTCGCTCTGCTTCTGAAGTAGTTTGGCCGTACCACCACCCGCCGGAAATGCAACGTCGGGAGCTGCGCCATAACCGAGCGCGTAAGCCGGGCGGTATGGCCCACCTCCGCCCAACAATACTGCCACGCGAGGAATGTGCAGCGTCTCCGAGATACGCTCGGCAACGGTTTCGATCAATGTGCGCGCTTCCACCATTCCACGAACGCTGTCGCTAAGTTCGCTTAAGACTTGTTCCGCGTCATAGGCTTCCCGGAAGAATCGGCGGTCGATCCAGGCGCCGATTTTTTCGGTCAAGCGGCGGATGGTAAAGATGGCAATAAGTCCCAGCGCAATCACGATGAGCTTCTGCGGACGCTCACCGTTTTGTTCGACCAGCGCCAGGGCGGTCGCAGCTACGGAGAGGATTGCCGACATTTGCAGGACGCGCACGCCGTTCCTTGCCAAGGCGTACTGCAGTCCCTGCCGGAGGGCAACCCGGACATCCATCGCCCGCTGCACCACAATGACGTAGGCCAGCGTGATCGGGAAAAGCAGGAACATCAGGAGAACGAGTGCAGACAGCCAGTCGGGAAGCTCAATGCCCTTTATCCACTGCACCGTCCCCAGCAGCAACAGCGGAGTCAAGGCAAGCGTGGCGCCCCAGTACAGAAGGCGAAGGCGCCGTTTTGCGTCAGGAGAAATGGCTATGGAAGACTTAGAAAAAATAAGGGCAAAGAAACCGCTCACCAGGCACATGGCGTACAAAGTGGTGGCCAGGTCGAATCGACCAAGAATGCGATAGATTGGCTGTGCAGCGGAGTAACTTGTAAGCTCAGTGACCACGACGGCTACCAACCCAAGTCCGAAAAGGGCAAACGGGGCAATCGCAATCCAAGGCAGCCACCTCCGCCATGCACCCGGCCGCCGAAAAAAGGGGAGTGGCTCCGGGAAGAAAAAGCCAAAGAGAAACATGAAAGCGGGCCAAGCGAACTTCAGTGCCATGTTGTAGGCAACGGCGAAATGCAGCATGCCGGGCCCCCAGCTTACAAAGAGCGAGCTGGTATTCACCAGTTGACCAAAGCTCAGCAACAGTCCGAGGAGAAGCCATGCCGAGGGATCGTTGGGCCGAACCAGCACTACCCAGAATCCAAGCGCAATACAGAAGGCGGGCATCACGACGCCGACAGCAACCATAACTGCTTTGCTGGCAACCCAGCGATGATTCCGCGTGACCGGCATCAGCACCGTGTGCTCCTGTGGATTCGTTCCGGGCGATCGTACAGTCACAGCCAGCGTGCTTCCCGGGATAGCTTTAACTATCTCCTCCCAGAACACCGTGTTTCCCGTGAAAGGACGACCGTTGATGGCCACCAGTATGTCGCCCTTGTGCAGCCCGGCTGCGCCTGCCTCCGCGTCCACCATTTCAAGAACGGCGTTGGCGGGGGCAGGCATGAAGTCCGGTAGGTGAAAGCCATGTTGAAGAATGAGAATGGTCGACCCAACCTGATAGCAAACTGCGGCCGCGAACAGGCAGGCGAGCAGGACATAGCGAAATACCGGACGTTGGGAAGGTGCGGCAGATGGAGCGTTCCGCGTGCTGATCGGATGGGATGCCATGCGCGAATGATTGTAGCTTGTGCTGTCGGGATCTGTATAAAGATGCAACCTGGAGGGACGCTGAACGCTCTGCCGTCCGGCTGACGGTTGATAGCTGAGCACTGACAGCTCAAAACAAGTGCGGGTTATTGGGATTGCCGGAATCGATGGTGATCTGCTCATCCGTATGCCGGATGGCATACCAGCACGGCTTTAAACCGAGCTGTGGAAACAAGGAATTGGCGCAGTTCACGTCGTGGTCGCCAGCATAGTCATACTCGGTCTTCCCACTCTTGAGTTTCACCGAATAGTAGGTGTGGACGGTGACGGTTCCCATCATCTCGCGCTTGGGAAGGCCAAGCCGCAACGACAGAAAGTCGCCGCCGTATAGAACCGCGACGACGATCACCGCGATGATGAGGAATCGCTTCATGGAAGCCAATTGTAAGGCACCGGTGGTTATGCCGAGTCATCGCCACGCCGCAAATGCGATTGTCGAAAACCGCGAGTCTGCCATCATCAGAAAAATTGCGTTCCGCGACGGCCTCGCGCGCATCATAATGTCAAACAGCGCTGTGACGTGATCGCAGCAGTTTAGTCTAAGGCTTTAAGGACATGAGTCGTGGATCCAGCATGCGAGAGCCACGGACCGCGCCGGGTGGCGGGGGGCGCGGACCTGCGGCCAACTGGCCCGGGGGATGGGGCGGTGGTGGGCGCGGCGGCGGGGATGACGAACCCAGCTACGGCGAGCGCCTGAAGCGCTATCGTCTGGGGGTGCTGCTGGCGCTGTCGTCGGTGGTGATGCTGTTTGTTTCGTTCACCACGGCGTACGTGGTGCGCAAAGCCGGAGCAGCCTGGGATCCCGCCCGCAACGACTATGCCAGCAACTGGATATCGCTCGCGTTGCCCGTCCGCATTCTGCTTTGTAATACCTTCATCCTGGTGCTGAGCAGCCTCACCTTGGAGATCGCTCGCCGTCGCGCCGCGGAAGATGTCGCCCTGGCGCCCATAGCCGGCATTCCCGGCATTCGCATCGACGACCATCACGCCCTTCCCTGGATTTGGACCACGGTGCTGCTTGGCCTGGGATTTCTTGCCGGACAAGTCTATGCATGGCGCGTCCTTGAACGAAACAACATAACGTTTGCCTCCAACCCCAGCAGTTCGTTCTTCTTTATCCTCACGGGAGTCCACGCAGTGCACCTGATGGGCGGCATCCTCGCGCTGCTCTATGCGGGAGTCACCAACTGGCTGCACAAGCCTCCGGAAACCCGCCGCATTATCATCGACGTCACCGCCTGGTACTGGCACTTCATGGGCGCGCTCTGGATCTATATCTTTGGGCTGCTGTACTTCGCCAGATAAGGTTTCTACGGCCTTTTGCTCTCTCTCGCGCTAAAATACCGCGATGGCCGACTCGCTCTACCTCAGCCTCTGGTTTCCCAGCTTCCGCGAAGGCGAGATGATGTTGCGCACCTTATCGGTGCTGCGGCAGTTCCCTTTCTCTGCTTTGCGGGAAGGCATCACTTACCTGTCGGTCCATCCGGTGTCGTGGGCGGAGCCGACCGTGCTGGAGCGCCGTTTCGATCCTGGGATCTCACCGGAAGAAGCGGTTGAGCTCACCCGCGAGTTTGCTCACGACGATTTCGCTTTTGTCTTCGAGGCGTTCTGGGATCTGTGGGTTCCCAACGATGACGAGTTGGGCGAAAGTTGGGTGCAACGCCCGACCGCAGTTCGCTTTCTGGTCCACGGCGTGGAGTTTGACGAGGGCATTTACACCGACGACGGCCACATCGAAGTCGACTTCGGCCTGGACTCGTCGTTCGTGTATGAAACTCAGCGCCTTTCTTCGGCGGTGGAGAGTCACTTGCGCACCAACATTGCCAAGCTGGTCGCGTTTTCTGCCGCGGTCGAGAAGAATTGCGGGGTCAGTGGACGCGTCCTGTGGTCGGAGTCCGAAGAGAATCTGGCACAAAAGCTGATCGCCAAGTTGCAGCAGACGCAGTGAAGCAGTTGTCCGTTGCCAGTTGTCCGTTATACCTTAGTAGCGCGGTAACAACAGAGATCACCTACTTTGGACGCGGAGGTATGAAATGAGCATTCCGCAATTTACAGCAGAAGCATCACTAGCCGGAGCAAACAGGCGGTATTACTCAAAGGCCGGTTCGGGTTGTCATGACCGTGCTCAAGTCGTTCCCGCGCTGCGGTGGCACATTCCGGGGACAGAATGCACACTGTCGTGTATTAAAGTTTGTACGCGGTTTTGCGGCGATACGGGATGGGATTGCTGTGAATGGCAGACAAACTGCGCGCTCCTCTGCCCGGGAGGAGACATTCAGTTTTCGCTGCCGGCGACCCTTGCTTGAAGAACTACGGCACAGGGTTTTGTACCGTTGATCGGACGCCTTGGACTGCGGTCGGGACAAAGCTCGCCTTGTCAGAGGAGACCGCTAGCGCGGCCTCCTCTAACCACTGACCGCTACTTTGTTCTTCCACCTTCGATCTTCAGCTCCGCGCTGGCGCCTGCTTGTGCCGCGGCCAGCCGTGCGGTCAGCACGCGGAATGGTGAGCACGAGACGTAGTTGAATCCCAGCATCGCGCAGAATTCCACCGACGACGGTTCACCGCCATGTTCGCCGCAGATCCCAATCTTGATCGTCGGACGAGTTGCGCGACCCTTGTCAGTGCCGATCCTCATTAGTTGACCGACACCTTCGCGGTCCAGCACCGCAAACGGATCCTGTTTAAGGATACCTTCCGCAAGATAGGCGGTGAGTATCTTACCTACGTCGTCGCGCGAGAAGCCGAAGGTTGTCTGGGTGAGATCGTTGGTGCCGAAGCTGAAGAATTCAGCGTCCTTGGCGATCTCATCGGCCACCAGACAGGCACGCGGCAGCTCGATCATAGTGCCGACCAGGTATTCGACAGTCTGTTCTTTCTCCGCGAAAACCTCATCGGCGACTTTGCGCACCAGGGCTGACTGATTGGCCATTTCCTTCAGTCCGGTGGTTAGCGGGATCATGATCTCCGGCCTTACTTTGACGCCTTCTTTCGCAACTTTGACTGCGGCTTCGAAGATGGCGCGTGCCTGCATCTCGGTGATCTCAGGGTAGGTGATGCCGAGACGACAGCCACGCAGTCCAAGCATGGGGTTGACTTCGTGCAACTGCTCCACGCGATTCAGCAGCGTGCGCAGCTCCTTCAGCTTGGGCGACTTCGGCTTGGTGATCTCCAGCCTGGCAATGTCGACCAGCAGCTCTTCGCGTCGCGGCAAAAATTCGTGCAGCGGCGGATCGAGGGTGCGGATGGTGACCGGGAAGCCGTCCATGGCACGGAAGATGCCGATGAAGTCGTTGCGCTGATAGGGCAGCAGCTTGCGCAACGCCACGCGGCGGTCTTTCTCGTTGGTCGCGAGAATCATGGCCCGCATGTGCGGCAAGCGGCCCTCGGCGAAGAACATGTGCTCGGTGCGGCACAGTCCGATGCCTTCAGCGCCGAAGGCGCGCGCCTGCAAGGCGTCACGCGGGATGTCGGCGTTGGCGCGCACGCCCATCCGGCGGAAGGGCTCGGCCCATCCCATCAGCTTCAGCAGCTCAGGATCGTCGGGCCGCGCGGGCACCGTGTTGAGCTTGCCATTGATGACCCGACCCGTGATGCCGTCGAGCGAGATCCAGTCGCCTTCCTTCAGCGTCTTGCCGTGGACATGGATCACCCGCGCCTTCTCATCGACTTCGATATCGCCCGCGCCAGCGACGCAGCACTTGCCCATGCCGCGCGTTACCACCGCAGCGTGGCTCGTCATGCCGCCGCGCGAGGTGAGAATACCGGCAGCGACTTCCATGCCCGCGATATCTTCCGGCGTGGTTTCGCCGCGCACCAAAATTAATTTTGCACTCTTGTCCTTGTGGAACCTCTCGACTGCGTCTTCCGCAGTGAACACGATCTGTCCGACGGCCGCGCCCGGCGATGCCGGCAAACCTGTTGCGAGCACTTCAATGTCCTTGCCCTTCTCGTCGAGGCTGGGGACAAGGAAATCGTAGAGTTGGTTCGGCTCGACGCGGAAGATCGCTTCTTCCTTCGAGATCAATCCTTCCTCCACCATCTGAATGGCAACGCGGACTGCGGCGCGTCCGGTGCGCTTGCCGTTGCGCGTCTGCAGCATGTAGAGGCGGCCATCCTGGATGGTGAACTCGAAATCCTGCATGTCGCGATAGTGCTTCTCCAGCCGCGTGGTAATCTCGCGAAGCTGGTTGTAGACCTTCGGCATGATCTTCTCGAGCTCGGAGATGTGTACTGGCGTCCGGACTCCCGAGACCACGTCTTCGCCCTGCGCGTTCATCAGGAACTCGCCATAAAACTCCTTCACGCCGGTGGCCGGATTGCGCGTGAAGCCGACGCCCGTGCCGCTGGTCTCGCCTAGGTTGCCGAAGACCATGGCCTGCACGTTAACGGCGGTGCCGAGCATGTCGTCGATGTTGTTAATGCGGCGATAGGTCTTGGCGCGATCATTCAGCCAGGAGCGGAAGACGGCATCGCGCGACATCACCAGCTGCTCGTGCGGGTCCTGCGGAAACTCGCGCTTGGTCTGCTTCAGCACGACCTTCTTGTAATCGGCAATGACTTCCTGCAGCGCCTTGGCGTCGAGATCGGTGTCGAGCTTGGCCTTCTTCTGCTTCTTCTTGCCGTCGAAAACTTCCTCGAAGGCGGACTTGGGGATGTCGAGCACGACGCTGCCGAACATCTGGATGAGACGGCGATAGGAGTCGCAGGCGAAGCGGGGATTGTTGCTGAGCTTGGCCAGGCCCTCCACTGACTTGTCGTTGAGGCCGAGGTTGAGGATGGTGTCCATCATGCCCGGCATCGAGAATTTTGCGCCCGAGCGCACGCTCACCAGCAGTGGATTGTCGGCGCCGCCGAGCTTCTGGCCTTGCAATTGCTCCAGGTGTTTGAGCGCTTCATCCATCTGGCGATTGATCTCGCCGGATACAGTGTGATTTGGCATGTACTCGCGGCAAGCTTCGGTCTGGATGGTGAAGCCGGGAGGAACGGGCAGGCCGGCATTGGTCATCTCGGCGAGCCCGGCGCCTTTGCCGCCCAGCTCGTCCTTCATCTTGCCGTGACCTTCGGCGTGGCCGTCGCCAAAGAAGTAGACGTACTTCACGGCTTTCGCGTTGACCGCCGCATTTTCCAGTTCAGCAGTGGGAGTGCTCATTGGGAAAGTCCTTTGAAAGTGTCGTCCCTGAAGGGACTCAGGCTTTATTATTACGCCAACCCAGGGCTTCCGCCCTGGGCTAAGTTGTTTCGCCCCGTTCGGGGCTGGATTTTGCGCCTTCGGTAACGATTTCGCTGAAGTCAGCGATGGTGGAAAAATTCCTGACGAGCAGCTGGAGTAATCCGAGCCTGTTGTCTCTCAGCTTCACATCCTCACTCATTACCATGACATGATCGAAGAAGGCATCGATCGGGCGCCGCAATTTGGCCATTTCGGCAAGTGCGGAACCGTACTCACCGCGGAGGCGATGCCGGAGGAAGCCCTCACTTATCTCTCCAATCGCAGCCTGCAATGCCAGTTCGCTCTGCTCGACCAAGGACTTCAAATCGTATTGCTCCGGAATCTCTATTTTCCGCTCCCGCGCTTGGCGAAGGATATTTTTCATGCGTTTAAATGCCACCGAGATCGAAGCAAAGTCCTCCGAGCCTCGCACTTCGCTGACCGCTTCTGCACGTGCGATAGCATCCACCACGTCGTCGCTGCCGGCGGCGAGCACGGCGTTCACCACGTCATAGGCAAAGCCACGCACATCGCGGAGGTAGAATTCCAGGCGCTCGCGCATGAAGTTCGCAACTGCATCCCCGAAGTCGACATGTTGCTTGAAGCGCTGCTCGGCCGGAGAGTTTTTGTACTGCTCCAGCGCGTCGCCAAACAGTTTGCTGATCGGCAGCGCCAGCTTGTGTTCGGCGATGATCTTGACGATGCCGTTGGCCGCTCGGCGCAACGCGAACGGATCTTTAGAGCCTGTCGGCTGCAGGCCCAGCGCGAACATTCCGGCAATGCTGTCGGCCTTGTCGGCGATGGCCAGCACGCCGCCTTCGACGCTGCGCGGAACGCTGTCATCCATCGACTCTGGCTTGTAATGGTCATAAATCGCATCGCCGATGGCGTCGACCGTCGCCCGCGGAAGAATCGGGTCGAGCTCCTGCGCCTTGGCGTACAGGCCGCCGATGATGCCCTGCAATTCGGTAAATTCCTTTACTAACTCGGTGGTGAGGTCGGTCTTGCACAGCAATGCAGCCTTGAAGATGATGCCCGGACGAGCGCTGCCACCCGCGCTGCGGATCGTCTCCGCGATGAGGCTGCCGAGCTTCTGCACCCGCCGCGTCTTGTCGTAGTAGCTGCCGAGGTCTTTCTGGAAGGTCACCGACTTGAGCATGTCGACACGGTTGCGCAGCGGAATTTTCTGGTCGGTCTCCCAGAAGAAGCGAGCGTCGTTGAAACGGGCGCGGAGCACGCGCTCGTTGCCATGACGAATCAGCCCGTCGGGATCGCCGTCGGTATTGAGCACCGCGAGAAAATGCGGAAGCAGTTTGCCGTCGGCATCTTCCAGAGCAAAGTATTTCTGATGGTCGCGCATCACCGTGACCAATACTTCATCGGCAAGAGCAAGAAATTCTGGATCGAAGCTGCCAAGGACCACCGACGGGAATTCCGTGAGATTGACGACCGTATCGAGCAGAGACTTGTCTTCGCGCCAGCGCGCGTTGGGAATGGTTCGCGTCGCCGCGTCCAGCGCCTTGCGAATAAGCTGTTCACGTTCGGTGGCGCTAACTACGACGGAGCCACCGGCTAGCTTGGTGACATAATCCGCGGGTCGGTCGATGGTCAGCGGTCCCGATGACAGGATGCGATGGCCATGCGTGATATCACCGGCGCGAATGCCGGCAAACTCCAGCGGTACCACTTCCCCGTCGAGCACAGTCACCAGCCAGCGCACCGGGCGCACGAAACGCTCCGCCGACTTACCGCGCCAGTACATATTCTTGGCCCAGTAAATCCCGGCGATCTCTTTTGGCAGCGATTCGGCAAAGATCTCGGCTGCCGGGCGGCCTTTTTTCAGCACCGTCGCGGCGAGGTATTCGCCTTTAGGGGTCGTGATCTTCTCCAGAGCATCGACAGACACGTTAACCTTGCGCGCGAACGCCTCAGCGGCGGGCGTCGGCGATCCATCTTTATAGGCGACCTTGAGCGATGGCCCGGTTAACTTCTCGCGAACGTCGGGCTGGGCGGGAGCGACGCCTGAGGCCAGCACGGCTAGCCGCCGCGGAGTGGAATACGACTGCACGGCCGTACTATCTCCCAGCCGCTCGCGCTGCAACAGATCGCTGACGCGGCGCGCCAGCTCCTCGCGCGCGCCGTCGATCATGCGGGCGGGAATCTCTTCGGTTCCGATCTCGAGCAGAAAGTCAGGCATAAGAAGCAATTAGCGACTAGCTGCGAGCCGCGAGCAACCAGCAAAACCATAGCGAACGAATATTTTGACCGAGCGGCGAACATTACGATGTGATTCGAGTCACCTAAGCCGGTGCAACGCTGACGGTCCAACAAAACATGCTGTCATCTCTAAGGCTCATCGCGGAAGAGGACAGCCTCTGCCACCGCCAGTCCGATATCGCACACGCCCAACCCGCTGATCAGGCCACGAACGAAGCCGTTCATCAGGAACTCCCGCACTCTCGGGAAACCCACGAGTAGTGAGTTGCTCGTCCAAAACGGGGTCCACGGCGCAACCGTCAGTATGATTCCGATTTCGAGGCAGAAGAGGACGAACACGACCAGAAAGATTCGGCGTCTCCAGCGCTCCCATGTGCTCGGCCTGGGTCGCGGCGAAGGCATCACCAGCACGGGGCCGTTCGGCTCCGGCATGTTGCCATTCTGCGGCCCTCGCTCAAGCGAACTCATCCTGTTTCTGCACCCCGGCCCTGGCCCGCAAATGTATTGGCGCCAGCCGAACCGGGCCCCGCACCGCTTCTAGCTCTTACAGCAAGGATACTACGCAGCCGTTATATAGGGGTCCCTCGACTCCGGCGGCCAACGACAGGCCGCCTCCGCTCAGGATGACACACGTTAAGGAATGAGCTGCGCCCCTTCAAAACCGAGTTAAAGAGACGGCCTCTAAGCGCCGAAACGGGCTGCGGCACGGGCTTTCGCTTTGGCCGCCTCTTCCGCTCGGTCCCGGGGCGGCGCGTTGGTTTCAAGCGAACGCAGAAGACGCGTCGAGATGCCAGCTACTTCGTCGATCGCGGCCAGAAAGGACGCTTCGTTTGCCTTCGATGGCTTATTGAAACCGGTGATCTTTCTCACGAACTGGAGAGCAGCCGCTCGCACCTCTTCGTCAGTGACCGGTGGGCTGAAGTTAAAGAGCGTTTTGATGTTCCTGCACATGCGTCCGTACCCAGTTGTCGGTTGTCAGTTGTCAGTTGTCGGTTGTCAGTTGTCCGACAGGCCAAGTACCGAGGGCCAAATGCTAAGGGCTAGTTGCTGCCTTCACAGCATCCCGCCGGTCTTGGTCGTCAATATGCTGAGCGCCATTTCCAGACTGGAGATGGCTTCTTCCAGGTCCGGATGCTTGTCGAGCTGCTGTCGCAGGGCGCTCAGTTTACGATGAGCGTCGGCAACATGTTCGGCAGCTTCGTGTTCCTGGTTCGCTTCCGCGGTTGGATTGGAATTTTCTGTCATCGGTCACCTGCAGAATATCTTAACCGCAACTCGTCAGATTACAAACCGGAGCCGACGAGTTGACTTACCTCTATTCACTCATCACTGCCTGATAAATGACGAACTGATGGGTCCGCGCCAGCTCCTGTAGCCAACGCTCGGCAGCAATGATGTCATGGTGCACGGGGTTGTGATAGATGAGGTAGACCGGGCGCGGCGCAGCCAGCAGCGAGCGGTACAGGTTGGCCAGCACGTCGCGCCAGACGTGCCGGGGAAAAGGATTAAACAGATAGACCACGGTGGGATCGGCAGGGAAATCAAAGCGACTCGCGTCTGCGGCGTGCGACTCGATGGCAAAGCATTTCTGCGAATCGCTTCGGTAATGCGCGATGTTCTGCAGTGCGATCGCATTCAACTCGGCCAGCAGCTCCACTCCAACGATGCGTTGGAAAGGATAATCAGAGGCCATCAGCAGAGTTCTGCCCTTACCCGATCCAAGATCGATGAAGGTGAAGCCCTCGAGGGCGATCGGCAGCGCCTCGAGCATCTCTCGAAACGCCATCGGCTCGGAAGGCTGATATTGTCCGCCGGAAAGCCACTCGCGAAGGCGGGTGCGCAGCGACACCGTGGCCCAGGTGGTGTCCACGTTATGTTCGAAGTCGAAGTCGATGTCGCCGTAGCGCGACTTGCGCCGCGCGGGAGTCAGATCGCGGAGCAGATCGACAAGCTCGCGAGAGTAGTAGAGCGCCGTTCCGGCGAGGCCGCGATGACGAAGCGAATCGCGGACCCAGGTGAGGGCGTGGGTGGAGTTGGAGGCCCGGCTGGAATCATCCGTCATCAGGCGTGCGAAAACAAGTAATCAAGAGAAAGGCTTCAGCCGCTGCGGCATTCCAGGAAGAATTACCTCAGTGCTAAAGCCAGACTAGACAACCACAGCCTTCATGCACGCCTGAACAGGCTCCTGAAAGCGTGCCCCACCCGTTATACCGCGAGTGGAATTTGCTAGTCGCCGCTGTAGGCGACGGCCACGGCTTCGGCTTCAGCCGGCGCCTCTGGCTGCACGATCGGCCTGATGCGCGCCGAGCCCAGCTTGGGAAGCTTCACGTCCCAGATGAGCCCAAGCCACTGCAGCGTCTTGATGCCGTACCAGTTCACATCCAGTTCGTACCAAGCCAGGCCGTGGCGCGCCGACTGCGGATGCGCGTGATGATTATTGTGCCAGCCTTCGCCAAAGCTGAGGTACGCCACCCACCACAAGTTCCGCGAATCGTCATCGGTGGCGAAGCGCTTGGAGCCCCACATGTGGGTCGCCGAATTCACAAACCAGGTGGAGTGCAGCAGGATCACCGTGCGCAGGAAAACTCCCCACATCATCACGGACCATCCGCCGACGATCAGCAGAATGATGCCAAGCGTAGTGATCGGCACCCAGTGATATTCGCTGATCCAGAGATGGAACTTGTCTTTGCGAAGGTCGGGAACGTAGGCCAGCAGTTCGGTGCTCTTGTTGTGGAAGGTCTTGCCCGTGAGGATCCAGCCCATGTGGGCCCAGAAGCCGCCGTCGCGCGGGGAGTGGGGATCGCCCGGCTTGTCGGTGATCTGGTGATGCACGCGATGGGTGGCGACCCAGAAGATCGGTCCGCCCTCAAGCGACAGCGTGGCGCAAACGGTCAGTACGTATTCCACCCACTTGGGGCATTTGTAACCGCGATGCGTCAGCAGGCGATGGTAGCCCATGCCGATGCCGAGGCTGCCGGCCACCCAGTATAAGAACAGCCCAACAAACAGGGCCTTCCAACTGAACATGAAGAGCGCGACGATTGCGCCCACGTGAAAGGCGACCATGAAGGATGTAGTAAGCCAATTGATGCTGGTATCTTTTTGTTTCTCGCTCTGAGCCATGATTCCCCTAAGTTAATGCGTGCCATCCTCCGCTCAAGTGCGCGTGAGGGCTGAACTCAGACTAACAAGTTAGGGGAGAGGCGTTTGTAATAGTTTTGTCATGTTGCGATGTGGGCGGAGTGACAAGGCTGGTGATCTTCTCTAAGGTGATTATTCATATGTCGCCGGCTGAAGCCGGCTCAACCCCATTTAGCCAGCGTACCCAGGACTCCACTTCGCTCCGTCCTACCCAGCACTGCGCCTCCGGCTCCGTGCTGGGCTAGACTATTTCGCGCCTACGGCGCTCTTTTCGTTGCGGCTTGTTCCACCGATGCAACTGCGAACGGCGTTTCGTAACAGCCTCTGAAGGGCGGGGCTATCAGCTTCCGTCCCGCTTCGCGGGACTTGATTGCTCCCAGCCGTAACAACCTCGCCAAGAACCGCAGACACGAGGTTGGATATGTAAAACGATGTTGGATATGTAAAACACGGAGACCACCTGCTTCTACTGCTGCCGGGTGCTGCCCTCGCCCCAAGCAAAGCTGACGGCTACCGAACAGCCCTGGCCGGAGACTTTAATGGTTGCGACACCTGAACTCTGTCCCGGGACCTTGGTTCCAATCATCGCTTGCCAGGTTCCGTCGGGCGAGGTGGTAGGACTGTGGGTGGAGTCATCCGGACTCAAATTGGTCTTGACGGTCAACATCTCGTAGGGAGTAAACCCGCTGGCGTGGAGGGCCACAACGTCAGCCAAGGCCGACTCGCGGACCACCGAGAGCTTGCAGTTCTTATCGGAGGCCTCGATGGGAAACGGCACTGCCTCGGCAAAGCCGGCAACCCTGCCGTCAGTGGAGACAACTCCAAAGCGTTTGGGCTCGCCCAGCACCGCCGTCGCCTTGATGTTGATGGGATCGTCCAGTCCGCTTCCCTGGCACGAGCCCGGCTTGCCGGAGCAGACCAGCACACCGCGCTTGTCGAAGCTGACGCCGGCGATGGCTTTTTGCGGCTTCTTGCCGGCAATCCAAAACCACAGGTCGTAGCTTTTGTCCGCCGGAAAACCTTTGCCGAGGAGGTTATACATCAGGACCGTTCCCGAAGCGTTGTGCTGGCGCGGGTCTTCGTGCGTCGCGAGTTCGACTCCGGTGGTGTTCTTGCCCCACATCTTCTCGTCGAATTGCTGGGCGGCGAGCGGCAAGGCCAACACGCACAGGATCAGCAGCATCGGCGCGAAGCAGATCCCTCGCGGGCTGAAGCCCGCTCGTGATGACAAAAATAAAGGGCGGGCAACGGGACAGCTAAAGCTGTGCCCTTTCAAAACGCGGACACGGCGACTTTTCCCGCAATCTGCAGTGCTGAGGCCCGGCACAGCGCGGGGACCTCGACTCTCTCCGCAGGCGGTTAAGGTATGCATCGTCAGTTCTTGCCTTTCGCCGGTTGCACGGGCAGCGACATGCCGAAGAGAAGAACATCGCGCACTCTTTCCTTCACGGTGTCGTCAAAGCCTTCCATGATCAGCACGTCGTTGCCTTCGATTTCGATGGAGGCTTTGCCCTCGTCGGTATCGAACACGTAAAGATGGCGGGGCCCTTTGGCGTCGGCCTCCGATGGCGCTTGCAAGACCGCTTTCTTGTAGCGCCTGGGCAGGTAATCCGCATACAGCTTGGCGAAGTCGCGCGCCGCCTCGGGTGAATCCCAGCGCGACCAATACAGCATTGCGATCTGATCTTTGGGCGCGGTCTTCGCGCGGGCCGCGAAATAATAGCCTCCGCGCCAGTGGCGATAATAGTTTGGAGCATCGTTGGCGCCGTACTGTTTTGCCAGCAGATACACATCGAATTCGCCCATGCTGCCAAAGTCGAAGCGCTCATAGTCTGGGGCTACCAGCTTATTCATATCGGGGATCGTGGGCGGCGCAACCACCTGGTGCAGCAGATAGGTTTCAGGCTGCATAATCTGGCGTGTGTCGACCGGCGGGTTCTCCAGTATTCCCGCGAACGCTGCCTCTTTACCTTTGTTGGCCATGACGGTCTTCACGAAATCAAGGCCAAAGGTATACGGCATAAGCAAGGATTCCTTCAGGAACATCGGCGCCTGGGCAAACACAGGCGAATCCTTGCTGTCGGCCATGCCCGCCTGCATGGCGGAAATTATTTCTGGAGCGGTGAGCAGGTTCTTGCCCAGCGGCGCCAGCATGTAGTCGAACATGACGGCCATGCCCTGCCCTTCGGTGACGCACTGCCGGGCGGCCTGCGCTTCCTCTACGGAATACTCCTGCTGATCGGGCAGCGGCGTCGAATCGTCCTTCGCGCCGGCCAACTCCCACTTTTCCACGCCGACTTTCTGGTCCTGCAAGGCGTGAGTCAACTCGTGCGCCAGGATCGGCTTCTGCGCGTCCAACTGCACCCAGTCCAGGAGGTTGACACTCTTTGTCTTGGGATCGTAGTACGCGGCAACCTGCTCGCCCATCAGGCGCACAAACTCAGCATGAAGGTCGTAGCCCGGCGGAAGCAGTCCGAACTTCTGCAACACCAGCCGTGATTGCTCCAGGCGCTTCTCGTCCTTGTCATCTTTCATCCGCTTGTCGACGTACTTCTCAACTTCCTGGCGCGTGATGAGATGACGCTTGACCTGATGCTCGATGGGCAGGCCGGTATCCTGGCTGACAAAACCGAGGATCTCGTCCACCGAGCGGAAGAGTTCTTTGGCCTGACCCTTGGTGACGTGGGTCTCTGGCTCCGGCTGCTCGGGAGCCTGGCTGGGTTGCTGATTCTGGACGCCGACGCCCGCGCCGGGGACCTGCGCCGCGCCGGAGCTGTTAGGTTGCTGCGGCGCTGGCTGCGATTGCGGCTGCGCGGGCGCAGTCTGGCTCCAGATGGCGCCCGTGAAGAGCGCGGCCAGGAGAAGCGCTGCGAAAGCGGTCGTCAGACGGCGTCTGAATGTGAAACGGACTAAACGGCGGGCTGGCATCGACAGACTTTAAGCATACAGGAGAAATGCAAAAAGCTGTTTACGCCGGAAACCTCCAGAACGACGCGTACCCAGGTCTCGAAAGGCGCGAGACCTGGGCCACCCGCCGTCTGTGACGGGATGAACCAGGGGGTTGTGGCTGGAGGCACCCACTCATTCGAAACCCGCGAATGAGTGGGGCGCTCGCCCTTCCAGCTACGGTGAAATCTCCCAGACCACGCCGTTCCCATAACGTCCGCCATATTGAGTGGTGCCGTAGATGTTGCCTTGGGAATCGACCACGGGAGGGCTGCCCGTAGGCTGGGCACCATCATTCGGCGAACCGGAGAAGTCGTGCAGATCGGTGTAGTTCCAACAGCAGGTCAGATTGAATACGTCACCCAAACCCTGAGTTCCATAGTTATCGGTTGTACCGTAGACGTTCCCCATGGCGTCGGTCGATACCCAGGACGTCACCGGTGTAAAGGGAATGAAGTCGAAATTTTTCAGGATGGAAGGGTCCCAGCCCGGTGGAGACGACTGGAAGATGGACGAGCCATAAAACGTCGTAGGGGGACCCGGCGCGGTGCAGACAACATAGGAGTAGCTGGTTGCGCCGTACAGATTGCCCGCCAGGTCTGCGACCAAACTTGTCGGACTGCCTTCGGGATCCATGCCCATGAAGCTGTGAAGGACCTGGTAGCTTCCTGCTGTCGTGTATAACGTACCGGCGCGTTGCGTGCCACCCGATCCGGTGATGCCGTACAAGCCATCGGAGCCGGTGACCACTCCTATCGGTGTAGAACCGTCGTTGTAGAAGGCGGGAAAAGCGTGCAGGACCTGTATGCCGCCGTTGGTGAACTCATAGAGCGTCCCGCCGCGATTCGCGCCTCCCATGGCGGCGTTCCCGTAGATATTGCCTGAGCCGTCGAGCACAAGGCTCCCACCCGGACTTGCACCATCGCTGCCGCCGGTGAAACTGTACAGCAGGGTCTCCATCCAATTGCTAAAGACACTCGGCAAGACGTTTGCGGCGGGAGATAGGCCGAAGAGCACACCATTGCCGGAGCCTCCGTAAACCGTTGTGCCGAAGAGGGTGCCATCAGCGCCGCGAACGAGGGTGCTGTCGGGAGAGCTGCCGTTCGCACCGGAGAACGAATACACCCGGCTAAACGTCCAACCGGAGGAGTGGGGAGTAAGCTTGAACACCGTGCCTGCTCCGGCCGGACCACCGCCGCCGCTGGTCGTCCCATAGAGATTACCCGCAGCGTCGATCACCAAACCGGCGACCGGAGAGGCGCCGTCGGCGCCGCCCGTGAAGTTGTAGATCACGCGGTAGCTCTGGGTTGGAGAGGGCGGAACGGTCACAACCTTCGCCGTTGTCGCCGGCGTCTCCTCTACCGGCTCGCAGGAGGTGGTGCCGGAACCCAGGATGGTGAATGATTCGGAAGGAATCGTGCCTACGGTGCTCTCCGAGGCCTGAGAAGGCCCGCTGTTCTCGTCCCAGTAAACTGGGTCGCCGGCGGCTGAGCTGGCGTTCTGCAGGTTCACCCAGTAGGTGCCGTTAATCAGGGTCGGCCCATTGAAGCTGGCCGTCTCGGTGCAGACGTTGTAGCCAAACTCATTGCCGATGCAGCCGATCTGGGTGAAGTTCACCGTCTGATCGAAGTAGCTGGTGCCGCCGTTTTCGCTCGAGGTGATGGACACTTCCGCCGAATCCAGTACGTCGCCCGGAGCCATCCAGGCTGCGAAACTCATACCAGTGACGCTAGTGTTGTTACCCTGGGTCACGTTGAAGCTGTCGCTAACAATAAATCCGAAATTGATGGTCCAGGCGTCGGTGTTGCCGTTGGTTGGGCCGTTGTCGTAAATGTCATTGCTGTCGAGCGGACCGGGATGCATCTTGCCGCGTGCAAGCGCCGGAGACATGGGTGGGCCTGGTCGCTTGATCGGATGGGCGAGTCGCTTCGCGAACTGCGGCATCCTTGCTGCCTGAACCGCCGTTGGGGGAACGGAATTCTGTGCGGGCATGGGAAGCGCAGCCGACGTTATCAGGAACGCGGTGACTCCTGCCAGAACGATTGTGCGAAACAGGGAGATGAGGCGTTGCGCTTGGCTTTGCACCGGCTTGTGCTCCTCGCAGTGGCTGTAAACGTTCGGAACCCTTCTGTTATGGCATGAACCAGGGGTTACGACTTGAGGCACCCACTCATTCGAACCCCGCGAATGAGTGGGGCACCCGCCCTTTCCAGCTACGGTGAAATCTCCCAGACCACGCCGTTCCCGTAAAGTCCGCCATATTGAGTGGTGCCGTAGATGTTGCCTTGGGCGTCGACCACGGGGCTGGCCGCAGGGTAGGCTCCATCATTCGTCCCGCCGGCAAAGTCGTGCAGGTCGGTGTAGTTCCAGCAGCAGGTTAGCTTGAATACGTTACCCGAAAAATTGCCTCCGTACTTGTCGGTTGTACCGTAGATATTTCCCGAGGCGTCGGTCGATATCCAGGACGATAGCGATGTGTCAAATTGTTGGAGACTTACCAGCCCGAGAGGATCCCAGCCCGGTGGAGACATCTGGAAGACCGATGTAGTACCGAACTCCTGCTCGCCGCCCGGCTTCGTGCACATATAACTCACATAGCTGGCCGTAACGTACAGATTGCCCGCCTGGTCTGCGGTCAGACTTACCGGATTGCCTTCCGGATTGCTATTGAAGCTGTGAAGGACCTGGTAGCCGCCTGCCGTGGTGTAGAACGTACCGCTGCGGTTTGCGCCGCCAGATCCGGTGATGCCATACAAGCCATCAGAGCCATTGACCACTCCTCCCGGACTGGAGCCGTCGCCGGAGAAGCCGGGAAAAGCGTGCAGGACCTGTATGCCGCCATTGGTGAACTCATAGAGCGTACCGCCGCGATTCCCGCCCGCCGCGGCAGCGCTTCCATAGATGTTGCCTGAGCTGTCGAGGAAGAAGCTCCCACCTGGACTTGCACCATCGCTGCCGGCGGTGAAGTCGTACAGCAAGGTCTCCATCCAATTGCTAAAGGGAGTTGGCAAGATATTTCCGGCGGGAGAGAGGCCGAACAGCACACCATTGCCGTAGCCTTGGCCCACGCCGCCGTTGAACGTTGTGCCGAGAAGCGTGCCATCGGCGGCGATGACGAGCGAGCTGTCGGGATTGTCGCCATTCGCACCGGTGAAGGTATACAGCCGGCTAAATGTCCAGCCGGAAGAGCGGGGAGTCAGCTTGAACACCGTACCTCGTCCGTCCGGGCCGCCAATGGTAGTGCCGTAGAGATTCCCCGCAGAGTCGATCGCCAAACCGGTTGTGGGAACCGCGCCGTCTGCGCCGCCGGTAAAGTTGTAGATCACGCGATAGTTTTGGGTTGGAGAGGGCGGAACGGTTACAACCTTCGCGGCCGTCGCCGGCTTCTCCTCTGCTGGGTTGAAGCAGGGGTTACCCTGGATGGTGAACGATTCCGAAGGAATTGTGCCAACCGTATTTTCCTGGGCCAGGGACGGACAGCCGGGGGAGTCGCATCCCACTCCGCTGTTTTCGTCCCAGTACACCGGATTGCCGTCGAGAGTAGTGGCATTTTGCAGGTTCAGCCAATAAGTGCCGGCATTCAACGTCGGACCATTGAAGGTGGTGCTTTCCGTGCAGACGTTGAAGCCGTACTGGTTGTAGGTGCAACCGGCCTGAGTGAAGCTCAAGTACTGATTAAAGTAGGTAGTGCCGCCGTTTGGCTCCGAAGTGATGGAAAGCTCAACTTGGCTCAACGTGTCGCCTGGATACAACCAGGCCCCGAAACTCATTCCGGTGATCGGTGTCTGGTTAACGTTGACTGTGAAGGTATCGCTAATGACAAAGCCGAAGTTAATCGTCCAGGCATCGGTGTTGCCGTTGATGGGGCCGTTGTCGTAGATTTCGCCTTCACCGGGGACCTTATGAGACCCTTGGCGCGCAACTGCTGGCTTGGGCGGCGATGCCGGTCGGTTTGCGGGATGGCCGAGTCGCTTCGCGAATTCCGGCATTCTTGCTGCCTGAACCGCCGTTGGGGGAATGGAATTCTGTGCGGGCATGGAAAGCGCAGCCGACGTTATCAGTAACGCGGTGACTCCTGCCAGCACGGTTATGCGAAACAGTGAGATGAGGCGTTGCGCTTGGCTTTGCATCGGCTTGTGCTCCTCGCAGTGGCTGTAAACGTTCGGGGTCTCGTCTGTTATGGGACGAACCAAGGGGTTGTGACTTCAGGCACCCACTCATTCGAACCCCGCGAATGAGTGGGGCACCCAGGGGTTTAGGGTTCCGTGGGAGTGATGGTGACGTAAGAGAAAAAAGCCGTGTGATCGCCGTGGCGCACTCCTTTGAACGCCAGTGTGTGGTTGCCGTTGGTCGTGACCGTGAAAGGAGCGGTCTGCCAGGTGAAGGGGCTAAAGCTGGAAAGCGCCCAGGTGCCGATCACGTTGCCGTCGATCAACGCCTCAACGGTCTGGTTGCCGTCATATTGTCCGCTAAGGTAACGCGATCCGAGGTAAAAGCCGAGCGTGTAGTCGCCAGCAGTAAAGCCTGCAATCGCTTGTAAAACAAGGCCGCCATAGTCTTGCAATAAGGCTGCCTGGGTGAAGGGTAGACCGGTGAAAGGCGGCGGATTGAATCCACCGTTGGGTGCGGTGACACCGGACTTTCCGCCGTCCTCGGCACTCCCGGCGGCCGCCCCCATGATCGACGTCCATCCGAATCCAGGGCTTGCATCGAAATCTTGCGTGGGGTCTGGCCATTGACAGCGTTCCGCAGCACCCTGGTAGCCGAAAGCGATGCCCGAACCACAAATGACGGGCACGGCCTCAAAGTTGAAATTAACGATGGTAACCTGCCCGAATCCGTTCGCCGCTGTTACCAAAGCTGCACAGAGAAGGACGACCCTCAGAGCCATGGACATAATTACCTCCAAGTCGGGGGTACGAGCGGATTTTGGAATGGCAGACAGGATTTGCCACTGAGCGGGGTTACACTTGGGAAACATCGCCGTCCCGCGTTCCCGATTTGGCGATCACGGCGCGCAGTCGCTTCCTATCGTCCCCGCCGCTCATTTATCTTTATCCAAAGTTTCCACTTTGGCCCTAATAGGCGGACACTATATACCCCTTTAGGGACTTCAGCGCATAAATATTTTCTTTGGTCGGGTCTTGGGGGTGCCCCCATCCTTCTCGCCGTTCTTTGGCGAGAGGG
>JBEKTC010000007.1:0-30852 GCA_049516475.1 Candidatus Korobacteraceae bacterium | reverse complement strand
CCATGCGCTTCCACCAGCGGGGCATATTCGCCAATGGATGGAAACGACCACGGCGACAGTTGCTCAGGATTGGCGACTCCAAGCGTGCGCAAGGCCTGATACACAGCGTCCAGCAGGTGACGAAGATTTCCCCGGCCACCCATTTCGAAGATGAGCCGGCCGCCGCGCCTCAGCGCTCGCGCAATCGAAGCAATTGCCGACGGCTGGTCCCGCACCCAGTGGAGCGCGGCGTTGGAAACCACCACATCAAACTCGTCGGCGTAGCTCAGCGCGGTCACGTCGGCGACTTCAAACCTTACCTGCGGGAAGTTCTTGCGCGCGCTGGCAATCATCTCCGCCGAGGAATCGATACCGACCACTTCTGCGCCAAATTGCGTGATCTCGGCTGTGAGCTGTCCCGTGCCGCAGCCCACGTCCAGAATGCGCTCGCCCGGCTTGGCGTTCAGCAGCACCAGCAGGTCGCGCCCGTATTGCCACACGAAGGAATGGCTGGACTGGTAGAGTTCGGAGTTCCAGCTATCGGGTTTGGGGCTCATGCAGGAATTGTAATTACGCGCGCGTCAGTTTTCTGTGATACCGGCCTCTTTGGCGCGAAACTTCCAGTAGTCGCCTGCGGTCTCGCTCAAATCGCCCGATGGCCGCTCGCCGCGGAAGACGCGCGACACGCCGCGCACTACGCGGCGCATGGGCAGCTCGCCGGCGCTGTCGGTCAGGAACAGCTCGCCAACTTTCGCGGTGCGATAGTACCAGCGCTTGAGCAGCGCGAGATGTTCCATCCACTCCAGCGCGCCGCGCAGCTTGGGATTTTCAACCGCCGCCAGCGCCTCGCTGATGCGCGACTCCATCGATTGCGGCTTGGAGGCGAGGCGCGAGGCTTCGGCCTTGCCGACATTGAGCGCGACTGGCTCGCAGATCTGTCCGGCAACAATCTTGAACAGCGTGACCGATTCGCGCTCGGCCGAGGGCTGCACCATTACGCCATTCAGTTCGTCGAGGCGGCGCACGATCTCCGGCAACTGCGCGATCGCAGCCTTCACTTTGTCCAGGCGCGCATGCTGTGCGGCCGCGCCTTCGAAGTCGAGATTCGCTGAAGCTTCATCGCGTTGCCGCTCAATCTCGCGTACCAGGGACTCTCCGCCGCTCTGGAAGAACTGCTGCACCCGTTCGACCTCGGCGGCATACTCTGCATCGCTACAGCCCTTGAAGCAGGGCGCAAGGCACATCTTCATCTCGGAATAAATGCAGCCGGGGAAGGCGGGATCGGGATGGAGATCGTCAACGCAGCGCCGCATCTTGAAAAGGTCGAGCGAGTCATTGGCGAACTTCTCTGCTGCAACCCGCGTGGGGAACGGGCCGTAGTACCGGGCATTCGATTTCAGTCCGCTGATGCGTGTGGTGACGATCGCCCGCGGATAAGGATTGTCGAGGATCAGCTTGATCAGCGGCGCAAAGCGCAGGCGCAGCCGCTTCTCGTAAGTCTGGGGAAATTCTCGTCGCAGAACTTTGTAGAGCAGAAACGATGCCTCGAAGTCGGAGCCGGTCGAGAACCATTCGACCGAGCGGGCCCGGTCGCGCAAGCTCAGCTTGCGGCTCTGCCCATCGACGGCGCCCAGCAGCCGTTGCAGCCGCCGGCGCAAGTTCGACGTCTTGCTGACGTAGGGCTCCGAGCCTTCGTCGCCGCGCAGCAAGAACACCGCCGCACTCGCCGGAACAGCGGCGTAGAGTTCGAAATCGCTGTCGGGGATGAACTTGGTGCACTGCACGAGGACATTCTATCTGCCAGAAGAATGCCTTTGGTCTTTTGCGCCCCCTCTGGTGCAGAAAAGGGCGGCCACTTGTGCTATGGCGATGTTTCGCCAGTTGACCCGAGATGTGGTCCCACGAGTTTCCACCAAAGCTTCCATGGTCATGTAACCTTGAGTGTTCCAACTGCAGGGGCCGTAACCGGAAGATATGGAAATCCGCAAACAGAAGACTCTCGAAGATTTTCCGAAGTTTGAAGTGACGGCCCTGCGTCGCGGCCCGACGGCGAAGGAGGGATATACCCATTTCGAGATTGAGGGCCGTTTTGACTGCACCATCGAGATCGAGAGCACCGGACCACAATGGTTTTGGCTTTTGTTCGGAAAGCGCGGATACATTTGCGCGGCTGTGCAGTCGCGCAACAAGGAAACAAACGCTGCGGTTCTGACCTTTGAGGCAACAGACGAACCAGACATTGTGGGACAGGCGCTTGCTTATCTGAGCCCTTACTGGCAGGGGTTCCACGTGTGGATGGTGCTTGACCCAAACTGGGGATGGGAAAGAAAGCAATTCCAAGGGACGGACGCTGTCGCCGAAGATTACGAAGCTAAGGATTTATCCATCGTAGGAGGTCGCGAGGTAAGGGTATGGACGAAACTGGAACCAACAGGAGAAAGTAGGGGGCAGAGTCGACATTATCCGGCGGCCGACCAGAGCTTGCCTGTCCGCTCTGGAACTCGGTTGGTTCCTTCGGGCTGGGGCCACCAGCACTGCGAGTTGTGCAACGAGCATATAGACGCTGGGATGTTCGGGTATTGTGATCCGGGAGAACGTTGGATGTGCGAGAAGTGCTATGAGCGATATGTAACGCCGCGCGATCTCGCCTTCGTGGACGAGCTTTAAGACCATACAGGTTGCGAAATCGGGCGATTACACAAGCAATCCCCGTCCAAGCAGCCTAGCCATTCCGCTTGCTGTTGCGCAGCGACAGGCGGCTGGGCGCGCTGATGCGATGGAACTGTGCCTGCTTGGAGTGTTGGCGGTAGTCCGTCCCATTGATCTCGACAGTCTTGCACATCTCATGTAAGCGTGAGCGCATGCGTTCGCCGATGCGGTCGCCGAGAGTTTCGCGCCGCGCCGCGCGCTCCGTCGCCGACGGGCTCCGCAGATTGTCGATCTCCACGTTCGATTCTTCTCCGTCGGGAAAGTTGGTGGTGATGATCGTCGTCTTATTGTCGTTGTAGCGGCTGTTGAGCAGGTAGTTGACGGTGTCGAAAACCCATTCCGTGCTGCGCACCGCGCCCAGTTCGTCCAGCGCCAGCACCTCGGCCTCGAATACGGGCCGCAGAATTTCCATCTCCGTCGCCTGCACCGACGGATTGTAGGAGTTCTGGATCGACTTCAGCAGCTCGCGATAATCGCAGAACAAGCAGTGGATGCCCTTCTCGCGGATCAGGTCTTTGATGATGCCGACCGCCAGATGTGTTTTGCCCACGCCCACCGAGCCGACGAACAGCAGCCCGGTCTTCTCGACGGGATAATCCTCGACGAAGCGCCCGGCAAAGGTCCTGGCCTTGATGATGCTCGTCTGGCTCTTGTCATCGGGATCGTACTGGAAGTTGCTCAGATCGCAATGCTCGTATCTCGCCGGGATGTGCGCCGCCGCCAGCAGGCGCGCGCCGCGGCCCTTGACGCGGCACTCGCAGCGCACCGCTTCGCGCTGCTTGCCGTGCTCGACGGTCTGCCATCCAGTGCCGCCGCAGATGGGGCATGTTTCAGTTGGGGTGGTCACGGGGCGCTCCTGAAACTGAATCTACCGTCCCGTGACTCCCGACGCAACGGCCGCGGCAGCGAAACTTGCAGGCAATCGCAGGAAAAGCTGTGTGCAGCTGTGCATATTCAGGAAAAACTCGCGGCCCGTGCATTTAGAATGACGAACGTATATGCCAACCGTCCTTCGGTCGGGACCGTACCGGTTCTACTTTTACAGCCACGAGCCCAACGAGCCGCCGCATGTTCACATTGACCGCGACGACTTGTCGGCGAAGTTCTGGCTCAATCCGGTGGCATTGGCGAGAAATTTTGGTTTCGCTGCCCGCGAGTTAAACACGATAGAATCGACCGTGCAGGCGAATCAGCAACTCCTGTTGGAGGCATGGCATGGGTATTTTGGCGATAGCGGCCGATGAACGAGTTGCTGACGTGTCTTTTGATGAGGACTCGCTGAGCGTCCGCCTGAAGGACGGACGTACAATCTCGGTCCCGCTTGCCTGGTATCCAAGGCTGTTCCATGCCACCGCCGAGCAGCGCCACAATTGGAAGATTGCCGGCGGCGGCTATGGTATCCACTGGCCGGAGATCGACGAAGACATCAGCACCGAAGGCCTGTTGCGCGGAGCTCCCGCTCCCCAGCCAAGGAACAAGTAAGCGGTCGCCGTCCCTGGAACCGCTTGGCATGAAAGCCTATCTCATGAGTGCTTTGTATCAGGGCATGGCTCCCCAGTTTGGCCGCTGAGGTGATGCCGTATCTCAGGCGCTAAAGCGCAGCCCAGTTGAGGGCTGCATATTGAAATTGAGCGGCATCTGGTTCCAAATCGGGAAAACGCCGCCTTGGCGTTTAGAGACGTTCTGGCGGGCTTCAGCGTTCCAGACGGCCCCCCAGATACGTCCGACCACCCTTTCGTCGATTCTAGGACCCTCCCAGGCCCCGCAATGGGCATCCTAGTTCGGTGTCTCTATAGATTTGGGAATATTGGAATAAAGAGGGGTTCCAATAGCACTCTTCGGAACAGCAGATCCCTCGTCGGCCTGAAGGCCTCCTCGGGATGACAAAAATAAACAGCGTATCGGCACGACTGAAGTCGTGCCCTGACATTAGGCACTCCAAAGGCGACTCTTCCAGCAAACTGTGAAGTCGCGCCCTGACACGGACCGTAATTCGGCCATCGTCCTGTGCTATCAACCCTGCTACCCGTGCCCGCCCGCGCCCGTCAGTTCGCGCACAATCGAGTTCACAAACTGCTTGGCGTCGCCGAACAGCATCAGCGTGTTGTCCAGGTAATACAGCGGATTGTCGATGCCGGCGAAGCCCGGACTCATGCTGCGCTTGATCACCATCACCGTCCGCGCCTTATCCACGTCCAGGATCGGCATGCCGAAGATCGGGCTACTGGCATCACTGCGCGCCGCCGGGTTAGTAACATCGTTGGCTCCGATCACCAGGGCCACGTCAGTTTGCGGAAGCTCGCCATTCATCTCTTCCATGTCGAGCAGCTTGTCGTACGGGATGTCGGCTTCGGCAAGCAGCACGTTCATGTGTCCCGGCATGCGGCCGGCGACGGGGTGGATACCGAACTTCACATCCACACCACGCTTCGTGAGCGCATCGTAAAGCTCGCGAACTTTGTGCTGCGCCTGCGCCACCGCCATTCCGTAGCCGGGAATGATGGCCACTTTATTCGCAGCCGAGAGAATTGAAGCCGCTTCTTCAGGAGTGGCGCTGCGCACGTTGCGCGTCTCGACCGCGCCGGCAACCGCGTGCTGCACCTGTCCAAATGCGCCGAAGAGCACGTTGGTAAACGAGCGGTTCATGGCCTTCGACATGTTGACCGAAAGGATGAATCCTGACGCGCCGTCCAGCGAGCCGGCCACGATCAGCAGCTTGCTGTTGAGCACGAAGCCCATGGCCGCAGCGGAAAGTCCGGCATAAGAGTTCAGCAGCGAGATCACGGTCGGCATGTCCGCCCCGCCGATGGGGATGATCATCATCACGCCAAAGACCAGCGCGATGCCGACCATGATGGGATACAGGTGCATGGCATCCGGATTGAGCACCAGGTAGACGGCGATGGCGACCGCGATCGCCAGCATCCCAAGGTTGACGAAGTTCTGTCCTTTGTAGGTGATGGGCCGCTGGGGCAGGATCTCCTGCAACTTGCCCGCGGCCATCAGACTGCCCGTGATCGTCAACCCGCCGAGGATGACCTCCAGCGAAAGGATGGACATCATGAAGCGCGAAATGTTGGGGGCGCGGAGATAGAATTCCGCCGTGCCCACCAGGGTCACGCAAAGCGCGCCGAATGCGTGACTGAGCGCGGTCCGCTGCGGGACGGCGGTCATCTGTACATTGCCCAGCGGCACGCCGATGATGGCACCCAGCACCAGCGCGATGGCAATCCATTTGTAATCGACAATGCCGCGGTAGAAGAGCGTGCCGACGATGGCCAGCAGCATGCCAACTTCGCCCGCCCACACGCCGTGGCGCGCCGTCGCCGGAGAGCTGAGCCACTTCAGCGACAGGACGAAGAGGACGACGGCAATGAGGTAGGTCAGCTCAATGATGTGCGTGGCAGGGATCATGGCTTCTGCGTCCGGCTGGATTTGAACATCTTGAGCATGCGATCGGTGATGATGAAGCCGCCGACGATATTGCTGGTAGCGGCGACGATGGCGATGGTGCCCAGCACCGCCGCCAGCGTGGATTTATGCTCGCCGGCGAGGATGATGGCGCCGACGACGGCGATGGCGTCTAGTGCGTTGGTCAACGACATCAGCGGCGTGTGCAGCAACGGCGACACCTTGCGAATCACCTCGAAGCCGATGAACGCCGCCAGGATGAAGACGTAGAGGCTGTTGTACAGGTCGGTGGTTACCACTAATTTGTCTCCTTTGCGCCAGTCGCAGATTGCGTGACCAGCGCCGGCAGTCCGAAGAACTCGCGTACCCGCGGATTTACCAGCTCGCCGTTTTGCGTGACCAGGGTGCTGTTTGTGATTTCGTCCTGAAGATTCAGTTGGAGCTTGCCATCCTTCACCAGGTGGACCAGGAAGTTGGCCAGGTTCTTGGCATACATCTGGCTGGCGTGATAGGGCACCGTGCTGGCGAGATTGATGGCGCCCACGATGGTCACTCCGTTGACTACGATCGTCTCCTGAGCGCGCGTCAGTTCGCAGTTGCCGCCACGCTCCGCGGCCAGGTCGACGATCACCGAGCCGGGAGCCATCCCGGCGACCATCTCCTTGGTCACCAGCACGGGCGACTTCTTGCCTGGAACGACCGCAGTGGTGATCACCACATCGCTCTCGCCCACAACCCGGCCCAGCAACTCGCGTTGCTTCTGATAAAACGATTCGTCCTGCGCCCTGGCATATCCGCCGGCGTCCTGCGCGTCGGCCGCCTCGATAGGCAACTCGACAAACCTTCCGCCCAGGCTCTGCACCTGCTCTTTCACGACAGGGCGCAAGTCGTAGGCCGAGACAACCGCACCTAACCTGCGCGCGGTAGCGATGGCCTGCAATCCGGCGACGCCTGCGCCAATCACCAGCACGCGCGACGGCGTGATGGTACCGGCAGCGGTGGTGAGCATGGGGAAGATGCGGGGCAACTTGTCGGCGGCGACTAGCACGGCCTTGTAGCCGCAGATGGTGGCCATGGAGGAGAGCGCGTCCATGCTTTGCGCGCGGGTGATGCGCGGCATCAGCTCCACGGAAAACGAACTGACACCGGTGGCGGCAATTTCTTCCAGAGTGTGAACGTCGCCCAGCGGCCGCACGAAGCCGATAAGGGCCTGACCGCGCCGGAACAGCGGGAGGTCAGCCCGGCCAGTGCGGTCGTTGGAGCCATAACACAACACCTGCACGATGATGTCGGCGGTGCTGAAGACATCGCCGCGGCTGGCCAGGACCTTCGCGCCCTTGTCAGCATACTGCGCGTCGGGATAGCCGGCCTCGACGCCCGCGCCCGCTTCAATTACGACCTCCAGGCCCGCCTTGGCGAGATTGGCAATCACGCCTGGCACCAGTGCCACACGCCGCTCCCCCGGATAACTCTCGCGGGGAACACCGACAATCATAGGACCTCCTTGCAACGCTCGTGCGTCATGGAGCAAGAGCAACCGGAAATGAGCATTCTACGCAGTGTACGGGGAAAGTCCAATGTTGATAGCTGCTTGGAACTTCGGTCAGCAACGGGAATGCTCGTATGGCCATGGGCATCGGGTCGGTTACGATAAGGCTTGATTTACGCTAATAATCATTCCCTCGATTGCAACGAGCCGGAACAATCCATGGGGCCGCGGTGTCCGAATAGTCATGAAGCGTCGGTCTAGCGTTAGCGTCTTATGCGCCCTGGCTGTGTTCTTCGTAGGGATGACAACTGCTACGGCCCAGCAAGTCTATTTTCCGACTGACACTTTCGCTCCGATTCTACAAAGGTGGTTCTCGGCGGAGCTGCACCTCTTGGAAGAACCGTCTTTGCTGGAACTATCCAAAGCCTCTCCAGCTGAATCGTATAGGTTTCTTTGGCTGCGTACGTTCAATCAGCCTATTGCCGTACGGCTAGACATAAGGCCTGATGGAACGGGAACCCTTACGACCAAAGTTGCCAATGGCGAGGGCGGATTCCCATACACCAGTAAGACGCTCGCAAAAAATGTAAGTACTACGGTCTCGCGTGAGCGGGTTCAATCGTTTCTGCAAACGGCGAATGATCTTCAATTCTGGTCGCTTCCGACTACCGTCAATGACCCAACCGGAACTGACGGCTCAGAATGGATTATTGAGGGGACAATAGGCGGTAAATACCACATCGTTGAGAGATGGTGCGCTGACAATACTCCCAATAAACGTGCCGTTCACCAATTGGGCCTCATGCTCGCCATTGAACTGGCGCAGTTGAACATTTCCACGAAAGACATCTATTGAACATTGTGTTTGCTGTTGCGAAGTCCCCATTTCATAAGTGACCGAACTCGATGAGGCTAGCGACCCGGTCGCACTTCAGACCCAGGCAGCTCGTGCGGATATTGTCCCCTTACGGCATGATGATGCGGCTGCGCTCGCCTTCGCCATCGAGCGCGGGTGGCGCCTCGGGGAAGCGTTCGTGGATGAAATCGATGAAGCCGCGCGCCAGCGGCCGCCCGGAGCTGTGCAGATGTATCAGCCGCAGCATGAAGACCACGCCTTGCAGAACGTCACCATCCTTCAAGGTCGTGTAGCCCTGGTGCTTCCGTTCCACCTCGCGAAATTCCTCGAACAGTTCTTGCAGCACGCTGATGATCGCCTGCTGCACGGGATTCGGCAATGCCTCCTGATACACCAGGCCGCTGGCGATCAGCGTCTGATAGCTCTGGGCCATGTTCGCCAGCGAGCCGATCAGGTCGTGGTCGTGGAGACTGCGGTCGGCCCGCGTAACCCTGCCCAGGGTCTGCAGAATTCCCGCGACCAGCATCTCGTGCTCAGGCAGAAAATCTTCCCGCAGCGCAATCGCCGGAAAGATTTCCGCCGGCGGAGTCTCGCCAAACTCCCGCGGCTTCTCATGCTGGCGCGCCTGCTGCAGGTAGGGGCACTCCGCGGGACAGTCGAGCGTCACCTCGCGCTGCTCGCCACAACACTGGGCGCAGATGCGCTCATGGAGGGCAAGGCAGAAGCGTTTTTCTTTGCGAAGGTTGCAGATGGAACAGGTCAGAAGAGCACCTCGGTGGCCCGCCGGATACCGCGCAAGTCTCCCCATTATGGCATTTCCGTGTGCCGGGAGACTCCTGCACCCGCATGGATGTTGACTTTTCAAGCGCCCCCTGTGGAAAAACCCGCATAAAATATGGCGAAAATGCTTTGCATGAGAAGACGGTTGGTATACGATACGGCAGTCGAGCATTCCTACTGCTCACGCTTCAAGGAGGATTACGAATGGCAACTGGCATGACCAAGACCCAGCTCGTCCGCCACATGGCTGAGAAAAACGAGCTCAACAACAAACAGGCGGCTGCGTTTCTTGACGGACTCGCTGAAGTCGCGATCAAAGAAACCAAAAAGAACGGTGTATTCATCATCCCGGGTCTGGGCCGTCTGGTGAAGTCGAACCGCAAGGCGCGCATGGGCCGCAATCCGCAGACGGGCGAAGCAATCAAAATTCCCGCCAAGGTCGTGGTGAAGTTCCGCGTGGCCAAGGCCGCCAAAGACTCGATCGCACCCAAGAAATAGTTTTCACTTTTGCACATTCAGGGCCGGCCACGTGCCGGCCTTTTCGTTTTGTCAGGGATCAGGGGCTGGGGGTTAGGGATTGGGAACCAGCTAACGATTCAGTCTTCGTGCAAGTAATGACTCTTACTAGCCCCTAATCCCCAGCCCCTAGCCCCGCCGTTCGACTGCCGCCGCGAAGAATCCATCGCAGGGCTGCACTCCGGGAATCGTGCGCAGAAATTTGCCGCTGAGCAGCGAGTCAAGATCGCTCCACACCAGTTCACCAGTTGAGCGCAGGCGCTCCAGTTCCTCGCGACAATCGCGCAACTCAAATTCGCCGGAGTCGCGCAGCACTTCCTCGATCACCGCTTCGTTCTCTTCGCGCTCCAGCGAGCAAGTGGAATAAAGCGCGCGGCCGCCGGGCGCAAGTTGACCTAGGGCAGCGCGCAGGATGGCGACCTGCCTCAGATGATGATCGTTCAGGTCCTCAGGCCTCAGCCGCCACTTGATCTCCGGATTGCGCGCCAGCGTTCCCGTTCCCGAGCAGGGGACGTCCGCCAGAACGCGGTCGAATCCGCCAGAGGTGGGAAGATCCAGCGCGTCGGCCTGGATCACCTGAACGTTCGCTGCGCGCACGCGTTTGCGCAGCAGCTCAACGCGATGCGGGTGCAGTTCGGCGGCAACGATTTCGGCGGACGGATTGCGCGCGGCCAATGCCTGCGTCTTGCCTCCAGGAGCGGCGCAGCAGTCCAGCAAGCGCGAACCGGTACCGACCAGCGCCGCCACCAGTTGAGAAGCCTCATCCAGAATGAACACGCGCCCTTCCTGAAACGCGCGCGTTCGCGTGATCTCTCCACCGGTGACGATGCGGGCGCTGGCAAGCAGTGCTCCTCGATCAAGCTTGACGCCTTCGGCCTCTAGTTCCTGCTCGGCTGCCGGATTGTCGACGCGGATCGCCACGTTTGGTATTTGCAGGTCGTGGTGGCAGATCAGTTGCGTGCGTTCGATGCCGTACTCGGCCATCCAGCGCTCCACTAGCCATTGCGGATGAGCAAATTCGGCAGCCAGCGACGCAGCAGTCCAGTCGTGCGATTCCGGCGGCGGCTCGATCTTCGTTGCCGCAATCTTCCGCAGCACCGCATTGCCGAACGGCGCGGCCGATCGCTTGTGGGCGCGCTTCATCAGCTCCACGCTGTCGTTGATGGCGGCGTGCGCCGGAACGCGCGTGAGATGTTGCAACTGATAGGCGGCCAGCCGCAGTGCGGTCAGGACCTCGGGATCAAGTTTGGCCAGAGGCCGATCCGATGCCGCCGCGATTGCTTCGTCCAGCCGCGAGCGCCACCGTAGAACGCCCATCACCAGCTCGGTAGTCAGAGCGCGATCATTCTGGCTCAACGATTCCAGCCGGCCCGAGTGCAGCAGTTCGCTGGCATAAGAGCCCTGCTGATCCACTCGCAGCAGAATGTCGAAGGCAGCGGCGCGTGCGGGAGCGATGGGCATGGGGAAAGCAGTAATTAGTAATCAGTAATTAGTAATTAGCCTTTGGCGCTTGGCATTTAAGCAGTTCCCAGCTCTTACTGGCTACTAATTACTAGCTACTAATTGCTAATTGCTCGTCGCTTCCCGGCCGATAGCCGTTAACAAAATCGCGCGCGCTCATGCGCTTCTTGCCTTCCATCTGCAACTCATGAATCTCCAGCGCTGTACCGTGCGTGAAGCCAAGCAACAGGCGCTCGTTCTCGATGGTGAAATGCGCGGCTGCGACAACAGCGACTTCAGGCGCAGGTATCGCTGCATGAAGCTGTAGCATCTTGCCGCGAAAATGAGTATAGGCGCCCGGCCATGGCTGAAATCCGCGCAGCCGGTTCCAGGTGTCCACCGCAGTACGCGAAAAATCGATGAGCCCGTCCTCACGCTTCAGGATGGGCGCGAGCGTGGCCTTGGCATTGTCCTGCGGTTGCGGCGTGATCGTGCCGTTCTTCAAACCGGCCAGCGTACAAATCATCAGCTCGGCGCCACTCTGCGCCAAGCGTGGCGCCAGGGTCATGGCCGTATCTTCCGGCGTGATGCGCTCGTCCGATTGCATGAGGATGTCACCAGTATCGAGACCGGCGTCGATGCGCATGGTGGTGACGCCGGTGATGCTCTCGCCCATGGCAATTGCCCACTGAATGGGCGCGGCGCCGCGATACTTCGGCAGCAACGACGCGTGCAGGTTGAGGTTGCCGAGCGGCGGCAGATCGACCATCCATTGCGGAACAATGCGCCCGTAGCCGACCACGATGATCGCCTCGGGCGCGATGCTCTCCAGTTGCCGGCGAAACTCGTCGTTGTTCTTGATCTTCTCAGGCTGGGTGACAGGAAGATCCAGCGCGAGCGCGGTCCGCTTCACCGGCGAAGCCGCCAGCCCCATTCCACGGCCGCTGGGACGGTCAGGCTGGGTGACGACCAGCTTCACGCGAAAGCCGGCAGACACCAGCTTCTCCAGCGTGGGAACCGCAAAGAGCGGCGTGCCGCAGAAAACAAGGTCGATCATAGGTAGCAACTAGCAATTAGCAATTAGCAACTAGCTCCAGCAACGGCGCACAACTTCGTCCCTCGTGTAAGAAGCTAGTGTGGTGGAGCAGAAAATTCATTTATGACTTCAATAAAGCCTTCGACCTTCCCTCAGGGCGTAAAGGCCCCATTTTCCGGGACTGCGGTTCGGCACGGCTGAAGTGAGTGCGTGACAACCGTGCCGTCCCTACGGGACTCGGCTACTTTTTCCACCTACCCAGGACTCCGCTACGCTCCGTCCTGGGCTAACTGCGCTGCCACCCCTTCGGGGTTCTTTTTTCGTGAGTCCTACTCCACCGCCGAAGATCAAACTTAGTTCTCACGCAGACTCTGAAGCCGTGCCCTGACACAGGCATTCGTTTTATGCAACGAACTTCTGATTCGGGAAGCTAGCTGCTAGTTGCTAATTGCTAGTTGCTGCTTCTCACCATTCCCCTTGCTTCATCAGCTTGCGAATCTTGCGCTTGATCAGGTCGCGCTTCAGCGCGCTGATATGTTGCAGGTAGAGTTTGCCGTTCAGGTGATCGGTTTCGTGCACCAGGGCCCGGGCCAGCAACTCTTCGCCGGTCACTTCGATGGTCTTGCCCGTCAGGTCCTGGGCGCGCGCCGTCACCTTGCGCGGGCGGGTCACTTTCTCGCGAAATTCCGGCAGGCTCAGGCAGCCTTCGCTGGCGCTCAGCTTCCCCTCGGTGTGGACGATCTCGGGATTGACCAGCACGATCTTCGCGTCCGGATCTTCCTTGAAGGTTACGTCGATGACCGCGATGCGCTTGGCGATGCCGATCTGCGGAGCGGCCAGGCCCACGCCGTGCGCGGCATACATGCTCTCGAACATGTCGTCCACCAACTTGCGCAGGTCAGCGTCGAACACGGTGACGGGTGCCGACGGCTTGTCCAACACCGGGTCGCCAAATTTCACGATGGGATAGATCATTTAGAAGCTTCGCAACTGTTGGCAGTAGCCTTCGAAATTTCGCCGTAACTCCAGCAGGGAATCGCCACCGAACTTTTCCAGCGCGCAGCGCGCGAGCGTGAGCGCGACCATCGCTTCCGCGGCAACGCCCGCAGCCGGCACCACGCACACATCCGAGCGCTCATAGGCGGCCTTCACCGGCTCGCGCGTGGCAAAGTCCACCGAAGCCAGCGGACGCCGCAGCGTCGAAATCGGCTTCAGATAACCGCGTACGCGAATGTCTTCGCCGTTGGAGACGCCGCCTTCCAGTCCACCCGCATGATTCGACCGCCGCGTAAATCCGGTGAACGAATTGGCGACACCCCGCTCGTATCCTATTTCATCATGCACCGTGGAGCCGAGTGAAGCCGCTGCCTCGACTGCGTCGCCAATCTCCACCGCCTTCACCGCCTGCAACGACATCACCGCCGCCGCCAGTTGCGCGTCCAGGCGCTCGTCCCAGTTGGCATAGGTCCCAAGCCCCGGCGGCACGTTGTGCGCAATCACCTCGAAGATGCCGCCAACCGAGTCGCCGGTGCGCAAGGCCAGATCGACTTGCTCCTTCATGCGCGCCTCGCTGTCGGGATCGGCGCAGCCCAGCAGCACCTCATCCTTTGCGGCCAGCGATGCGATCGCCTCCCACGCGACCGATTTGTCTTTATTCAGACGTTCGCTGCCGACAGCGATCACGTGGCTGAGCACCTCGATGCCCAGTTCACGCAGCAGCAGTTTGGCGATGGCGCCCGCGGCAACACGCGCAGCCGACTCGCGCGCCGAGGCCCGCTCCAGCACGTAACGCGCTTCGGCAAAGTTATACTTCACCGCTCCGGCAAGGTCGGCATGACCGGGCCGCGGTGAAGCGACGCGCTTGTGTTTCGCCGGATCGCCTTCTTCGACGGGCAGCGCCTCGGTCCAGTTTTGCCAGTCGTTGTTGGCGAGCAACAGCGCGATGGGCGAACCGATGGTCTTGCCATGACGCACACCGCTGAGAATGCGCGCGGCATCGCGCTCGATGCGCATGCGTCCGCCGCGACCGTAGCCTTGCTGCCGCCGCCACAGCTCGCGATTGACGAAGGCGAGATCAACCACGACGCCGGCAGGCATGCCCGAAAGCAGCGCCACCAGCGCCTCTCCGTGAGATTCACCTGCTGTAGAAAAGCGCAGCATAGGAAGGCTGATTGTAGAGACAGCAACTAGCAATTAGCAATTAGCAGCTAGCAATTAGTATCCAGCATTGTGCCATGGCCAGTACGGCGTTGCGGATTGGCGAAAAGCGAAGAGCGAACGGCGGCTCACCGTCTTCGCGATATCGGTGGCGCAGGCGGTCCGCCCTTGTAGTTCTTGGGATAGACCACGACATGCCGTCCGGCGGCCTCGCCGGCGCTTTCCGTGCGCAGGTCGTCGAGATCACGCATCGCCAGGTGAAGTATCCGGCGCTCGCGTGAGGACATGGGGGCGAACGCGTATGGCACGCCCGTCTCGCGCACTCGTTGGGCCGCTACTCCGGCGGCCAGACGCAACTCCTGCAAACGCGACGAGCGGAAGTTCTGGCAGTCGAAGCTGATCTTCTCGTGCTGGTCGGGGGCCAGACGGAGCATCTCCTGCGCAATGTGTTCGAAGGCGCGCAGCAGTTCTCCGCCGTTCTCCAGCACCAGCGGGCTGTCGCCGCCCGAAAGCTCCACCAGGATCTCCGGGCGCTCCCATTCGCGATCGGCGCCCACGACGGGATCCACGATGATCTTGTAGCGCAGGCGGAAATCGCCCGTGGCGAATATTGTGTTCAGCAGTTCGCTGATCTTCTTGGCGGCGGCGATTTTGTCAGGTATCGGCATTTCAAAAACCGTTTTCACAACTATTCAAAAGCGTTTTCACCACGGAAGCACGGAAGCCACGGAATTGAAAGGAGTCACGATCGGATGCCGGCGGTTCGGTTCACAAGTGCAAGAAATTTCCGTGCCCTCCGTGCTTCCGTGGTGAAACAATTCTTTCCTACTTACTTCGCCTTCTTGCGGGCGCGTTTTTCCATCTCCTCGCGCATCTCGCGGCCCAGCCCGGTGCGATTCATGATGTATTGCTGCCCGATGCCGATGATGTTGCCCACGGTCCAGTACACGCTTAGGCCCGAAGGCAGACTGAAGCTGAACCAGCCAATCATCAACGGCATCATCAGGGTCATCATCTGCTGCTGCTTGGGGTCCATGCCTGAGCTCGGCGTCATCTTCTGCATCAGGTAGGTGCTGACGACGATGATCACCGGCATGATGAACAGCTTGTCGGGTGACGACAGATCGTGCAGCCACAAGAATGGCGCCTGGCGCAGGTCGATGGCATTCGCCAGCATGGAATAGAAGGCGAACAGGAACGGCATCTGGATGATCAGCGGCAGGCAACCGCCAGCCGGATTCACGCCCTCCTGCTTGTACAGCTCGCTGATCTCGGCGTTCATCTCCTGGCGCTTGGGATCGCGCATGGGATATTTCTTGTAGCGCTCCTGGATGGCCTTCATCTGCGGCTGTAGCTTCTGCATCTTCAGCGCCGACTTCATGCTTACGATGCGCAACGGCAGCAGCGCCAGGTTGATGACGATCGTCAGGATGATGATCGACACGCCCCAATTGCTGGCCATGTGCTCGTGCGTCCACTTCAGCCACAGGAACAGCGGGCGCGCGATCAGGCTGAAGAAGCCGAAGTCCACCACATCGCGCAGATCGGGGCCGGTCATCTGGCCCGGAGCGCTATTGGAGCGGACCGACTCCAGCACATTCAGCGTCTTCGGCCCTACGAAGAGCCGCAGCTTCGTGACGCCCGTCGTATCGCCCACCGCCGCGCCCAGCACTTCGTACTTGACCACATTGTTCGGGTCGGGGTGCTTGGGATCCTTGGGAACGGAGATGGAGTTGTGCATCGTGACCATCGCCGCCGTGTCCGGATTGTCCGGCAGAAATATCGCGGCAAAGAACTGGTCTTGCGGGCCTGCCCAATTGAATGGCCCGCGCAGCGTGTTCGCGCCGCTGACCTTCTTGGGCGCCAGCCGCTCCACTTTACCGTCGGCCATGTACTCGATCTTTTGCGAAGCATAGGACGGCGCAGTGGATTCGTCGCCCAAGCCGGCTGGCCACATGGGATAGGCCGCCACCACTCTGCCACCTTGCGTCACTTCTGTCTCTACCGAAATGACGTAGGTGTCGCCGAACTGGAAGGTCTTGCTGACCGTGGTGTCGCCGTTGGCGTATTCGTAGGTCAACTCGCCGGGAGCGGTGATGCTGCCGCCGGCGCTCGGAACGTACAACGCTGAGTTGATCTGGTTGCGCAGATTTTCGTCGTAGGTATAGAGGCTGAGCGGCAGGCCAAGCTTAACGGCGTCCTTGTTGACCATGTCCAGCGGATTGCCGTCGTCATCCTTGAACTTCTTCAGCACCCACGACTTCACCTGCGCGCCTTTGTTGGTGAAGACAACGCGGTAGAAGTCGTTCTCGACCGTCGTCTCGACTTCGCTGCTCGCGGCCTTCGGGGCTACGGAAGCTTTCGGAGTGTTGGCATCCGGTTGGCTCGACGCCTGGGCGGGTGCGGCGGACGCAGAGGACTGAGTCGCGGCCGGAGTGCTCTGGGTTGTTTCTGCTGGCTTCTGCGCAGGTTGGGTGGCGGGACTTTTCTTGAACAGGAAAACCTGGGCGAGGATGATCAGCGCAATCATGACGGCGAACACCATCATCATGTTCTTGTCGCCACCGCCGCCGGGTTCTTGTTGGGGATTGCGGTATTCAGCCAAGTTCTAGTTTCCGTTCAACAACCAGGTTTTGCCGCCAGCCAGACTCCAGGTACACACGCTAGTGGAAGCGCCGGACTTTAGTCCGGCGAATACGGACGTGATCACACAATGGCTTTAGCCTTGGTATCCATGGCTAAAGCCCGCTTCAAAAATTACCGGCTTTCGGCACGGCTAAAGCCATGCCCTTCCACCGATCCGCGTCCTGATGTGCCTCGATCCGGCACCGGATCATATCCCGCGCGCGCGAAGGGATGGCATCGCAGCAATCTTCCCGCCGCCAGCAGCATGCCTCGCAATACACCATGGCGCTCCACTGCTTCCATCGCGTACTCCGAGCACGTCGGCACAAAGCGGCAGGAGTGCGGCAGCATCGGCGAGACGAACCGCCGGTACGTCCGCAACACGAATTGCACTGCCTGCTTCATTTTTCCTTCGCCGTGCGGGTCGCTTCCGCCACACGCGCCCGCTGTGCCGCCAGACGCAAACCCCGCGCCACCTCGCTGACCAGCTCCGCAAACGGCATTGTCAGCACGCTCTTGCGCGGGTTGAACACAATGTCCACTGGGCCCTCACAGGCCGCAGAGGACAGCCGCACCGCTTCCCGCATGCGGCGCTTGATACGGTTGCGGTCCACGGCTCCGCCCAGCACCTTGCCGACCGTGAATCCCACTCGCGGCGAACTCGGCAGGACCGCTTCACTCTGACGCCGCAGAAAAAACACCGTCATGTTCCCCGTGAACTGGCGGCGTCCGTTCTGATACACCCGCTGAAAATCCGCGTGCTTCAGCAGACGCTTCGACTTAGGAAACTTGCTGCTGGCGGCGGAGTTGTTACCAGGCATTCAGCGCTCGCCTCCGGACGCCGGATACTCTCATACTGCGGCCCGCTCGGCGGCGACCCCTAATAATTCCATCGGAAAGGCTGCGATAGCGCAGGAATCAGTACTTGTGGCTTACTCGCGGAAGCCAGGCTTCACGGAGACGCGTTTGCGTCCCTTGGCGCGACGGCGCGACAGCACCGCCCGGCCGCTCTTGGTCTTCATGCGAGAACGAAATCCGTGCGTCTTTGAGCGGCGACGACGGTTGGGTTGGAATGTGCGCTTCGGCATGCGAAAACGGCGCTCCTCACTAACACAAATTTAGATAGGGCAAACAAAAAGTATAACGGGCCGCAGGGCCTGCTGGCAACCTGCGGCGCCACGGTTCGTGTCAGGGCGACGCCCTTCTTGAAGGGGCGCGGCTTCAGCCGCGCCGATCGACGCCACCTTGACGGCGGGCTTTAGCCACTGAGGAAACTCGAATTCCGCAGACCCTGTACAGAAAACGAATTCCCTCGGCGGCTAAAGGCGGCGGGTTCCGACGGCTTCATGGCGCGGCTAAAGGCGCGCCCCTGCGAGTGAATATCTCAACGGACCTGCGCAGACTCTAAAGCGCTTGCCGTTGTTGCGCGCCGTTCGTCACGACCCAAAGCGATTCAATGGGGACGAGTCTTAGTTAACGCGCGTCGAAACGTTCTGCTCCCGCTCCCGCGATTGCCACGGAAACGCCGTCGCTCGCCGCATCCACATGACGATAAGGTCAGCACGACGATGCACCCCAAACTTGCTCAACAGGTTGGAAACATGGAACTTCACCGTCCGCTCCGCCACGAACAGCTTGGCGGCAATCTCCTTGTTCGAGAGGTTTTCCAGCAGCAGGTCCAGCACCTCGCGTTCGCGACGGCTGATCTCGACTTCGGGAGTGAGCGACTTGCTGCCGTAAAGCTCAGGGAGGATCGATTCGATGAAGCTGGCCAGCAACTCGCGCGGGACCCAGTAACCGCCGCCGGCCACCTGGCAGGCCGCCCGTGCCAGCTCGCGCGGCGCCTGGCTGTAGGCCCATAGCCCTTTCACGCCCAGCCGCAGCAGCGAATAGGTGTGCGGACCTTCCAGTTTGGGCAGCAGTACCAGCACGGGAAGGCTAGGCTGCTTGATGCGAAGGATGCGGACGAATTCTACCGCTGCCTCGGGGTCACTGCAATCGAGAATCACGAGGGTGGCTGGCGTTGCCTCGTGGGTTGCGTTGTCTGGATTTTGCAGGCGCAGCTCCGGGCTGACTGCCACGTCGAATCCCGCTTTGCTCAGCAGGCGCGCGAACCGCTCCTGGGCAACCGGATGCCGGCAAAACAGAATCAGCTTGCGTCTGCTGCGATGGGGGGAGCTGCGATCGCCGGTCGTTCGAGAGCCGGTCTTTCGATAGCCGTTCAAGGGGTCCATGTGCCGATAGCCGCTTCTCTGGTTCTATCGGCGGAACGACGCCCTCGCTTGACCGGAGCCGCTAGAACTTGCCGATCCGGATGCTGCCGTCACCGGTGCTGATTTCCAGCAGCGGGCCACCGCCGTTCAGCTTGCCGCGCACCCGCGAGTGCTCAATGGAGCCGCTCACCGTCACCGGCATGTCGAGCTGGATGTGACCGTCGCCGGTATGAGCGTAGAGCTCGCAAGCCAGGTCCTGCGGAAGTTTAGCTTCGACACGGCCGTCGCTGGTGTGGATCAGCCAGCTGCCGTTCAACTTCGAGCCGGGGCGCACGGTGAGATCGATATGGCCGTCGCCGCTGCGCAGGTCAAGGTCGGTGAAGACGCCGTCAATGGTCATGTGGCCGTCGCCGGTGTGGCCATGCAGCGCGCCGCTGAAGTTCTGAACGTCAATATGGCCATCGCCCGTATCCAGCCGCGCCTGGCCGGAGATGCCGTTCACCAGGATGTGGCCATCGCCCGAGTGCAGGTCCAGGGCCGATTGCGGCGGGACCTGGATTTCCACTCGCACTCCGCGATGGATGCCGAAGTGAAATCCCCAGTCGTTGGGGATGTGAACCTGCAGGTCGACCTTGTCGGCATCCTGGCGCTCGGTTATGCGCACACCGCTGCCGCCAATGCTGATGCCGTCCGTAATCACCCGCGCGTAAATTGTGTTGCTGACGCCGTGCGTCACTTCGATGGAAGCATCGTTGGTATCGACATGCAGACTGGGAGTGTTGCTGACCTGGTAGCTCTTGGTCCATTCCTCCGCAGAGGCGGACAGGCCCAGGCACGAAACGCAGAGCAGGAGAATCAGGGAAATTTTGCTCACAGTGCTCCTCCTCGTAGTGGTACGAGAAGGAGCTCCTGCAAGTTCCGTTGCGAATGAGGAGAGTAGGGAGGGCTGTTGCGGTGCCCGGGGCATGCGAACTAGCGGAGTGGAACGTCCCGCATGCCCCTCATGAGCATCGCTCCCTGCTTGTAGAAATAGACGAGGACGGGGAAGAAGGGTTAGCGGGGGCGAGCAATTCCGAAAAATACAGCCTGAGCGGCTATCAGGAGAGTTGGCGATGATAATAGGTCCAAAATGAGTGCGTCAGAAAAGGATCATCCGAAACGACCCGGACAACGCTACCCGTGGTGGTTTCTCTCAGTTTGTAGTTGCCACCCTCGTGCACAATTTCGAAGTCCAGCTCGCGTAAGATGACCTTGCGCAACATCTCAGCGCATTCTTCCGGCGTCTTGACGACAATGATTCCGTGGGCCACACCGGTGTTAACGGATATTTGCAATCCGAGTGGATGATCTACTCTAAACATCTTGGCTCGCTTTTCATTGTCGGCATAAACGATAACGGGCTTGCCCTGGGCCAAGGTAGCAGCGACTTCGGAGTCCTTGCCAAATGTGTCGTCCACACCTGCATTGTAAATTGTCACCTGCGCTCGCAGCAGCATCAACATCTCGATCAGGCCTTTTGTGATGCGGTCGTCCACATAAGAGAGAGTGGGATCGAAGAAGCGCAATTTTAGGGGCGAGACGCTCGCGTTCGAAAACACGCCACGGATGAATTTGTGTTGCGAAGCAAAATCCTTTTTCTCGCGCATGGACGTCGCAACATACACGTCAAGGTGCGGCAGGCTGAGATACCTGTGTGTGTTCCTCTTGCCTATTGCAATGGCGGCATCTTGACGCTTTACGAGTTCGTCCAACTTCGCACGTGCCGCACGTCGAAGCTCATCCAACCCCTCCCTCCCCATGGACTTTTCGGAGTCTGCAAGCCTAAATCCGTGCTCCGCCAGAGCATTTGAAGCCTTTTGGCGTCTTTCGGCACCCAGACTGGAAAGCGCAGCCTCAACGTCGGAGGCCGCGCCAAGCTGGTCGAGCAGGGAGACTGCTAAATCGAAGTCGCGAATTTTGCTACTTGAAATGTAGCCGAGCAGGTCTAGATCCTCCAGATCGATTGCCTCAATGTCGTCGAAGGGTTCTCTGGCTTCATAATCTGCTGGATCCACGCGTTCTGCTCTGGCAAGCTCCGCATCGAAGTCCGCCTTCGACGCGGCCGCTAAAAGCCTATATGCATAGCGAAAGTTGCCATAGAGCCACACCGCTTTTTTACGATAACTTTCCACCGCCGCTTCGAACTTTTCAATGGAACCAACCCCTGCGAAGAAAAAATCGAAGAAATGACTGGTGGCCATACGTCGACCGCAATTCAACATTAGGCGGTTGAACTTTTCGAGATCGAGTCTCAGGGACTCGCCTTCGAGTACCTCATTGAGGGTTTCAATAAATAGCCACTCCGGGCAAACTGCGAGGGCCAGCACGGGATTCGGCTGAGAAGGGCTTACGCCCAGAAACTTGGAGAGCGCGATGAGGAATCGATCTCGAGTACTAGTGGGCATGCACCCGTTGCTCCTCGTTAATCGGAGCGGCGGGCGGCGGTACGATCACTTTGAACTCAAATCCGCCATGATCTCGGGCGAACAGCTCGAAAGCCGATATTTTCGGCCAATCAGCGTCGCCTTTCTTGACTTCGATGATGATGAAGTGATCTTCCTTCCGTGCAACGATGTCGGGCTTGTAGCCATTCATGTAGTCTGGGGCCTCAAACCAGCCCTCGATTCGTGCGCGCACGTCGTACCCAGCAAATACGTATTGAAGGGCATACTGCATCACTGCTTCGTCGTGCTCGCGATTACTCACCACCAAAGGCATGCCGTACTCCAGTTAGACGCAGCTTTTTATCACCTGGATGCTGCCAGGTCAACAGTATTCGATCACTTCCGCTATTATTGTATATGTTGTACAACATTTGCAACAGGTAAATTATGTACAGAATGTATATGTTATACAATCGACGCCAGAGGCGACCGTGAAACGCATTGCCGCTACTGAGGCTAGGAAAATACTCGCCGAAATTATTGAGGATGTTCACTTCAATCGTCAGGTAATATTCCTGACGCATTATGGCGAGGACCGAGCAGCGGTCGTGCCGGCCGACTCTGTGGATGTTTCTGAGATCGAAGGGGGTAAACGTAAATCGGTACAGTCGAGTCAGAAAAAAGGTCCAATCCACAAGACCTAGTTTAAGTCCTAGTAGAGGCTACAAGGCCAATTTTATTGGACAAGGGCGCGGCGCGTTTCCGATTTCGGGAACCAGCCCTCAAAATTGACAATGACCGCTTTTGCATCGCCGCCCTCGTAGCAATGCTTCTGCTTAGTATTGCAAGTACTCAGATCCGCATCGGCATCACGACGTACCGGTACTTAAACCCATCGTCGCCGGCATCTTCGGGACGCATCTGGCCGGCGGACTGGGCGTCTTTGAACTCCAGGCGCACGTCGCCGCCATCGGAGGCCTTGAGGAAATCGAGGAGGTATTCCGAGTTGAAGCCAATGGTCACCGGGTCGGAGGTGTAAGCGATCTCGATCGAGTCTTCCGACTCGCCCGCATCGGTCGACGAGGAAGAAATCTTCAGCTCGTTCTTGTCGAGCTTCATGCGGATGGCCCGCGAGCGCTCGTCGGCGAACTGCGCCACGCGCTGGATGGAGGTATTGAGGTCGGCGCCGTGCAGCACCACGAACTTGTTGGCCTCGCGCGGCAGCACGGCTTCGTAGTTGGGGAACTGTCCGGTCAACTGGCGCGAGGTCAGCAGCCGCTCGCCGATCCGGAAGAACAGCGTCGATTCGTCTTTGGCGAACTCGATGGCCTCCACATCGCTGTTTTGCAGCAGCGAGTAAATCTCGCTCATGGCTTTTTTGGGGACAAGCGTCCGGTTCTCGCCGCTCACGTCGAACTTTTCGCCCTGCTTCTCGATATGCGCCAGGCGATGCCCGTCCGTCGCTACCATGGTGATCGACTCCGGCTTCAGCACCATCAGTCCGCCGTTCAGGGTGTAGCGCGACTCCTCGCTGGAAATCGCGAAGATCGTCCGCGCGATCATGCTGCGCAAGGTCTGAGCAGGAATCTTCACGGCACCCGCCGCCGGAAAAGTCGGCAGTCCCGGGAAGTTGGCGCGCGCCATGCCAACCATCTTCGTATTGGAGCGGCCGGCGCGAATGTTGACCCAGTGGTTCTCCAGCAGCTTGATGGAGATATCGGTGTCGGGCAGCAACTTCACGTAGTCGTACAGCTTGCGCGCGGGAATCGTACAGGCGCCTTCGCGCTTCACCTTGGCCGCACAGGAAGTGCGCAGGCTGAGGTCGAGATCGGTTGCGGTGATGGTCAGCCGGTCGTTGGCCGCCTCGAACAAAAAGTTGGAGAGGATGGGAATCGTGGTCTTGCGTTCGACGACGCCCTGTGTGGCAGTCAGTTCCTTCAGCAACTCGAACTTGCTGACACTGATTTCCATCGCTGTACCCTGTACTGCTCCCGTTGCTTCGGCAACCATCAATCCCACCTCGGCAGGCATTCGCCCGGCCCTCTTAATACTGCTACTCCTTATATCAAATCAAAAACATATAAAACCAGTAGTAATAGTAGGCACTGCGGAAAAGTGGAAATTTAGAGCAGAATTGCGGGCACCGCAGGCGGAAAGCGCTCGCGGCTGTATAAAATCTGCATTTCGGGTTGTGGCCGGCTGTGGCGATCCGGTCGGTAAGCAGAATTCCTTCCCCAGCTTCCACTCAATCCACATCGCATCCACAGGGTACCGCGAAGAAAACTCACTCCCAAAGTGAAAAACCGCGCTTGAGGCGCGGTTCATAGGCCCAAGCTCTCCGTGAGCTTGTTCAGTACCCTGTTCAAATCCTTGTCGGTCTTGCGCACCTCTTCGATCTTGCCCACCGAGTGCAGAACGGTGGTGTGATGCTTGCCGCCGAACTGGCGCCCGATCTCGGGAAGCGAAGCGTCGGTGAGATGCTTTGCCAGGTACATGGCAATCTGCCGCGGAAACACAATGACGCGCGAGTTATTCTTCGACTTGATCTCCAGCAACCGCAGCCCGAACTGTTCGCAAACCGCCTTCTGGATCGACTCAATCGTGATCTTGCGGACTTGCGAGTCGATCAGGTTCTTCAGCACCTCCTGCGCCGTTTGGAGGTTGATCTCGCCTCCGGTGAGTGAGGAGTAGGCGGTCAGGCGGATGAGCGCGCCTTCCAACTCGCGCACGTTGCTGCGAATGTTGGAAGCAATGTACAGGGCCACGTCGGTGGGCAGCATGACCCGTTCCGACTCGGCCTTCTTCTGCAGGATAGCGACTTTGGTCTCCAGGTCCGGTGGCTGGATGTCGGCAATCAGGCCCCACTCAAAGCGGCTGCGCAGGCGATCTTCAATCTCGGCGAGCTCCTTGGGCGGACGATCGCTGGCGATCACGATCTGGCGCATGCACTCGTGCAGGGCATTGAAGGTGTGGAAGAACTCCTCCTGGGTACGCTCCTTGTTCACCAGAAACTGGATATCGTCGACCAGCAGCACATCCATGTTGCGGTACTTGTCGCGAAACCCGCCCATCTTGCTGTAACGCAGGGCGCTGATCATGTCGTTGGTGAAGCGCTCGCCGGAGACATAGCAGATGGACTTTTCCGGCAGCCGGATCTTGATCTCGTGGCCGATGGCCTGCATCAGATGGGTCTTCCCCATGCCAACGCCGCCATACAGAAAGAGCGGGTTGTAGGCCTTCGAAGGCCGTTCTGCCACCGCGCGCGCCGCAGCGTGGGCAAACTGATTGCCGGTGCCGATTACGAAGTCGTCGAAAGTGTATCGGGGGTTCAATTGCGCCGCTCCATCCCAATCGAAACGTTGTTGGGTGACAGGTCCGGATACGGGTTTATCAGAGAGAGGGGAGGCGGCCGCTTGCTGTCCAGCGCTGCCGGCCGCCTTGCCATCGCCGCGCTGCTCTTCCGAGGTGACGAATTCCACGTCGCGGAACTCGAGGCCGAGATTCTCCAGGGCTTCGCTGATCAGGTCGCCGTAGCGCTCGCCGATGTGGCAGAACTCAGGATTGGGAACGCGCACGAACAGGATCGCACCTTGCGCGTGATCGTAGCGGGTAGGCTTCAGCCAGGTCTCGTAGGAGTTGCGGTTGACCTTTTTTTCCAGCGCGTCAAGAACTCGCACCCACGGATTAGGGGAGGCAATGGCAAAAGAAGACATAATAAGTAAAGTCCCGAGGCGAGAGGGCCTCTCAGCACAGCGAATCGTTAGTTAGCGGGAAACGGGAATCGAGTACAGCCTAAAAAATGCGGTACAAACCCAAACGGAAATCATTTTTGCAAACCTGTCGTCGCGGTGTCCGGGAGCGTTGCACCGCATTTGTGCAAACAGCTTTCTTCTTGGCTGCAAGGGATACTAGCACGAAAAAAAATTCACGCCAGAGAAAAATCACGGGTGTCGTTCCGTTTTTCCGGGAGCGATTGATTTCGTGAAAGTTAACGCGAAAAAATATTTTTTCGACTGCAACGTCGGTGGTGCAGCGTGGCCAAGTGCTGGGTGGATTCATCACTAAAGGTGAATCGTCCATCACCTTCATGCAGACGGCGATGAGAGTTTGGTGACGTATCCCCGACGCAACGACAGCGTACCACGCGGAAACTATGAACTAGCAGCTCACGGCGCGAAGTAGCCGGAGATATCCAGGAGCAACTGCGTCAGGGCAGCAGCGTAAGCGTCGATGGAACCGTTGAGCGTCGGCACGATCGCCATGTTCGACGTGATGAAGCCATCCTCGGCGTTCAGTGTTGAGACGGTTGGCTGCGACTCGCCATCGGGCCATAAGCTTAGAAACAGCATGGGGCCGGGCGGAACTACCGTCGCGTTGAAGATGTAGGCGGCCGCATTGGCTGGCGGAGCACACGCGCTGCCCTCAATGTTCACAATTTTCTCGCCGCTGAAGGGCTGGCCGTTGTTCTGGCGAGTGTCGAGCACGCGGCAAGGCGTCACCGGATACAGTGACAATCCGTCCGTTCCCGGCGCGGCAAAGTAGCCGTTGACATCAACCAACAGGTTGGTGGCGTTGCTGTGAGCGTAGAAGGCGGTTGCGTTCTTGCTGCCCGCAGGCACGATGGCCGCGTTCGCTACCACCGTCCCGGTGTTGTCGTTCAAGGTGGAGACCACAGGTTGCGACTCACCCTGGGGCCAGACGGTCAGGTAATCCAGGCCGCCGCGGGCCGGGAGCACTGTGACATTGAAGGAGTAGGCCATCGCACTGCTGGGAACACCGCAAGTTCCCGCAATCGTGTAATCGCGCTCCACCCCGGCTTGCAGCATCCCATGCTCCTGTCCGTTACGGGTGTCGACGATGCGGCAGGGGGTCAGCGTATAGAACTGCAAACTGCCTTGCGTCGGCGCGGCGAAGTAGCCGTCGATATCCAGAATTACGTTGGTCGTATTCGTCACATAGACGCTGACCGAGCCCGACGGCATTCCTGCGGGAACGATAGCCGCGTTCGCTTTGATCCTCCCGTCCGGCGAATTCATTGTTGACACGATCGGCTGCCCTTCCCCGCTCGGCCAGATGGTCAGGTAGCCCAGGGTGGTTTGCGGTAACACTGTGACATTGAGCGAATAGGCTATGGCGCTGGACGGAATGGCACACGGGTTCCCGCTGAGCGAGAGAGGGAAACTGCGGAATGAATTCCCGCCGATAGCCGGTCCACCGAATGTGCCATCAGCGTTGCGCGTGTCGACCACGCGGCAGGGCGTCAGCGGCACAAATTGCACCGGTGTAGGCACAGGATTGACGATCTGCGAAACCGCGCCGTTACTGGGCAGGTAGTTGCTATCGCCGGAATAGGTCGCGGCGATCGTATCTGTCCCCACCGCCAGCGTGGTGGTAGTGCACGTCGCTGTGCGCGAAGGAGACAGGACCACTGCCGAGCAGCCGGTGATGGTCGTGCCGTTCGAAGTAAAGCCTACAGTCCCAGTTGGGATGGGCGGTCCCGCCGGCCCGACCGTCGCAGTCAACGTCACCGGTTCTCCAAAGGTGGAAGGGTTCTGGCCGGACGTCACGGTCGTGGTCGAGGCGCCTTTGTTCACGACTTGCGAAAGTGAGCCGGTACTGCCGGCATAATTCGCGTCGCCCGAGTAGGTTGCGACGATAGCGTTGCTCCCGGCCGCCAGCGCAGCCGTCGTGCAGGCGGCGGTGCGCGAGGAAGAAACCGGCACTGCCGAGCAGCCGGCGATGGTCGTGCCATTTGCGGTGAAGCCTACGGTCCCGGTTGGGATGGGCGGTCCCGCTGGCGAAACCGTTGCAGTAAACGTCACCGGTTCGCCTACGGTGGAGGGATTGGCAGAGGACATCAGGGTGGTAGTGGTGGGAATCTTGGGCGGCGCTAATTCGAACACCGTGCCGCAGCCGCCAGCACCACTGCAATAAATGCCACCCGTCCGAGTGGTGCCGTAGAGATTTCCGGCGTGATCGAAAATCAGGTTGGACCAGGGGTCGGTCCCGTCGCCGCTGCCGCCGAAGGCGTGCAGCACTGTCTCAGCGTAGCCCCCGCCTGTCTGCGGCGACATCTTGAAAACTGTTCCGAAGTTGTTGACGCCACCGGCCGAGGTCGTGCCGTAGAGATCACCGCTGGCATCGAAGATCAGAGCGCCCAAGGGGAATTGCCCGTCTGTGCCATTGCCGAAGCTGTGCAGGACCGTCTCTGTCCAAGTCCCGCCTCCTGTGGGCGAGAGTTCGAACACCGTGCCGCAGCCGCCAGAGCTGCTGCAATAGATGCCGCCGGCGGAGGTCGTGCCGTAGAGATTTCCGGCCGCATCCAGGATCAGAGCGCCTAAAGGCTGGTATCCGTCCGAACCGTTGTCATTGAAGGTGTGCAGCGTCGTGCCCGTCCAGCCCCCTTGGCCGTTGGGCGACAACTCGAACGCCGTTCCGTAGCCATATAGGCCGCCGAACTTGCATACCCCGTAGAGATTTCCGGCGGCATCGAAGATCAGCTGGCTTCGAGGATATCGCCCGATGCCCATACCGTTGCCGAAGCTGAACAACACCGTCTCCGTCCAGCTCCCGCCTTCTGCGGGCGACAACTCGAATGCTGTCCCGTAGGTGTAAAGGCCGCCGTCGTAGGTTGTGCCGTAGAGATTGCCGTCAGCGTCAAAGATCAAGCCGGTGAAAGGGTTTTGCCCGTCATAGGTGCCGTTACCGAAGCTATACAGCACCTTCTCGGTCCAACTCCCCTGGCCGTTGGGCGATAACTCGAATACCGTCCCGGCGTTGTAAGTGCCGCCAAATTGGGTTGTGCCGTAGAGATTGCCGGCGCTATCGAAGATCAGGCTAACGGCGTAGGGGACCTGCCCGTCCGTGCCGCTGCCGAAGCTGTGCAGCACCGTCCCGGTGTAACCGCCGCCCTGCTGTGGCGACAACTCGAAGACCGCTCCCAGTCCGTTACTGCCTCCAATCGAAGCCGTACCGTAGAGATTGCCGGCGCCATCGAAGATCAGCCCGGCTAAAGGTAGTGCGCCGTCGGTGCCATTGCCGAGGCTGTATAGCACTGTTTCCTGCTGAGCTGCGCAGGGTATGGCCGCAAAGAGGGCTACGCCAAGGGTTGCTATGGCCGCCCTGAACCCAATAGAAAGTCTCTTGCCTCGCATGGGAACCCTTCGTAAAAAAACATTCTGGAGTATTGCGGGACAGCCCTATTCCGATCCTGCTCTGACTATTAAGAATGGCGCGAATCATACATCGCCGTTAGAAAGATTCTCTCCCGTTTGTTGACATGCGGAGCTTTCGACACGATAGACAAACCCCGGTAACGCGCTAAGGTTGCGCCGCTAAGCGTGAAAACCGCCGCCGAGAGTTGCCGATCATTGAGATAGGAATACGACCCATCGCTCTCCTGATCCAATTTGCACGAATGCTTCTGCCATCCCGCCGCATCCCGCAATTTCAAACTGAGACGCTACCGGCGTCTCCAGCGGTTTGACCCGCGTTTCCACTGGCTGATAAACTAACGTTTTCCCACCTTTGTGACTAACCAGAGAAGGACCGCCATTGCGCAGTTACACTCGACATCAGCTTAAACAGGATTCTTTTACTACATCCACCGCCGAAACCATCACCTGGGCGGTCGAACACCGCTCCAAGCTCGTCGCAGTCGGAATTGTGCTGGCGGTGATTCTGGCCTTGCTTGGTGGCGGATGGGCCTATGTGAACTACCGTGACCAGCAGGCCGGCGCGGAGTTGTCACAAGCCATCCAGAAATACAACGAACCGGTTCGTCCCGCCGGGACTCCGGCTACTCCTGACGTTCCCAGCTATGCCTCGAACCAGGAGCGCGACAAGACCACCAACGCCGAATTCGATCGCATTGCCAGCAAGTACTCCTTCACCCAGTCGGCGCAGGTGGCCCGCTACTTCGCCGGAGTCACGGCCCGGGATCTTGGCGACAACGCGACCGCCGAAAAGGATTTGCAGCAAGTGGCAGCCAGCCGCTACCACGAGATTGCCAGCCTGGCCAAGCTGGCGCTGGCCTCGGTTTATCACGATACGAACCGCAACCCGCAGGCGCTCGATATCTACAAGCAGATGATCGATCATCCCACCGTCTCGGTCGGCAAGAGTACGGCGCAACTCGCTCTGGCCTCGCTGTATGAATCCATTGGCCAGCCCAACGATGCCCGCCACATCTACGAGCAGATGCAGAAGGAATCGCCCGGCACCGCGGTGGCACAACTTGCCGTGCAGCGCCTGCAGGCGCTCGGCAAGCCGCAATAGGGCTTCGCGTAAAGACAGCCCTTTCACCTGATAGGTGGACCGCCGGCGCAGATGGTCAGCTCATCCTCATAGCAGGGTGCTGAAGAAGTCGATTTCGGCGAGTTTTGAAGGGGCGCAGCTTCGGATGCGCCGTCCCAAGTCCTTTGAATTTGTCATCCCGAGGAGGCCTTTAGGCCGACGAGGGATCTGCTTTTGAGTTTTTCAGCAGCCTGATAGCGAGTAAACTGTCTTCGCCATGACCTTGTTCGAAGCCCAGCCGTACGATGCGGCGTCCGCGCGCAAGAAGCGCAACCTCATCATCGCGCTGGTCTTCGTCTTGATCGTCATCGCCCTGGTCTGGTGGCAGCTCCGTTACTGGCCGGAAGAGCGCATCGTGGACCACTTCTTCGATGCTCTGCAGCAGCAGAATTACGCGCAGGCCTATGGGATCTGGATGCACGATGCCGATTGGAAACAACATCCCGCCAGGTACTCGCGCTATTCCTATGACGACTTCATCAAGGACTGGGGGCCGGGCGGTGAATGGGGTCTGATCAAGAGCCACAAACTGGACGGTGCAGCCGTTCCCCACGGCTATAGCGGTTCGAAGTTCGCGGTGTCCAGCGGCGTGGTGGTCGTTGTCACCGTCAACGACCGCATCGCCGACAAGGCCCACATCTGGGTGCAGAAGGAAGATAAGACGTTGGGATTCTCGCCGTATTGAAGCGCTTCACAATGGGTGGAGCACCGCTTCAGCGGCGCATTTAGAGGCGCAGAAAGAATCGGCTTTAGCCGCTGAGGTGAGAAAAACATTACCTCAGGCGCTAAAAGCGCCGGGCGATTATGGCAGTCATTCATGCACGCCTGAAACAGGCTGCTGAAAAAGTCGTGGCGAAGGAGAATTCAGGTAGAGCTGGCCTTCAGGCCAGCGTCTAAGCCCTTTGTTTCTCCTTCTGAGGCGG
>JBEKTC010000006.1:0-32322 GCA_049516475.1 Candidatus Korobacteraceae bacterium | reverse complement strand
GCTAGTTGCTAGTTGCTAGTCGCTAGTCGCTCCTACTGGGCACCGTGAAGTAAAACACCGAACCGCTGCCCTGTTGTGAAGTCACGCCGATGGTTCCACCGTGGGCTTCGACGATGGCTTTGGCGATCGCCAGTCCCATCCCGGTGCCTTGAATTCGATAGCGCTGGTCGCGACCACGATAGAATTTCTCGAAGATCAGCGACTGCTCCATGTCATCGATCCCCGGACCCCGGTCTGACACGCTGATACTCACCATCTTGCCTGCCGGCTCAGCGGTGATGGTGATAGGTGTTTCCGCAGGCGCATACTTGGCTGCATTCTCCAGAAGCTGCACCAGCACCTCCGCGATGCGTTCCAGATCAACGGAGACTGCCGGCAACCCGTCGGGGATTTGCAGCTTGACCTCGCGGCACGCCAAGACTTGCTTCGCCCGTTCGAGCGCGGCTTCAATCACTTTGCGGACAGGATGAGACTCGCGACGCAGTTCCACCTGCTGCGCGTCGAGTTGCGCCATCTCCGCCGCTTCGCCAACCAGCCGGTTCAAGCGATCAGTTTCCTCGTTGATCACGGTGAGGAATTCCTGCCTGGCCTCAGGACTGATGGGATCGGAAGACAGCAGCGTGGTGACCGAGAGTTTGATTGCGGTCAGTGGCGTGCGAAATTCGTGGGTAACGCTGTCGAGCAAAGCCGAGCGCAGCTTCTCGCTCTCCCGCGATGCCTCATTGCGCGTCAGCGTTTCCACCGCGCCGGCGCGCTCAATGGAGATGGCGACCAGGCTGCCGACCGCTTCCAATGTCTCGCGAGAAAGTACGGCGCCTTCCAGTCCAAGGCTGCCCACAGGTCTTACGCCGATGCGCAAAGGCACGAAGCACAACTGCTGTTCCTCATCAACCACCAGCTCGCCGCGGCAGCTCACGGATTCCAGTTGTTCCTCGCTGAGCTCCGGATGATCGAGGCCGGTCCGATAGACCTCTCTGCGCTTGGGCAGATACATGGCCGCAGCCTTCAGTCCAAAGGCGTCGCGCACGAACTGCGGAATGCTGTTGAGCAACTCCATTACATTTTCCGTAGCCAGCAACTGCTGGCTCAGAAAATAAAGCCGCTCCACCTCTTTGCGGCGGCGGTTGGCGTTCTCTGCTTCGCGGCGGGCGCGCTCGGAAAGCCGGCTGGCAACAATTGCGGTGACCAGAAAAGCCAACAGCGCAATCCAGTTCTGAGGATCGGCAACCGTGAAAGTGTGGACCGGAGGCAGAAAGTAATAGTTGAACGCCAGCGTGGCCACAACTGCCGTGGTAGTGGCCAGCGTCAATCCCCAGCGGCTGGCAACGCCCAGCACTACCAGCAGGAACGTAAGCGCTACCGTGGTCGGGTTGACCGGCAGCCGAGTGTAAGCAAAGACCACGATCGCGACTGTCACCATGGCGGCCGCATAACGGTAGAGCAGGGACTGCAGGCGCTTCGGCGAGATCGCGATTCGCGCCCGCTGCTTCCCTTCCGGTTCCGACTGGTGTTGCGCACTCACGGCACGATTGTACAGAATCGACTTTTTCCGCGCGGTGACGCAGAATGGACTGCTCATGCAAAAGACGCCCGAGCAATGGCTTGAGGTAACCGCTCCGGAGAAAAAGAGCGGTGTCTTCAAGCTCTTTCTGGGATACGCGCCGGGTGTTGGCAAGACCTATTCCATGCTGAGCGAAGCCATCCGCCGCAAGAGCCGCGGCGAAGATGTAGTGATTGGAGTCGTCGAAAGCCATGGCCGCCTAGCCACAAAGGAGCTGGCCGGACGGCTGGAAACCGTCCCGCGCAAGCAACTCAACTACAAGGGCACGATGTTCGAAGAGATGGACGTGGACGCCATTCTGGCGCGGCATCCGCAGGTCGTTTTGGTGGACGAACTGGCGCATACCAACATCGAAGGCAGCAAGCACCACAAGCGCTACGAGGATGTCTTCGAGCTACTCGACAACAAGATCGATGTTCTCTCCACCATGAACGTGCAGCACCTGGAGAGTGTGACTCCGCTGGTGCATAAGATCACCGGCATCGTGGTGCGTGAGACCGTGCCCGACTGGGTGTTGAAACGCGTCGATGAAATCGTGTTGTCCGACGTGACGCCGGAAGCGCTGGCGACGCGCATGCGCCGTGGCGATGTTTATCCGATGGAGCGGGTGGACCGCGCGCTGGGCAGTTTCTTTCGCCCAAGCAACTTGATTGCACTGCGTGAGATTGCCCTGCGTCAGGTAGCGCAGGTGGTCGACCGCAGCCTGGAACCCTACATCCAGTCCGAGATCGATCCCGGCCGGGAGCTGCAAGTGCGGGAGCGCATCGCCGTGGGTGTCAGCTCCAATCCGGCGGCGCAGTACCTGGTGGCGCGCGCGGCCCGCATGGCGCAGGCGGGAAATGGTGAGCTGTTCGTCGTCTATGTCGATATCGGCGGCGACAGCGAGCCCGAGCGGCAGCGTTCGTTGCAGGCCAACTTTCAGTTTGCGGAGAACCTGGGCGCGCAGGTCGTCAGGCTAAAGGGCAAAGACGTCGCCTCGGCGATGGCGGAATTTGTCCGCGAAAAACACATCACCCAGGTGATCTTCGGACACTCGGCCACCAGCGGCTGGCGCAGATACTTGTTTCTCTCGGCGGTGCATCGCTTCCTGCGCGATGCGCCCGCAGTGGATGTCCACATCGTGAAGCAGCAGATGGATTGAAAGAAGAAAGTTTCGAGTTTCGAGTTTCGAGTTGTTTTGCGGTGGTGACCCGTCGAGCCGGAATCGACCGCAAGTCCGCTCGTCAACTCCGCGTCAAGATCCCGATTCGTCTGGTTCAGGTTTTTCCTTGAAACTTGAAACTCGAAACTCACTTGATCCCCGTTAAAGTCATTGCTCTTCCCCCGCCTGTCTGTTATTTTCGCTCGATCATGAGTGAACTTCGGACCGAGTCTCCCCAGTCCGGTTTCAACTCCGATCGCTGGCATGCCATGTCCGCGGGCTTCCTCGGCTGGACGCTGGATGCCTTCGACTTCTTCGTTGTCATCTTTCTCTTCGACACGCTGGCCGCGCACTTCCACGTCCCCAAGCGCGACATCGTACTCAGTGTCACCGCGACGCTGGCCATGCGCCCCATCGGCGCGCTGCTGTTCGGCATGATGGCCGATCGCTACGGCCGCCGTCGTCCGTTGATGGTCAACGTGGTGTTCTTCGCGACTATCGAGGTCTTGTGCGGATTCGCTCCGAACTTCACCGTGTTTCTGATCCTGCGAATGCTGTTCGGCATCGGCATGGGCGGCGAGTGGGGCGTGGGCGCATCGCTGGCGATGGAGCACGCGCCGGTGCGCTGGCGCGGCGTGCTCTCCGGAATCCTGCAAAGCGGCTATTCCATTGGCTACCTGCTGGCTGCGATGGCAGCGCGACTGGTGCTGCCGAACTGGGGCTGGCGCGCCATGTTCTGGGTGGGTGGCGCTCCCGCGCTGCTGGCGCTCTACATTCGCACCAAGGTCCCGGAGTCCGAAGCCTGGCAGCAGAACCGCGTAACCCGAACCATCGACGGGCCTCGCATCGCATGGCAGCACAAATGGCTTTCGCTGTATCTCATCGCGCTGATGTTCCTGATGAACTGCCTCTCGCACGGCACGCAGGACCTGTATCCCGATTTCCTGAAGCACGGGCATGGCATCGCGCCCAACACCGTCGCGTATATCACGATCTTCTACAACATCGGAGCGGTGACCGGGGCCATCATCTTCGGTCTGCTCTCGGAGCGCATTGGACGCCGCTACAGTATGTTGGCAGCCTTGGCAGTCGCGCTTGCGATCATCCCGGTATGGGCTTTCGGCAGCACGATGATCATCCTGGCCGTGGGCGCGTTCATCATGCAGATGGGCGTGCAAGGTGCGTGGGGAATCATTCCAGTACATCTCAACGAGCTGTCGCCGCCCTCTGTGCGTGGCCTGTTGCCGGGGTTCACGTATCAGGTGGGAATCCTGTTTGCCGCCTCGACCCCCACCGTCGAGTTCATGCTGCGCGACCATCTGGGATATGCCTGGGCGCTGACTGCGTTCGAGCTGGTCGTGATCGCCGCTCTGTCGTTGATATTGGTGTTCGGCCCAGAGAAGCGGGGCCGCAGCTTCCTGCACGAAACGGATGAGGTCGCGGCCTGATCGGCAGCGACGGCGGCGTGGAGATTTCGGCGCGGATTGCCGGCAAGTACGGCTGGGTTGGAAGCATTCCGCGGTAAGCCCGCCAATGCTGGGAAAGCTGGCGCGGGAGACGGGATCGAACCCGCGACCAACGGCTTCGTAGTCGAACGAGGGAAGCGCGAACGGAACGCCAGCTAACCGAAACACGCCGTGCCAGCCCGATCTGTCAAGTTACGAAAGTACAATATCCCCGATTGTCATTTCGTAACCCCGTCAGCTTGATATCGCCGGGCATCGTCGTAAACTATGCATATGAACGCAACCGATTTTGAATGTCCTGTCTGCGGCGCGAAGGTGGGAGAGAGATGCCACACGTTTACCGGCAAAGTGTTGCCCGTCACCCACGCCAGGCGCAAATGGGCCGCCGTCAACCTCGCCACGGATGACGAAGCAGAGGTCACGCATCCCGAACGGCTGAAGGAACTGGCCAACAAGCCTTAGTCCAGCTCGGAGTTTTGCCGTAGCTGTCGCGAAATCCCCATCTCGTTTTGCGCCGGCGCACAGCTAGAATGGCGTGTCCGCGCCCAGGTAGCAGGTTATAGCCTTTTCACGATAGACCTCAGCCAACGCCCCAAGAGCTTCTTGACCCAGGGTAGCCTGCTCCGCATATTCGTAATTCAGGCCCAGTTGCTCATACTTTGAGGCGCCCAAGCGGTGGAATGGCAGCAGGTTGATGTCGCTCAAACCTATCTCCGTCAGGAACTCAGCGGTTGCTTCCGCATTGGCGACAGTATCGTTGAAGCCAGGAACAATAGGCGTTCGTAGCACCATTCGTCCTGGCCAGTTGGTGCGCCTGATGCAGCGAATGTTGTCGAGAATAAGTTCGTTCGGGACACCCGTACCTTCCCTGTGCTTGCCCGAATCCATGTGCTTAATGTCGATGAACAGCCATTGGATATAGGGCAACGCGGCCAGCAGTACGGTTCGAGGAACATAGGCGCTGGTTTCAACACATGCTGCGATGCCGGCCTCCTGGCAGCGTGCCAGTAGATTGAGAACGAACTCCTGCTGCAGAAGCGGTTCGCCGCCGGTGAGAGTGATGCCACCCTCCGGACCCCAATAGCCGCGATCGCGGCTGAAAAGCCGAATGAGTTCGTCAACCGTGTACCATCTGCCACTGGTCTGCAGCGCCCGCATATAGCAGACTTTGACGCACTCCATGGTGTCGCAGCTATCGCACTGCATACGATCAAAAAGGATGGACGAACCGTCATTCTCCGACCGTTGTGCCGCGCCTCTGGGACATCCGGGTACGCAGCGCGCCGGGCAGTCCTTGCAGAGCTGCGCTTTGTAGATCAGTTGCTGCCGCAATACGAGGCCTTCCGGGTTTGAACACCAGGCACAGCGAAGCGGACACCCGCTGAGGAAGACCAGCGTGCGCGCGCCCGGTCCGTCGTGAATGGAGTGGCCTTGGATATCGAAGATCAGGCCCCTGCTTTCACCCTCATGCATGTGCCGCTCGTTTGCCAAGCTCACCTTCAGATCAAAAACCTCGATCCTCACAGTTACCTACGCCTTCGCGGGAGCGGCCGTGAACATCTCGCAAGTCACCGTGATCAGGTCGGGATACGTCATCGGCTTCCGGGGGACCGCATTGCAGGTACCTAAATACTGGACGCCCTCAACAAAGTGATCACAGAACTTACATTTCTGAGTGGCGATAAAGTGCTCGCACTGTTCCGCATCCGCCAGAACCAATCCCTTCGTGCGATGGCAGATACCTTTCGCCACATCCACGGCGGCGAAGTTCCGGCAGTCCATGTGTTTCAGCATGGTGTTCATCGGTCATACCCCCTCGTATTCGGTTCTGGCAATCACTTCATCCTGAATCGGCTTGCCGATTTCCACCCAATACTGCGTGAAGCCGGCTACGCGGACCATCAGGTCGCGGTAGTTGTCCGGGTTCTGTTGCGCGTCGCGGAGCATCTTGCTGTCCACGACGTTGTACTGGACATGGAAACCGCCCTTCCGCATGTAAGCCTGAGTGAGAGCCAATAACTTCTTGCATCCCTGCGTGCCACCCACCGCGGTCGGGTGCAGTTTAAGGTTCATCTGTGAGTTCTGCGACATCGAGTGGTCCCACACAGTGGCCGATTCGAACAGCGCATAGGGACCGTTGCGGTCCGTGCCGGGATAGGCCGACATAGAGGCGTCCGCGAAAGTAGTGCCGGCTAAGCGGCCATCTGGGGTGGCGATTGTCGCCATGCCCATGGGAGCGTGGGTGGAAACCGAGATCTGGCAGGCATACAGGGGCCGTGCATTCAGCGACTCGTAGTCGTGGCACATCGTGCAGAACCAGTCTTCCCAGTCCCTCAGGATGGTGTCTACATACGGATCGTCGTTGCCATACTTGGGCGCAGTCAGGCAGAGATAGTGGATGTAGTCCCACTTGCCGCCGCCATCCTTCTTCTTCTGGTCGGCGAGTGAGAACGAGCCAACTTCCGAGGCTTCCTTGAAACCGAAGTTGTCCCTTAATGCGTGCTTGAGATCCTCGAGGCTGGCTGCACGGTCGTCGAACACGACCTTCTTGATTGCGGCCAGGCTGTTGACCAGGTTGATCGTTCCGCACGATTCGACGTTATAGGTACCGTTATAGCGGTAACCAAGTTCATTGATCAGGTGGCCCTTGAGCAGACAATCCGGCTTGAGCAGCGAGTTGAAAACCGCCATGTTCTGCTTGCGCCAGATGTCGTGCTGGATGTTGTTGGTAGTGGCCAGGCAGTCTACCGTCTTGCGGAAGTAGTCTTCGAAGACCGCAACGGTTTCTTCATAGGTTTCCAGCTTCCTGCCGTGCGGCGGATAGACTGGCTGCCCGGTCCTCTGGTCGACGCCGTCGAACAATACCAGTTCAAGAACCTTCGGCAGCGAAATGAAGTGCACGCCGACGCTGGTCGGCTGGCCGGAGCCGCCCGGAATCCAGTACTCCTTGTCATTCAAGTGCAGCGGAAGCCAGGAACACGGTGACGTTTCCAGGCATCCGCCGATCGCCACGGCGCGCGCTTCTTCCACCGTCATGCCTTCCGGACCATACTGGTTCACGAGGAAATCGATCGCGCCCCGATTGTTCACCCACGCCGGATATCCAGTGCCGGTCTTGTTGCATTCGGTCGCCTTGAGCAGGAAGTCCTCAGGCAGCTTGTCGTCGTACAGGACGGTGAGGGTGGGCTGGGTAGTGGTGCAGCGGATGGCAGCTTCAATGATCAGTTTTTCCAAATCGTTAGCTGCCGATCTGCCGTCCTTGGTTAGTCCGCCCAGGCTTAGGTTATTGAATGTGTTGCCGGAGAGTACACCACCCACGACACCCGTCGAGGCAAAGCAGTCGATACAGGTGAATTTCACGCGCTGCAACTGCAGCCATTCCAGAACCTCGTCATTCGTGATGCTGCCTACAGCCTTGTCCTGCACATAGTACGGAAACAAGACCTGGCCTACGCGACCCGGCGACAAGCCGGATATGGCATCTTCATTCAGAACGGCAACGTGGATTGTCCAGATCATCTGAATGGCTTCGGGGAACGTCGCTGGCTTGTTGTGCGCTACCGATTCCAGTCGCTGAGCAATCTCCTGATACTCTTTCTTCTGCTGCGGCTCGCTCTCGAAGTCTGCGAGACGGCGCGCTTCCTTCGCGTAGTTCAGGATCCAGGTCTGAATGCCTTCCAGAATCAGGATGACCGCCTCGTAGTTGTAAAGGCGGTTCATGCCGGTCAGGCCGTCGCCACCTGCGCGTCCTGCCACCGCCGCTTTTTGCTCCTTGGCGATCTGGATCAAACCATCGAAGCCATATTCCAGCAGATAGTAGTAATTAACGACCTCACGACCCTGCGGCAGCGTGTAGCCCGAGTCAAACATGCAGACGATGGCGCGCATGATGGCTTCTTTCATGGGGTATTCGGGCACCATTTGCTCGTATTTGTGTCCGACATCGTCTACCGACCTGCCCACCCATTCCCTGGCGGTGTGCAGCAGGGCTGGAACCTCCTCCCGTCGCATGCCAAACTTGCCCGCGATGGAAACGACATTGCCAAAGCTCTCGGTGACGTTTCCGCCGCCAGCGCCGAACTTCGAAAGTTCGTCAACGCTGGAGCTGCCCTTGGCCAATGCGGCTTTGTAGAGTTCGTCCTCTTTGGCCATGTAATAAGCTTCCGATAGCCAGGGCATTGGAAAGGAACCGCGGTAATAGTGCGCTTTACCCATTACCAACAGTTCTCCCGGCAGGATTGCCGGCGTCAGATGGGAGAACGCTTCCTTCAGCGCTGCGGCCCGGCGGACCACCGGGACCTCGCCGTCGAGTTCGAAGTACTTGCGGGTATACCAATAGGGAAACTCATTGGTCGCAGATGAAAGCGTTTGGAAATACAAATCCCGAAGCTTTTTCGCGCGTGGGCAGGGCTCCTTCTTTACTTCGCGATCAACCACTGTGTCAGGAGCCTTGCCGCCGGCCTGCAATCGGATCGGAGTACCGGACTGCTCCAGTACCTCGGCTAGCGTTCTGGTCATTCGATACCCCTCCTTCGCTTTCGGCGAGTAGCATACGGCTGGCTTTCTTCAGATGACGCTTCCCACGCTCTGATGGAATGCGTGGCGAAGTTGGTGACATCAGCAAGCTTCCCTTATTTCAGCTTGTTGGAGCTCGTTTGTCGGTGACTGCTGTCGCCTAAGGAAGTGACGCCTTCCGCTCGGCTGGGTCGGTTAGTCAACCACCGGTGGGTGATAGCCATCACCGACAGCTCGGCTTTGGAAGTCGTCTTTCCTGGGCGAGCTCCGTCATGCGAGGTCAGGTTTTCGCCGACCGTGCCAAGCTCCAAATAGCTCGTGCCTGCTCGTCGGAACGGTTGCGGGTGAAATGGCGATCTTAGGGCAACAAGGCCTGAGTAGCTATTGGCGGTCGCGCAACCCGATAAAGCTGCCAGGCAAACGCACCCAACCCCAGGCAAACCACACCGAAGCGGACCAGCCCGCCAAGATAAGGGATGAGCCCGACGATGGTGAGGATCAGCAGGCCTACCAATAGTCCCAGCAGCCAATCGCTCTTAGTCGCCCCAGTTGGCTTCAGAAGCATCTGCCCCAGGAATGCTCCAACCCAAAGCTTTGCCAGGTAGATCGCAACCAGATACATCGCGAGCAACATCAGCGAGACCGGAAGGCCAACCAGCGTGATGGCGGTCACGACCATGGCGACAGGCACGCCCGCCAGAACCGCAAACCCAAGCCCGAGGCTGCGCCAGCTTGAGCCCACCGCGTGCGTGCTGCCCTGGAAGAAGCCGGGAAACAGAAGCAGGCCTAACCATCCCACCAGCATGGCAGCGGCAAGCCAGACAGCTTGGAAGAAGTAGAATTTGGGACGCGCGAAATGGCTCTGCCTCACGCGCACTTGGATGTCACGTGCGCCCGTAATCGTCGCGCCGTCGGCGATGTGTACGTTTTTCAGGTCGCGGACGCGAGCGCTCAGGCCACCGCCGACTCGGGCGGTATTAGTCAGGGTAAGGCTATCCCCGGTCATGGTGATTTCGCGGCCGATCCTGCCGCTCACATCGGCATTGCCGGCGTACATGGTCACGCTGCGCTTCACCTCGCCCTCGAGGCTGACGTCGCCGGCGGCAACCATCATTCCCTGGCCCACGCGACCCTGGTCATTCACACGCAAGGATTGCAGCAATCCGTAGAGGCTGTGGCCCAATTGCCCGTCCAGGTCGAGCGAATTCGAAAAGTTGAAGATGTTGCCTTCCACGGTTCCGCTCACCACAGTTCTCTTGGCAAAACTCACTAAGTCGCCTTTGACGGTGCCACGCACTTCCACAGTGCCGCCAAAAGCCAGCAAGTCCCCGTTGACCACGCCTTCCACGCGCACAATGTCGCCGGCCGCCATGAGTGTGTCGTCTACAGTCTCGTTCGCCGCTACCGTGACGAACTCACTGTGACGCCGCTCCAGGGCAAAGCCAGGCAACGACAACGCAAGCAGCACGACAAGCAAGCGCAGGCCAGGTTGCTGTAGTCGCCGTCGGCGTCCCAGCAGCAGCGCGCTGCCGACAAACAGCAATAGCAAAAGAATCTTCCCGACGAAAGCGGCATAGTCAGACAACATGGCAGTACCTCCGTGTGCAAAGTAATAAGAAAGGTTGAAGAGCAGGTTGGTGCGGCCGCTTACGCTGAAGGGATTTAACCATTGCAGCGCTTCCGGAATATTCAGCTCATCGATCCAAGGGACAACGATGGAACCTAGCGCCAGCACCGCGCCCACGACCGCCAAGTCACTCCACGCCAAAGACCGGGGCAACTGGGGCAAGCCTGCCGGGCTGGCCGCTTCTTCCGGAAGCTCTTGCAGACTTTCGCTAAGAACACGGTTCTCAGCGCGTAATGCGTCTAACAGTTGCCGGCAACGCCGGCACGTGGCCAGGTGGTCTCGCAGGCCCTGCGCCTCCTCCATCGCCGCTTCACCGTCAACGAAGATAGAGAGGATCTGTTCCGAATAACATTCCATGATCACTTGCTCCTGTGGCCCAGTTTCCGGCGCAGCTCCTGCTTGGCCCGAAATATCAACGCCGCCACGTAATTCTTCTGCAAGTCCAACTGCTGTGCGATTTCGTCATAGCTCAATTCGCCGTAATAGCGCAGGACCAGCGGCACACGATAATTCTCCGGCAGATGTGAAATGGCATCCCGCACCTGCGCCCTCTCTTCCGTGCTGAGGACTGCACTCAGCGGAGACGGCTCCGGACTGGCTACGTCGATGACCGCGACTCCTTCTTCAACTTCCACAATCACCTGCCGTCCACGCTTCCGGCGCCGCAAAGCGTCAATGCATTGGTTGCCGGTCACCCGCAGCAGCCACCTGACGAAAGGTATCGACCCGTCGTAGCTCTCGATTGAGCGCTGCAGCTTGAGGAAGACTTCGCTGGTGGCATCTTCTGCGCTCTCCCGTGAGTCCAGCATGTAACGGCACAAGCCGAATACGCGCCGGACATACAGGCGATAGATCTCCCCCAGCGCCTCGGCATCGTGGCCTTGTGCGCGCTCGATTACGCTCTCTAGATCCGGCCCCTCCATCTGCGTGGCTTCGCCCTCGCGGGGGCTACGATCCTTTCGCCTTGTTTCCCTTGGCGTCCATAAAGCAGTACGCTGCAGATTGAACAAAATTACACAAATTTTAGGAATCAGGGAACGCAAGGCTAGACGACCTCACTCTACTTCTTGCAGGATTCGCGTCGCCCACAGGCACTAGCGGGAAAGGCTGCGAATTGAATATCCTCGCGGGTACCAACTCCATCCGTCGGCCAATGATGGTTGACCGACCCGCCGGCGAAAGACCGGTTCAGAACATATTGACTGCCACTGGCAGGCGCCCATATTGTGGATTCGGGAGACCGACTTGCTCTCATCCTTCGCGAAAATCGGACGAAACGGTGAGCACCCGTCGGCGAAGTGCATGCCATGAACGAGGGGCGTTTAGCCCTTCCGTTCCGGGAGATCTGCCGTGTCCATTCCGCCGCCGCCTTCCACGAACCCAACGCACGCTTTGGCTACCGCCCTACTGAATTACAACCCCGAGTGGGCAAGAATTGCGCTGGAGCAGGGGGCGGACATCTTCGCCAAAGGCCAGCGGGGCGAAACGTTGCTGGCCGAGGCGCTTACCGCCGGACTACGCGCCTCCAAGAGCCGGGAAAAATCGATCAGCGGGCGGATGTTCGCCGATGGGCAGATCAAAATAGCAGCTTTGCTGGTGGAGCACAGCCGGACCCAGCCGATTGAGCGATTTTGCCTGTTCGACGCCGTCGTCGCCCGCAATTTTGCCGCAATCCACCACAATCTTCAGCCGGCGCGCCTTGCGGAAAGCGCTGCTGACGATTATCGCAAGGCGCTGGCTCATACGGTGGAACAAGATGATGCCGAGATCGTCAAGCTACTGCTTTCGGTGGAGCGATTTTCGCTGTACGACGCCGTCAACGCCGGCGACCCTGCCGCCGTCCGCTCGGCGATTCAGCGTGTGCCACTGGAGGACAGCAATGCGGTCGAGTATCACCGGTGCTTCGTCGATGCGGTGCGGCAAGACAATTCCGAAATCGTGGAGTTGCTGCTCGCCGCGGGTATGAGCGCCAACACTCGCATAAACTGCCCGCATGACCTCGGACCCGAGTTGCCGCTACTCACCTTTGCCGTTCACGGTTGGAACAAATGGCCCCTACTTACCTTTGCCGCCGCTCGGGGCAGTACGGCGGCGATGCGGGCGCTGCTGAAAGCCGGAGCCGATCCCAACGCTAAGCCAGATGCCATGGCCCAACTGCACGGACCCTTTTTCGACGGAGCCTATGAGCGCGGCCTTGCGCTCGGCAGACGGGTCGCCCGCGCTCAGGAGGCGGCAAGGGAAGCTGCGTCAGCGCAGCCGGATGCCGATGCCGACACACAGTCGCTCTCCATCGCCAAGGCTGTCAACGCGGCCCTGGCATCGATGCCGGTGGCGGATTATGCGGTGGAGTATTCCGAGGATTATGCCGCTCACATTACTCCGCTCATGATCGCCGCCAACACATCCAGCCTGGAGGCGGTCAAGTTGCTGGTGCAGGCGGGCGCGGACCTGGGCGCCAAAGACAAGAAGGGCAGGACCGCGCTGACCTATGCGAAGGAAGCCAAGTTCAAGCGGGTTATCGCCTATCTCGAAACAGCCTATGAAAAGCGGGACGCAGCCAGTGCATTGAATCTCCGTGAGGCGGCGGCCACCGGTACGCTCTATCGCGTGAAGGCGTTGCTCGATGCAGGCGCCGATGTTGAGCAAAGCGACGAGCATGGCCAGACGCCGCTGATGTTCGCCGTCGCGGCAGGCCATGTGGAATTGGTCAAAATACTGTGCGCTGCGGGCGCCAATGTGCATGCGACGCGCGACGTCGACGGTGGTGATCTCTGGACCTGCGCCTTTGCCAAGCCCAATGCGGAGATCGTACGCTGTCTGATCGAACATGGTCTCAGCCCCAACCAGACGCGAAAGTCGGGACCTGCATTGTTATTGGCGTTCGGCTCCCAGAAGCCCACGGACATATTGCAACTCTTGCTCGACAATGGCGCCGACGTGCACGCCCAGGTGCCGGCGGAAGTGATAGAGAAGGCGAACCGGAAACGTCAAAAACCGTTAGAGTTTCTGAGGGCATCTCGACTCGGAGCCAAGCGCGAAAGCGGCGCTGCGGAAGGCGTAAAAAGTCCATGCAGTGTCCTTGAATTCGCAAAGCATTTCGCATCCAGCGATGTCTACTATCTGCTCCACACCTACGCGGGCGGCCCGGAAGAGAGCAACGAATTTTTCTACGAGAGTGTGCGTGGTGCGCTGAAACAATGTGCTGTTCTGGCCGACGAGAAATTCAAGGCGGAGGCGGCGCGCATCGGCGCGATCTTGCGCGCCAAGCCGCTGCCATGGAAACGGCGCAAGGGCGTCATCCACTACTCGTCATTACTGGACAAGGCGCTGGCCGCGCATTACGAGCAGGCCGCGCCCGCAGCTGCCGGCCAGAAGGTACCGCTGCAATTGCTGCAACGGCTGCAGGCCGAGGTGGCACTCAAGGGCTATACGCTGGTCTACACCGGGCTGGCGGAGACGTCGTTGCAGCGGCTGCTACTGTTTCCGCTGAACGAACCGCTGGCCGCGATCGCCGCCTGTGGCACCAACGCCGCCAACTATGGCCACGACACGCGCGATGTTGTGAACTGGTGCGCCGAGACCCGTCGCGGGCACCCGCTGACCGTGATCGGCGTGGGGTTCGATTTCATGGATTTGGGTTTTGCGCAGCCAATCCAAAATAGCGAAAACCTCGCCGCCCGCATTGCCGAGTTCTGCCCCGACGTGCAGGTCTCGGCCAGAGATCCGCAGGCCGTCGCCACGTTCGCGAAGGAGTTGGCAGAGGGTGGGCGCTGTTTCTTTTGGTGGGATTGAGGGTCCCCGATATAGGGGCGATGGTCCGCGGTACAGCAAGGTTATCCAAAAGTCCTGTCCTGGAAGATTTCACCAAATCGGTAAGGATTGCGGCGGCTGCGATAGACAGAACAGCCTAAGGCACAACCTCCCAAACGTCGCCACCACCTAACGCGCACTGCTGGGTCGTGCCGTAAACATTCCCGGCAGGATCGAGCGCCACGGGGCCTCGAGGATAACAGCCATCCGCACCGCCAGTGAAACTATAGACATCGGTGTAGTTCCAGCTGCTGCCCGCGGGCGCCAGTTTGTAGACGCTCCCATAGTCATTGGCGCCGCCCCAATTGTTCACTCCATACAGAGCGCCATCGGCGCCGATAACCGGGCGAAACGGACCCGCAAATTCCTGGGTTTGCCAGGGGAAGCTGTACAAGACCGTGAACACCCAACCGCTTCCGGAGGGGGACAGCTCCCAGATTGTGCCGCCGTTGTCTGACGCATACCGGCAGGTAAGGCCAAACAGATTGCCGGAGCTGTCGCGCACCAGCGGGCCGGGGTCGCCGCCTTCAGTGTCCTGCTGGAACACGTGAAGATAAGTTACGCTCCAGCCCGAGCTTGTGTGTGTCAACTCATATACCGTGCCGCAGCCCCCGCCGCCGCACTGCTGATTGCCTCCGGCCCGCGTAACGCTATAAATATTGCCCGATGGATCCAGCGAAACGTCGACGGGCCCCGCGGGCTCATAGCCGTCCGGGTCGAGAAAGCTATAAATAATTGTCTGGTTCCAGCCGCTGGCCGACGGAGTGAGCTCATAGACAATTCCTTCAGCTCCCGGAGGGCCGCCATCTCCTTCCGCGCCCCAAATGTTTCCTGCCGGATCGAAGGTGACCTGGCTAGGTTGTCCGCCATCGTTGCCGCTATCGTAGGCCCAGTCGACGGCATAGGACCACGGCGCGTTGGCCGTCCGGGGGGCCGTGACAGGAGGCTGGAGCTGGAACAAAAGGCCCGCTTCGTTGGTGCCGCCGAACGCCTGTACACCGTAGGGAACGCCGCCCGGTCCGAGCGTAATCGTCCCCGGATCAGTGGGAAGAAAATCCTCTCTCCCTTGGAATTCATTGAGCACGGAGAGAACCCAACTGGAATCGAGTTTCTTCAGCTTGTAGGCCACGCCGCAACCCGCCGGTCCCCCTCCGTCGCAATTCAAGATGCCGCCATATTGGGTCGTGCCGTAGAGATTGCCGGCAGGATCGATCGTCAAGCCGGCAAAAGGCTGCCAGCCGTCCGATCCCTCAAAGTTGTGCAGAACGGTGAAAGTCTGCGCCGGCGCCGGCAAGGCCGCGAACATCATGAAGAGGGTGGCGACGGCTGCGATTGGCAGGCCAACGAAACTACGGCATTGTTCGGAACACGTCATAACTTGCCTCCCGGAACGACCGCCTACGGCGCGATTACCCGACGAATATCACTCCGAGTCTGGCGAAAAGCAACTTAATTTTGGATTACGGTGTAAGAAGCTGACGAGAACAGACTTAGCTGAGTTGTATTAAGATGATTGAACGAAATCAGGCCCTGTCGTATCACTTATGCAAGCATGTCCCAGGTGTCGGGTGCAGACTAGGTGCAGATTCAGACCATGGCTTCAGGGCAGGATTCGCCTACGACCCGCTCAACCCACTCGGATCCGTCCGCTGACACAAAGCCGTTCTTTGAACGCTGCCCCCCTAGAATTTTGGCCGCACACGAAGCGCGGGTTCGGGTCGGGGGGCGTTCGTTTGCAGATCCTTGTCGTTCATTTCGTCACCCAACTTTCTGAGTTGTTCGGTGAATCCAAGCGCAATCTCTCGCTGCTCCGGTAAGAATCTATATCCCGTTGGCGGTGGGTCGGTCTTACCTCTGGCGACCAGCGTCATGATGCCGGAGTCGCCCGGCGCGGGATTCTCGATGGAAGATGCGTAGCCGGCAAGGAATTCCTGAAGCAGCAAGGTACTGGACCGGTATCGAATCCAACGATGGTTGTCCCACGTCATGGGCGTAGGCTTTCCGCCATCAGTTCCATCAACGAAATGCTGGATAAGATGGTCGGCTGCTTGTTCGCCGTACCCGCTCAGAGCGGTGACCACGTCGGGTGGCATGTTCAGGTTCAGGCCACCCTCGCGTTGGTTCAGGAAAACATGGACGATGCGGTCGCGATATCCGGGGACGGTTGACTGAAGGTTGTCCATCCAGTTACGCGCGGCGTCGATCATGGAAGAGGCAAAAGGTACAACGCCGGTGAAGCTTGGAAGAGTGCCCAGCCGGGTCCAGACCGGCGCGATACCGCCGCCATTTGAAGTCGGCATCCACGTGCGGGGAGAGTTGTCTGTCATGTCGGGCCGCAGGTCGTCCAAATCCAAACCAAAGGTCGGCCATCGAGGGATCGGGCTGTCGAACAAATGAAAGGGGAAATTACTGGTAATACCGCCGTCGGCAAACCACACCCGTTCTGCTGTAAATGGGTCATCAGGGCCAAGCGCATCTCCCGGAGTACGTTTTGCGGGCACAGGGTCGCCGGGTCCCCTCTCCCTGCGAGTGAAGTCCACGGCGTAGAGAGGAACTGCACAAAACAGGAACGGAAAACTCAAGCTCAGCCGCACCGCCAGAATTACAGGAAGGTCGTTGGCGTCAGGCAATGGCTTCAAGCCGGTCAGATCAATTTTCCTCTTCGGATGATCTTCAGCATGTGTCGGCTGGGGCGGGTGATTTTCCATCCAGGCGATGACTTCGGCTGGAAGGTAATTGCTCAGTTCCGAAGGGGAGAAGTAGAACTGGTGCGACTCAAAGGGAAGAGTAAACGGCCGGCCAAAGGTCAGGCAGGTCGTGATCATCTTCAGCGTGATGCCGTTGAGGTTGTCGGCGTCGACGCACCGACTCAAGTGGCCAAAGGTCAGAGGCTCTTCCGACGGCAGCGCGGCAAAGCTATTGAGTCTCTCGTTTAGCCATTCGACCAACGATATGGGTTGCTTGTCGCTGGTGCGTTTCGTATAGCCGAAGCAGAAACCATAGTGATGGCTGGACAAGCGCCGCAGTCGAACCAGCAAGCCCAGGGTACTGATCAGCAAGACGGCGGCGATCATGGCTAGAATGCCCAGTGCCACGACCAGCCCAAACTTCAAACCCGTGTTTTGCCAACCGAAATAGATGACAACGGCGCCGAAAGCGACACCGAGTAAGAACTCCAGCCACAACACCCGAAGCACAGCGCGAGCAACCGGGACAAAGCCTTTCAGCAAAAACGCGGTGGCCAAGTGATATAGACCTTTCATGCCCGGCTGTGGCTGGAAGAGATTGAACAGGTTGGAACCGCTCGCCGGCTCGGGAGCGTCGGCGCCGAGAAAAGATGGGACTTTCGCCAGCTCGGGAAATACATCGCGCCCTTGACGGCGTGCTAACTCGGCTGCGGCGGTAAGTGCTGCCGCGATACCTCCCGCCGACGTTCCTCCGACATTTTGGAAGTCGTATTTTTCGGCTAGTTTGCATACCACCCCGGGATAGACGATTCCTGAGGTGATCCCACCCTTCATGACGATGTCGCACTTTTTCATCGTGGCAGCCTCGTGCGCACGATTATCGCATGCCTGCAAGTGGCGCAACTACGAAGGCCGCGACAGCGGTCAAGTGTCGTCAATAATCTCCGGCGGCTGTGACTGGATACGGAATACAGTCGGATGCGGGCGAATCTGATCATGCGCACGGGTAAGGTTGTTCACGCATGATTGTTGTGGGCTGTTGTGGAGAGAATGAACCGGACGCTTGTAAGACATTGATTTGTTGGCGTCCCCGGCGGGATTCGAACCCGCGTTACCGCCGTGAAAGGGCGATGTCCTAGGCCGGGCTAGACGACGGGGACGTTGGCATGGCGGGAGATACAATTCATAGTAGCAGTCGCTTGGAAACAGTGTCAAAGCTCGCTACTTCGGTAGTGGTGTTCATTAACTCGCTGAGATCTGCTCATATTCGCTCAATCCGGAATTGATGCACCGCCCGCTCTTACGCTATTTTGCAGACAGCGAAGATGCCCCGCTGGTAGGTGAGAAGGCAGTAAATTGCGGGCAAATTTGGGCGGTGTTACACTTTGCTCACCACGCGCTGAGCAGGGGTAACGTGAGCCGTTTTGGGGGCGTCTGAGCCCGCAGGCGAAATCCCGAGCGGCAGCGTGGGATCTCTAAGGCGTTTTTTGAGCGGGAGTAACTCAGTGGTAGAGTCACGGCTTCCCAAGCCGTTGGTCGCGGGTTCGATCCCCGTCTCCCGCTCCAAACCTTTCAGCATTGGCCGCTACCGCGGAATGGTCACCGCCCCGCCTTGCTTACCGCGGATTGTTGATCACCTACATTGATTACGCCAACAACGTATACACAGAGGTACCAGGATTTCCCGAAACTGTGCCGGCGCCCCAGTTCGCACTTCCTGAATCCAAAGCCGCGATTAGATTAGCCAGATCGTTGGCGATAACAGCGTTATCGCAAAGCAGTCCCGAAGCCGAGGCGGAGGATGAAACTCGTCATCGAGCGAATAGCTCTCGGAACGCAGGATGGTCGATCATAGCTTCAATGTGGGAGAAACTGTCCCGTACGGGATGTCAAATTTGGCTAGATCCGGCATGACCGTCGCGTAGGGTCCGCCATCCACCGCAAATCTGTAAATTCCGCCAGTGAGCGAGCACGTTGCTGGCGACGGCGCACCAAAATAGCGCCAGTCGAGTCGAAAAGAGGGCGACACATGGATGCAGAGCCCAGGCGTCGAGGAATCCACGGTAACCACAAAACCGACAGTCTTTAGCCGTCGGCCACGCCGAGGGAGTGACAAGCGTGCCACTGGGTAGGGGCTCGCTCCATTGGATTGAAGAAAATCCACCACCGACGCGATACGTGACGACAGGAAATCTGCCACGCCTCGCCGAACAGCCTCAACGGTTTTGTCTACATCGTTGAGTACGTTTCTCCGTGCGTCTCGCTGACTCCAACGATCAAACAACTGCTTGAAGTATTCGACGGTTTGGAACGGCGAAGGACCATCGAAACAGCCCGAAAGAGCCACAGGTACGTCAGTATTCTCGTCCATTCGGACGCACGGAAAGCTTAGTCCAGCACGTCGTAGAAAATCGGCGTCGTGATTAAATTGGCGGACTTGTTCACGGACATCTTCGACGTACAACCCCTCGCGAAACTCCTCGTCACTGCTTTCGGGAATGAACAAGCGCCGTGTTATCTCGTCTGCTTCTAGTAGAAACGCCTGAGCGCGCCCGTTCATCGAGCCAGTCCTCCTACATCATTTTCCCCATCGCATGCGTGGAAAGGGAATCAATGTCGAAGCGACGCCACGTCACTCCCTTGCTCAAGCAGCAGACCGTTGTAGAAAGATGCGGCCAGCAAGTGTCCCTTGTAATTCAAGGCCGCGCGAATCGAGACTCCTGCCTCAGGTGTGCTCTGCCAGCTTTTTCCGTCATCTCTGCTCTGGAACACGGCATGGGAATGGAGGGCTGTAGCCAATAGCCGCTGGCCGCTGGAGTCATAAGCAACCTCCAGAACGTCGTCCTTAGGAAGGCCGCCCAGCATGTACCCCCAACTCTGCCCGCCATCGGTGGAGCGCAACGCGCCCTGGCGGGTCCCCAGCCAAAGAGTGGAACCGGGCGTCAGCGTCAAGTTGTAAACTCCGCTTACATACCTGGGAAGGGCCACGGTCGTCCACGTTTTGCCCTCATCCCGTGAGATGTAAGCACCCTTGAGGCCGGCCAGCGTCACCGTGCCGTTCTCATAGCAGTTGACCACACTGAACTCACGATCACCCTCAACCGACTGGCCATACCACTTCTGTCCCTCGTCCACGCTGATGAACAGCCCGTCATCGGTGGCCGCAAACCAGGCTTTCTCACCCATCTGCAACGACCGCACTCGCGGGGCGGTAGCCAGCGGAATCACTGGCTCCGGCGGGACCTTTGGATTCGAAGCCGCAGTTTTGCGCTTGGTGGTCGCAGCCGCCTTTGAGGACTTCGGTTCGGAAGGCACGGGCTCCGCCTCCGCCGGCTTCGGCTGCCATTCCGGTACCGCACCCCAAATCATCTTCATCGGCAGCCACGAAGCGCCCACCGATGCGAGCTGGAAAATACCGTGATTCGTACCTGCGAACAGCGTCCCATTCTCTGCCTGTTGGAGGCTCAGGACGTCGCGCCCCGCCAGCCCGCGACTGGCTTGCCGCCAATTCTTGCCGGCATCGTCGGAGAGGAACAAGCCGCCCTGCTCCTTGTCATTGGCCACTCCCACATAGAGCCGGCTCGGGTCTTTGCGATCCACGATCACAGCGCGCACCACGCGATGGGAGAACCCCTGGTTCGAGCTTGCATAGTGCGCGAAACCGTCATTGCTGACCAGCACTCCGCGGAGGTCGGTCGCAACCAGTACGCGATTCGGATCGCGAGGATCAATGAGCACATCGTTCACGATGACGTCAGGAGATGTGACAAGCGACCACTTGGTACCTCCGTCAGCCGTCTTCCAGAGTCCGCCGGTGGTGCCGGCGTAGACGATCGAAGGCCGTTGCGGATCCTGGCGCAGTACCCGGGTGCGAATTGCGGAATGCGGCAGTCCTTGGACGCGATGAAAAACTTCGGCGCCGTTGTCGCTCTTGTAGATGCCCGAGCAGGCACTGGCATAAACCCGCGACGGCACCTTGGGATCCACGATAATGCTGAATACATCAGAATCGTCGAGAATTCCTTCCTTCAGGTTGTGCCAGTTCGCGCCTCCGTCGGTGGTCTTCCACGGCAGGTGTCGCGTGCCTGCGTAGATGACATCGGGATTCTGCGGATCGATGGCAACGGAAACAAAATTCCTCAGCGAGGAGTGGTTCTCGATAGCCATGTGGTTCTCGGGCGTTATCCGTACCCAGGTGGCGCCGCCATCGCTGGAGCGAAACACCCCGTCGAGTGCGCCAATCACCAGCGTGTTGTGATCGCTGGGCGCCATGGCCAGGGCGCGAATCGACTTGCCATGAGCTCCCATCAGTTCTCGCCAGGTACGGCCGCCGTCATCGGAGCGGAAGACGCCGCCATCGTCGTCATTGAACAGTCCCCAAGCCGACACATACACAGTTGCCGGGTTGGTGGGATCAAAGACGATGTGGTCGAGAACGTAGTCGTCGCCTGCGCCGATGTGGGCAAAAATCGCCCACGACCTTCCCCCGTCCTGGGAGATAAAGAGTTGCCCCGAACTGGTGCCCAGCAGAATGCGGTTGGGATCGCCGGGATCGTAGGCCAGGCTGCGCACGTTGCCGCCTTCCGGCCCAATCAATTGCCAGTCGGACGCAAAAGAAAAGCAGTTGAATAGCAACCCGACGCAGAGAAACAACTTTGCAACGAACACCGCTTGACTACGCATAGAAACCGACCGCCTGCCTTGCCTTGATGAAATGGAAAAAAGCCTATTGCAGATCATACCTCCGCATCCCACGCACATTTGTGAAACTGCCGGCGTATCTACAATTTGCCGAACGAGATGCATCAGCATAGCTCGATAAAAAGCCGGCGAGAGGCATGTGCCTCTCACCGGCTTGTATTGAGCTACGGCACCTCAGCTATTGCTGCGCTGGGGCTGTCGCTGGAGCTGCGGCCGGAGCTGCATCTGCCGCTTTGGCCTTGTGGTGGCTCTTCTTGGCAGGTGCAGGCGCATTACGCGACTGCGGCTGCACTGCGGTTTCGTCAACCACTGTTCCCTCTTCCAGTTGTCCACCGCACATGTTGCCTTCGGGGACAAAGTAGAAGTGAGTGGCCTGACCCTTGGCATCGCCCTGACGCGGCTGGACGCGGCTGGCGTCAACCTTGTTGGGGCCGTCCGTGGTCAGGTAGTACTTGACGTTGACCGAGCGCTGCGAACCCAGTTGCTGCACGTTGACGGACTCTTCCTGGTTGGTGTAGCCCACGACGTTCAGCTTGCCATTGGGCATCTGTTGCAACCGCAGAGAGAGTTTGTCCAGCGTGTCCTTGCAGTCGTTGTCTACGCGCCACGGCTTCTTGGGGTTCTTCTCGAAGGTGCACTCGCCCCAATCCTCGATAACGGTGCACTTCTGGACGGCCGGTACGTTGACACTGGCCGAGCAGCTGGCAGTCAGGTTAGCGCGTGCGTCCGTCGCCGTACCAGAGGCGGTTATGCTGTTGCCCGCGTCGGCATTGGTCGCGGTCACGGTGACCGAAGTGCCGTTGCCGCTCATGGTGCCGCCACTGTTGGTCCAGCTATAGGTCAATGGCCATCCCTGTGGATCGCTCGCCGTCATGGTGACGGTCGCCGACTCGCCAATCGCAATGGTGGTCGTGCTTGCCGAGCAGCTGACCACTGGAGGCGCTGGCTGCTTGATGGTGAAGCTGGCGGCGCACGTCGCGGTGTTGTTCTTCTTCTCCTTGGGATCCGTAACAGTGCCGCTGGCGGAGTAGGTTCCCGGCGCCAGGCCGGTGGTGTCGATGGTCGCGGTCCCAGAGGTAGCGCCCGACAGCTTGCCACTATTGCCGGTCCAGGCGTAGGTCATGGTGTGTTTCGGGTTGAAGTTGGCGCCGGTGATGGTGACGGTCACTGGGTCACCAGACCAAACCGGACCAGGTGCCGTTGAGCAGCTGGCAGTCACTGGAACTGGTGGCGCGCCGCCCAACAGGAATTCCAGTCCGCCAAAATAGCGGAAGTTGTTCTGGTTCGCCGTGTAACCGGCAACGTGATTGGCACTGAAGCGAGTCAGAAGGTAGTCCACTTCGACCGGCCGGATGGCGAAGTGCTTGGCCACCTGAAGATCGATGCCGCCGCCCAGGGCCATGGCAAATCCGTTGTTGTTACCGTTGCCTGAGAGACATCCACTCTCTACCTTGCAGACGTTTCCATAGAGGTTGGTATGCGCGGCCCCAAACAGGGCCTCTCCAAACGGCTGAAACACGCCGGTGTGTTTCTTGATCTGGGGACCAAACATATAGGTGAAGAGGTTGCCGTTCACGTTTCCCAGGAATTGCCCGTTTTGAGTCACCTTGAGACCGCTGCCCTGGGTGTAACCCATGAAGTCAGCTTTAATGCCGAAATAGTTTCCGAAGTTGAAGTCGATCTGTCCTCCACCTCCGAAAACGTTGAAGCTGGTAATGGGATTCAGGTTAGGGTGTACGTTGATCATCGAAAAACCAAGCGGTATTTCGACCTTAGGGGTGTCTTGCGCGTAGGCGCCGAACGCCAGCGCCAATGTAAGAAAAAGCAAGCCTGCTGTCTTCACGATTTCATCCTCCGCCTTATTAAATTTCCAGACTGCGCCCTAGCCAGCGACGCGTCTTAATGCCTGCCACCCGCTCCTGGTGGCGTTGATGCCAACGTAGTCGTTGCTCGGACGACTACTTGAGATTAAACGTCACACCTAACACTGCCCCGCTCGTGTGCGCGTCGAGCAGGAAGCCGGCAGGTAGATTGTTGCGATAATTCACATACAAATACCGGTAGCCCAAGTCCAGCACCATCTTTCTTGAGACCCTGAAACCCAGTATACCGACGGCCTGGTAGTCGAGTTGCGAACCGCCTCCGCCCGCATCGCCAGCCACTGTTATAGAAGCTTTCGGTGATAGTGCGAACTCAAACTTCCCGCCGGCCACGCCATCAATCCAGCTCTGCGATTTCGAAAATCCATTGAACAGTTGAGGCTGGAAGGCCAGACTCTCTCCCAGATACCAGTACCGAAAACCTACCAGCGCATCAATCTTGACCTTCTCCCCATCCACGATCCGGTAACCGATCTTGGGAGTGACTACCGTCTCCGTTAACCCTGCCTTGACCGAATTCACGCCCGCATCGAAAGGCAGTCCCTTATCGTTTGTAAGGTGGATCCACAGGACATCAATCGGTATCACCAGACGACCTTTGCGAGCTTCGAGATTCCCCATGAGTCCGATCTGGAAATTCGAAAGCAAATCGCCTGGGCTGGCATGCACACCAACGTAATGGCCTAGCGCACCAGTCGTCCCGCTGACCCCGGGAAACCAGAGGTAAGGGGTAACATTGAAGTGCCAACCGTCATCGTCGGACGCAGGCGCAGCTTTCGGCGGAGTGGGGGCGTTGGTTGTCTGGTCCTGAACGGTCAAATCTGTGGAATCCGACGGGCCTTGCGCACCTGCGGGCAGGCAGAACATCAGTGCCAACAGGACTGTGCACGTCACGAGGAAGATCCTACAAAAACTCATTGATTCGCTTCTCCTTGCATCCCGCGAGTGCACAGCGAGAGCCGATTGATATTTGGTTGGCTGCGGCGAATGGGCGACGGCTAAAATCCGACGCCCATTGCCTCGCAGACGTCACTAATTTCCCACGATGCCCTTGTTCTGCAGGATCCTGACCACCACCCGCCGATTGTCCGCCTGGCCTTCCGCGGTTGTGTCAGGCGCGATCTGCCGACTGGTGCCCATGGCCCCAGGAGCGAGGATGTTAGTCAGTGGAATACCACCTTGCTGCTCCAGGAAGTCGGTGACGTTGTTGGCACGCTCGGTGCTGAGCTTCTGGTTCAAGGCTGCCGATCCCACTGCCGAGGCATAGCCCTTAACTTGAATCACATAAGCATCAACCGTCTTCGCCTTCTGCGCCAGTTGCACCAACTGCGGTTTGTATTGCGCTTCGATGGCGACCTTGCCGTTGGCGAATAGTACGGTCACTTCACCCAGGATGTTGTACTCACCCAGTTCGCCAAAGCGCTTGTTCGCCGCCGCGATGGCCGCCTTGTTGGCGGCAATCTTCTGCTGCTCGGCGGTAAGCTGTGCCTGTTGCTGCTGCATTGCCGCCTGCTGCTGCTGCATCTGCTGTTCGGTCTGCTGTAACTGCTGCTGCTGGGCCGCGAGTTGCTGCTCTGCTGGGTTTACGCCAGCCTGAATGTCCTGCGCAGTCTTCAGATCAGACCCTTTGAACCTTACGCTGTCGGCCACTAACTGGTTCTGAGCGTTATTGGAACCTTTCACCTGAACCGACAAGCCGGGCACCAAGGCGGTCAGCCCCATCTGCTTCTTGCGCATATGGAGTCCGCCTTCAACTTCCTGTACGTCCGTGCTGTCGGTAAGCAGGACGACCACATTGCCGGAGTCCGGCGACTTGACCGTCATGGTCGCGCCACTGCGTGAGTCGATCACTCCCTGAACTTGTACGCTCTGAGCTATAGCGATACCACAAAACAGCACTGCTGTCAGTGACACGACTGCGACGAATGTGATTCTTGACATCTTGATTTTCATAAACCTGCTCCTTCGATTCGCGATAATTCTGGTTAGCCTCCACCAAGGGAGGTATGCAACGGGTTCACATCGACAGTCAACGGATGAAGAAGAACTGATGCCGCACTAATCATGGCGCGGACGCTCACCCGCGCGGGGCCGCGAAGCAGTCCAAACTGCGACTTATTGCCACGCTCTACCAGTTCACTACAATCAGGAGTACCTGTGAACTGTCGCTTGCGACAGGTACCTTCGAGTGGACGGTCAGGGCGTATCTAAGCAGTCTACCGGACTCCCTCCCATGTTGGGCGCGCCATCAGCAGCGCCAGCACGGCATGAAGGACACATGCCGGCCATAGCAGGTAGCTGACAAAGCCTCCGCCAACCCTGAGGTACCCAAGATAAAAAGCCGCAAGCACGTTGTAGGCGAACAGGGCCCGCAGGGCCTGTGCCGGCACGCTCTCGCCGCTCGGCCAACCCGCCAGTCCCAGCGAAAGCAGTCCAATGCCGCACAGACGGCCAACTGCAACGCCGCTACCCGAGAGATCGGCGGCTAAGAGCACACGGCCGACCAAAGCAGGGTTGACGATCAAGACGAGTCCGGTCATCACCTCAATCACCGCCGACACCGTCACCAGCGTTCTCGTTGTCATCTGCCGATCCAACTACCTTACTTAAATCAGCTTCCAAACTCTACGCACCGACGCAGGTGTGCAGCTATCGTCTGCCGCCAAACCCACCGCCGCCTCGGCCGCCACCACCCCAGCGGTCACCGCCGCCGCCAGCGGAGTGCTGATATTGCGAGAAGCGCTGGCTTTGCTGAGCACCGCGGGACCGGTCTTGCGCTTCCTTGTCCACGTCGGACGATCCGCTACTCCCCTTATAGCCGCTAGAAGATCCCGACGGGTGTTGCTGGTTGTAACTCTGGGCTTTCTGTTGATCAGCCGAATAGTTTGGATTGCTCTGCGCCTTCTGCTGCGCCGACGCGGAGCTTGGATTGCTGCTTGTGGGATGTTGCTGGTTATAACTCTGGGCCGAAGTTGTAGTTGGCTTTTGCACATTGTTCCAGCTGCCGTTGTCGTATTTCTGCCAGCCGGAACCAGTGTTCTTATAGACGTTGCCGTCGTGGCCGGCATACATGTCGCCGTTAGAGGTTTTTCCTGCCGCGGTATTGCCGTACGCCGTGCTGGTAGCCGCACCCTTGCCACCCGCCGACGTCTGCACCGTTCCTACGGAGCCGTAGGCGTTGGTCGCGTGTTGGGTGTATGCCGTATTGCCGTTCTTGCTGACTACCGATTGTCCCCACGATCCATAGGCGTTAGAACCCTGATGCGTTGCACCGTAGGCGCCGGTGTAGGGGTTATAAGCTTGACCTACGGATTGAGTACCGTACGCCGTGGATGCTGTCGCTCCACGCGCGTAGGTTCCGGTGTTGGGATTGTAGGAAGTTCCCCAGTGGGCGCTGCCGTATGGCCCATAGGCCGCTCCGCCGTAGCCATAAGCGCCGGTATAAGGGTTGTAGGTATGATAGCCGTAAGTAGCAGCGTATGGGTAGTAAAATCCGCCATAAACATAAGGTGGATAGTAGTACCCCGTGCCGCTGGCTACGATGGCTCCCACCGCGGCACCAGCGACGAACATTCCCATATATCCCGCGGTGTAACTAGCCGTCACATAGCCGCTGGACGCCACCACCTGGGTCACATAGGTCACATTGTACACCGGCGAACTCGGCGGAATGGTGTAGATAACCTGGGGCACCGTCTGTGCGGTCTGCCAAGGTCCCTGAGCACTGAAGGAAACAAACCATACGCCCTGATAGCACAGGTAGTACTCGTTACCTACCTGAATTACTTTGTTGGGTGTGTTGGTCGCGTAGAGCAGTGTTGTACCTTCGATGGGCTGGAACTGCGGTGCGCCAACATAGGACACCTTCACTTCTGCCGGAGCCTGCGCCGTGTTCACCGTGACCGTCGTCGGAACCTGCGCAATCAAAACGGCATCTTCAGCTTCGGGCGTCCCAGGCACCGAGGCCAGTACCTTCCCTGCGGGACTTCTGGGAGGGATCTGGGCAAAGTCGGACGGCAAGGTGTAGGTGGCAAATGTCCACCCGCCCACGAGCGGCGTTGTGGTAGTGAACCAGCGGCCCGATGTCAGGTAGTAGAACGCGCCCGTCGGCGTGTACTTGAAGACGGTACTGTCGGTGTTCGGCGCGTAAGACAGTTGCGTACCGGGGATCGGCGTCCACTGCGGCCGGCCGCCAAAGACAACGATCTCCGCCGGCGTGGCGCTGTAATAGACCATCGGCGAGCTGGCCGCGCTTCCCGGCGGTGGCGGGATAAATTCCTTCAAGCTGGTGAAATTCGCGTTCTCCGGGACCTTCGACATCTGCTTGGGCAACTGGCTGGTCGGAATCCATGTGCCTCCCAGACTGGTGCAACTGAGCCAGCCTTTGCCGTCGAACAGGTAGTACGTAGAACTTCCCTGCTCCACGAACACTGGCCAGTTGGCGTTCACGATGAACTGAAGATTGGAATTTGCGATGGGCGCCATGGTGGGCGCGCCATTCACCAGGAGCAGGATCGCCGGGCGCATGCTGACGAAAATGGTCGGCGGAGTGTTGCTGACATCGGCAACGGGCGGCGCCTTCGTTTTCTTCACGCTCGCAACCAGACGGTCGAGCGAGATGGTCATGGTGGCCGCTGGGTTTAAGAACGTTCTCACCGTTTGCTCCAACTGCGTCGCAGTCGCCGGATCGAGCGAAGGAAAGGTCACGATTGTAATCTTGGGATCGCTGAGGAAAACAGTGTGATCGTCCATGTTGACGGCGGACTTCATCTGCACGGTAATCACGCCGACTTGGCTTTTGCCGCCGGTGGGAGTCAGGCTGAACGCCATGCGTGCGTCTACCTGCTGATAATTCTCCCAGTCGTCAACTTGCGGCTGGTAGAGAATGATGGTCCCGCCTGGCTTGGTGATTTGCCGCGGCCATGCTCCCGCGTCCTGCGCCGGGCTCAGGGCTGCGGCGAACAGGACCATCAGGAACAAGAATGAAATTTTCTCTAACTTGCGCAACCTGCTTTTTTGCATCGCTCGACCACCTTCTTGGTTAAGCCAATCCGCTGCCGGAACCGAGGCGGCAGCGTGTTTGGGTTCATTCCCAGCGGTTCAGCGCGCCTTGGCGCCTAGTTATTGACTCTGGCCATCGCGTCGTCCACCTTCTTCTGGTCCTCGGCAGACAACTGCGACGGCCCCAGCTTGTAGTTCAGCTTATCAATCGTCCCGGTGAACGCGAACGGAACCTCATAGTTGAAGTCCACCGGCGTACGGGTATCGAGCCCGACGTCAAACGTCTCGTCAATCGACATCAGCAGCGGAATGGTGTGCTCGATCGTTTTGCGCGCGACCTCTTTACCATCCACGCTCAGCACACCGGTGCCGCCCTTGCCCGGACCGGGGCCATTGTATTTGAAGTCGAAGACGATGGTGTGCTTACCCTCGTCGAGCGAAGAAAGCCCCTCCCACCGGAAGCGCTCCAGGTCCAATAAGTTGTAAACGAACACCGGCCTGCCGCGGCCGATGTGGAACATTTCGACGGCGAACGACAGAATCAGCCCCACGGCCGCAACCAGCACGAATGCGTAGCCGAAACGCTTTCTCCATTTTCCGGCTGTGCCGATGAGGATCAGAAGCAATCCGAAAATCAACAAACCCAGTTCGATGTGCTTGAACAGTCTGCTGCTGAGCAACCAGCTTGCGCTCGGACTCAGCATGAGCGCGTAGCCGCCGAAGCGGCCGCCTATGGTCGCAATGATTCCCTCCGCGCCGCCGCTCGGGATCGTCACATCGGCAGTGATGGTGTAGTCCTTGTTCAAAATGCTGGGAGCATTGCCCACCGGAATGCCGGGATTTACGCCAGTGTAGGTGAAATCAGTTTTCCCGGCGACCGCGCTAGGCCGCGCCGTCAGCAAGCGGACGAAGCCCGAGTTGTCCAAGGGAAAGACCTGATATTTCCCTGCCTCCCTAAGGAACAGCGCCTGCAGCTCCTTCAACTTGTCCGGATTGCTGGCCGCCAGGTCGTTGGATTCCGAGTAGTCCTCCGCGATGTGGTAAAGCTCCCACTTGTATTGGTCTAGTGGGGGCATCGTGCCCGTTCCCAGTTCCCATGGCGGAGAAGGTGGCGTAGTAGCAGCGACCCAACCGTCATGGTAGATGGCGCGGTTGCCGACCATCTCGAAATACTGAGTGTCGCGTTTCGAGGGCGCATTGGCGTTGGCCGAGTCAAAGGTGTAAGCCATGCTCACGCCTTCGATCGGCTTCTGCTTGATGCCCTTGACCTCATCAGGCGCTTGGATGCCGGCGGCCTCCAAGATAGTTGGCACGATGTCAATGACATGGTGGAACTGAGTGCGGATTGCTCCCACATCCTTGATATGTCCCGGCCACGAGATGGCCAGACCCTGGCGGGTACCGCCGAAGTGCGAGGCCACTTGCTTGGTCCACTTGAAGGGCGTATCGAACGCCCAGGACCAGGCCACCGACATGTGCGGGTAGGTCTTGTCTGAGCCCCAGTCGTTGTAATGCAATGCATTGAGGGCCAGCACGGGCTTGACTTCCGGCTCATTAAGAATGCCGTTGTAGGCCGTCATCTGGTTGAAGGTACCGTAGATGCTGCCTTCAGCACTGGTGCCGTTGTCGCCGTCGATGTAAATAATCAGCGTGTTGTTGAGCTTGCCCATCTTCTGGACTTCGTCGATCACGCGGCCAATCTCATAGTCGGTGTAGGCCGTGTAGGCGGCAAAGACCTCCGCTTCGCGCGCATACATCTTCTTTTGCAGCGGAGTAAGCGAGTCCCACTTCGGCAGCTTGGCTCCGGCATACTCCGCCTGTCCGTCCGGCCACGCAGTGAGTTGAGTATTCGCCGGAATCACGCCCAGCTTCTTCTGGTTTTCGAAAATCTGCTCGCGCAGTTTTTCCCATCCCATGTCGAACTTGCCTTTGAACTTGTCGATCCATTCCTGGGTTGGCTGGTGGGGCGAGTGCGAGCCGCCGGGCACGTAATACAGGAAGAACGGCTTGTCGGGCGCCGACGCATTCAAATCGTGAAGGTACTTGATGGCATCGTCGGCCAGGTCAGTGGTGAGGTTGTAACCGGGGTGACCCACCCACGGAGTGACCATCTCCGTGTTGCGAAACAGGTACGGCGTCCACTGGTCGGTCTCGCCACCCAGGAAGCCATAGAAATACTGGAAGCCCATGCCGACAGGCCATTGCTCGAAGGGACCCGCGGTGGTGCTGTATTGGAAGCCTGGAGTGTTATGGTCTTTGCCAAACCACGAAGTGGCGTAGCCGTTCTCCTTCAGGATCTCGGCGACGGTGGCACTTTCCGGACCGATGACCGAGTCATAGCCTGGGTAGCCGGTGGACAGTTCGCCGATGACGCCGTAGCCCACCGAGTGGTGATTACGGCCGGTAATCAGAGCCGCGCGAGTGGGCGAGCACAGAGCTGTGGAATGGAACTGGATGTAGCGCAGCCCGGACTTGGCAATGCGGTCCAGGTTCGGGGTTGGAATGACGCCGCCAAAGGTGCCCGGCACGCCGTAGCCCTGGTCGTCGGTCATGATGAGGAGCACGTTGGGCGCGCCCTTGGGTGGCACAATGCGCGGCGGCCACCAGGGTGCGGAATCTTTGTAGCTTTCCTTGATCACGCCACCGAATTTAGGCGGAGGAGGAGGAATTTGTTTTCCGTTGATGGTAGTGGTGGCGTCGGCCTGACCCAACGTGCCCGTGATTTGTTGAGCATCGGCAAGCCTCCCGGCCGCGAACAAACTCGAGACGGCAAGCGCTCCCAGTGCTAGTTTTCGAATGCCTAGTCTTAGATCCATTCGGTTTCTCCTTGCTGGAAGTTCGGGTTAGCTTCCGCCTCGAAGCTTGGAGCGGGTTGACTCGCGTCAACCCACTTCCCGGGTCGGTAGAGCTGAAGCAAAGCTGTTACTTGCCGCCGAATGTGAAGTTGACACCAGCGACGTACTTGAAGTTGGCCTGCCACGCCGAGTAGTTGACGACGTGATTGGAGCCAAAGTGAGTTCCCACGTAGTCCACTTCAACGGGACGGAACTGAATCGACTTGGTGATTGGGATGTCCAGACCGCCGCCAAACTCCATGGCGAAACCATTGTTGTTCCCGTTGCCGGATTTACATCCCTCCTCTAACTTGCAGATGTTGGCATCGAGATTGGTATGGGCAGCGCCAAACAGCGCCTCAGCGAAGGGCTGAAACTTGCCCGAGTGCTTCTTGATCTGAGGTCCGAACATGTAGGTGAACAGGTTGCCGCTCACGTTTCCCAGAAATTGACCATCTTGACTCAACTTCTGGCCGGTGCCCTGGGTGTAGCCCATGAACTCGGCCTTGACTCCGAAGATCGATGAGAAGTTATAAACAATACCGCCGCCGCCACCGAAGACGTTGAAACTGGTGAGGGCCGCCGTATTGGGGTGAACGTTAATAAACGAAAAACCCACAGGCACTTCGAATTTCGGATATTCATCCTGGGCAACTGCAGCAATAGTAACCAGACACAAAAATGCTGAAAGGCAAATCAACTTACCGTATTTCACTCAACGTTCTCCTATAGGGTTTGAAGGTATATTGCGATACCTTTGGTTATCGGCCAACCTATTCATCCGATATCGATGGCCAGTCGGCCAGGCTACCCGATGAACCCGGCGGCTTTTTTGTTTCGGTTCTACCGTTGCGAATCGTATTTAGACTACAGCGCCCCACGCGCTTCGACCACATCATGCGGCCGAGTCGTCCCTGCTGATTTGTAAGGCTAGCTGCCGCAAGCATCGTTGATCAGCCCACTGATGTCTACTGTCGCTTGCGACAGGTGGAGCCATTTTTCACGACCAAAGCGATCAGACGAGGCCAGGGCTTGGCCAGGGCTTGGCCAGGGCTTGGCCATCGCGCGCTCGGTTGTGGTCGAGATGCACGGCGAAACA
>JBEKTC010000005.1:0-33561 GCA_049516475.1 Candidatus Korobacteraceae bacterium | reverse complement strand
TCAGCGGCACGATGACGCTGCCGATCTTGCCACTCAGGTTGTCGCGAACCACAAATCGCACCTGGTAATCTCCCGGGGACAGGTCGAGGAAGTTCCGGTACACGATTCCATCTGCCTTCAGCTTTGCCAGCGTCTCAGGTACTATCAATCCCTTCATGGTTTGCGACAAGGTACCCGCGCTCACGCCTTTGTTCGTGGCTTGAGCGACGATTTCTACGTCGATGCGATTCTTGTCCGTCTCATCGATCAGACCGGTCACCGGTACCTGCAAGACGAAACCTATTTTTTTCTTTTTCCCGTCCGCCTGAACTCCCTGCCATTGCTCGTTTATCGGAATGCCGGTGCTTTCAAATGGAGAGAGCAAAGCAAACTCGACATCGGCTTTATGCGTCCGTTCGGGGTTGACGGCTACGTCGGTGACCAGGTATCCGGCGCGCGCACGCACCTCAGCATCTTTGCGCGAAACGACAACCTGCAGCTTTCGCCAGCCCGGCTTGTTGTTGCGGTGATCAAGATAATAGCTGAGCAGGTAGTACGAAGACGAGTCCTGCGCGGCACGTCCGAAAGCTCCCGCAAGATCGTTAGTGTTGTAATAGGCGACGCCGCCCGTCATCTCGGCAAAATTCTTCAGGCTGTTTAATGAAGCCTGGCGCAATGCGTCCGGAGCTTCAGCGCCAAGCATTGAACCTTCGGCATCTGCAGAATACTTCGAATCAGTCACCAGACCTCGTGCATCCAGCGGATAAACCGAGATCTGAGCATCGTTCAGTGACTTCAAGGTTCGCTCGTAGAGCGCCCGCAAGTTCGCGTCGCCAGGAACGGAGGCGAAGGAATCAAGGTTAAAAGGAAAGCTGCCAGTGACCCAGACCAGCGATTTTCTTCCCGGAACGCCCGATAAAGACCAGGCCAGCGACAGAAATGCCCGCAGCGTGGTTTCGATGGCGCGCGATTGGGTGTCGGCAGCATTGATAGCATCCTGTTGCAGGACAAAGCCGCGGATCTTAGCTTCTGGAGAATCACCGGGCCTGATTCCGCCCAGAGCGCTCGGCTGCGCTCCCCCAGCCGCGAGCGCCTGCGCATCGCCGCTGAACCGCTCCATCTCCGAAACTTTGCCGCTGGCTTTCTTCAGGATGGCGACGAGCTCAGCCGGATCAGAGTCGAGACCACTCAATTCCGTCAGCCCTTTACGGTCGATCACCATCAGTCCTAATGGCTGCGATACGTCAAGATGATTTGCCAGGTACTTAATCAACTGACCACGGGCGTATGCCTGACCGAGGAACGGCGTATTCACTTCGTCAAGGACGATGACGGTGAGCGAACGGGGCTTGCTCTCATCGGGAGTCAGGTTGGTGAATATGCCAGCTGGGCTTGTATAAGAGGCCACGACGCCCGTGGGCGGGGTGATTTCCTCAAAGCCGGCGATGTTCTGCGGTTTGCCGCTTTCCAAAATCGTGAAGTCGGCCTTGGTCAGGCCTTGAATATGCTTGCCGGCTGCGTCCGTCACGACTATCGGCACCTGTACCAGCGTAGCCTGCGACTTGAATTGAATCAGTTTGCCCTGATCGCCGGAGCCAACGCGCTCGGCATCGGCCGGGTTGTTCGTGGGCTGCATACCCGTTGCCCCTCCAGCAGGCGAGCCGGGTACCCAGGGATCGGAACTGCCAATCATCTGAGCGACTGCGAAGCTTGACACAGCAAGCAGTAGCAGGCCTGTCTTCAATATCCATTTGATGCAAGTGCAACGAGTCATACGATTACGTGACCTGTCCCCCATGCACAGCGCGCCTACTCGATCAGGTGCTCCCGGGCTTACGCTTCCATGCCAACACTAGCATGCGGTCTGCCACGAAAATATGACCTTTTGCGCCAATTCAGTGGAAGGCGACTAGAAAAGCGAAACCGTGAAACGGTAGAGTAAGGCTAATGACCAATGTTCCCACAGTTGTCGCTCGTTCAGTGGGTAAGATCGCGAACGCTGTGGCGCGCCCTGGGGGCAGTGATCACTTACTCAGGACGGTGGGCCTCGACCGCGAGGCGATCGACGATCCGGCCCTCAGAATTCCTTATGCCGACATGATGATGCTTTCCGAGCACGCAGCGCGGATGACAAAGGATGCCGCTTTTGGACTGCACGTGGGCGAGCGCGTCCAAATGCAGGAGTACGGGATCGTCGGGCGCTCAGTCATTACCAGTTCCACGCTGGGAGAGGCTCTCAGCAACCTCGTACGGTACTTACCGATCTGGACGAATGTTGGTGCGTTCAGGTTGGACGTTGAAGGATCGGTAGCGCATTTTCGGTGGCAGTATTCGAACTGTTCACTTCCTGAGCCTCGGCATGATTGCGAGATGTCAATGGCGACCGTGGTGGGACTTAACCGCCTCTCAAGAGGCGCCAGTTGGAGACCCAGAGAGGTATGGTTCCAACACGCAAAGCCCAGGGATACTTCTGAACACACTCGAATCTTTCGGGCGCCGGTTCGATTCGGCATGTCGACGAACGCTCTGCTCTTAGATAGGCAGTCGCTCGATGTGCCATTAAGAACTGCACACCATGGTCCGCACCGTGCAATTACCAAGGCCGCAGAGCAGTTGCTGCCGAAGGCTTGGACCGAGGCAACATTCTCTCAAGGAGTGCTTAGCTTCATTCGGCAAAACCTGAGCAACGGAGCCTTTGATCTCGAGGCCGCAGCCCGTGCCCTGGGTATCAGTCGCCGCACTTTGCAAAGAAAGCTGAGCCAGGAATCCTGTTCTTACCGGCAATTAGTGCAGCAAGCCCGCCGGGATCTTTCGCAGTATCTTCTTCTCGACACTCCTGCGACAGCCACGGCAACCGCTTATGCTCTCGGATATTCCGAACCAAGCGTGTTCCAGCGTGCTTTTCACAAATGGCACGGTACGCCTCCGGGACGATACAGGCGGGGCTGACACTCACCAACCCGACCGAAGAATCCGAAGGAGCAGAACCACGTCTTAGGTTGAGAAGTGATCTCGCAGACTATTCCGTTGCTGCACAAGATTCAGGATAGCTCTGATTGTTTCGTCCTAAACTGCCCGTTCAAGAAACCTATTTACGGAATTGCGGCCACACTTACGAGAGTTGCAGCCTGGATAGCGGCTTCCAGTGCACGTCCAGCCATGATCTTTCCCGTACTCGATGGGACGACCAGGATGTCGTTGGCCTGCATCGGAATATCTGGAGCTTTTGCTTGTAGGATTTTCTTAAGATCGACGGGAGTCTGGACCATCCCGTTAGGGCCTTTGCGCAGGATCTTTGCTCCGCCCAGTTTGGCAGTGCGTTGCGTTCCCCCCGCCATGGCAAGCGCCTGCAGCACACTTAGACCGCCAGAGTCCATCATAACGCCGCTTGGCCGCAACACATCTCCCACCACATAAATGATGTCGGCTCTGCGCACGATAATCACGTCTCCCGGAAAGACCGGCACGTTGGTCTCGGAGTTGTCGGCAAGATTTCGTGGCAAGTCGATGGTGACAGGTGAATTCGGATCACTACGATGTGTGATGCTCAGACTGCGGCCCGACCTTTCCGTCAGCCCACCGGCGGCTGAAAGTAGCGAGAAAAGGTGTTGCTGTCCCATCACTGGATATACGCCAGGTCTCATCACTTCGCCCAGCACACTGGCTCCCTCCGACGCATACTCCGATACGAACAGAGAAACGTGCGGGCTCTTTACAAAATCGGAAAGGCGTTGCTCGATTGCCGCTTGCGCCTCTTCCGCGCTAAGGCCGGCCACATGCATGTACCCGACGAGCGGGCAGTACATGTCGCCGTTGCTCGAGATGCGGGTCTTGGTCGTGAGCTCGGGAACGTTGTAGACGGTCATCTCCACGAGGTCCCCGGGCCCGAGTCTCAGGGATCCCGACGAAGCGACTCTGGTTTGAGCGCTGTTGTCTTGAGGGGCGGGTGCATCTTCGGCCTTGAGTTGGGCCTTGACACTGACGGTCAATGCACAAGACAGCATAACAAGCGAGAAGAGCTGAAAACCGATGGCCTTAGTGGGTTTCAGGGACCAAAACGACATTATGCAGCCTTTGATATCTATCTGGGGACCAATGCTCTAGCATAAGAGAATCAAGGCAAAATAAACAGTCCCGCGTTGTCTAATGGCGAAGCTTCTGCGCCAACGGAATCTCGGCGCGTTGCGCCGCCTCAGCTCCCCAGGTTTCAGCGGGCGGTACGCCCACGCCTTGATACTCGAATCCCATCGCCACCATTTCCTTGCCATTTAGGAGATTGCGACCGTCCAGCACCAGGGGCCGTTGCATCAGATCTCGGATTCGCGGCCAATCCAGCTCCTTAAAGCTGTCCCATTCGGTCACGATCATGAGCGCCTCGGAGCCTTCGGCAACCTCATAGGGGTCGGCGCCATAGTGGATCGCCGGAAACAACTCCCGTGTCTTCGCCATGGCCTGCGGATCGTAAACTCGGACTTGAGCATGTTCCTGAAGCAGCCTGCCAATCAACTCCATCGCCGGCGCGAACCGGATATCGTCCGTGTTGGGCTTGAATGACAGTCCCAGCACCCCGATGCGCTTGTCCTTCAGCGTCCACAACCAGTGCGTAGCCTTGGTAAGGAAATGATCGATTCGTCGTTTGTTAATCTGTTCGGCATCTCTGAGCAGAGAAACGTCCACTCCTGCTTTTTCCCCTAACCTGATAAAGGCCTGGATGTCCTTTGGCAGGCAGAAGCCTCCAAATCCGAGACCCGGGGCGAGAAAAGCAGGCCCGATACGCGGATCCAGTCCCATGGCTCGCATGACCTCTTCCACGTCCGCGCCCATTTTTTCGCAGATGTCGGCGATCAGATTCGCGTATGAGATCTTGACCGCCAAAAAGGAATTGCACGCGTGCTTGATCAATTCTGCGCTATTGATACTGGTTACTAAAAGCGCGGGCGCTTCTTTTGCTGGACAATTCCCGTCGTGAATGGGGCAGGGAAGAGCGCTCTGCTCCAGAATGGGCCGATAGATCTCGCGAAGGGTCATCTCCGCGGCTTCATCGCTTACGCCGATGACGATGCGATCTGGATGTAGAGAATCCAGGACGGCTGTACCTTCGCGAAGAAATTCGGGGTTCGAGGCAACCGAGAAGCTGTTTTTCGAGTTGCGACCGTAAATTGCCAGGGCACGTGTCAACTTTTGCCCGGTCTGCATGGGGACCGTGCTCTTCTCGACCACCAGCTTGGAGCTGCGAGCCTCCACCGCAATAAGGCGCGCAGCACTATCAATTGCGCTCAGGTCCGCATCGCCATCTTGCAGCGGCGGCGTGCCGACACAGATGAAAACCACATCGCCGTGCCGCACCGCTTCTCCCAAATCCGCAGTAAACCTTAGGCCGCGAGACTTAACATTCCGCGCCACAATCTCACTGAGATGAGGTTCATAGATCGGCAGGCCGCCAGCCTTGAGCGTGCGAATCTTGCTCTTATCGTTGTCACTGCACACTACCGAATGACCTATTTCGGCGAGACATGCTCCCGAAACCAAGCCAACGTAGCCGCATCCCAAAATTGCAATTTGCAAACGATCTCCCACTCAGGTGAAACGGTGGAGCAAGATTTCCCCTCAAGCGCGTTATCAGCTGGGCCGGCGTGCTCGATGAGAGGAGCAAACCATGATAGCAGGCGGGTTAAGAGCACCGCGAGGCTGGAACGCTATTACCATGCTGATGAATCGGCTTGAGGCGGGAGTTAAACTCTAGCTTGACATAGAGGCTGGGGACTTTGGGGTGGGTGGAGGGATTCGAACCCTCGACAGCCGGAGCCACAGTCCGGAGTTCTACCACTGAACTACACCCACCGCACCCAAAGCAAATTATAACATTCGGATAGCAAGACAATTTGCCAATGAGGAAGTCGCCTTCGCTTTGCTGCGCGTCTGGTGTACCCTTGCAAATTGAAGTTTCTTATCGATGCAGGAGACCAGGTAATCGTGTTTTCTATTCGCGGTGTATTGCTGGGCTTGGCGTTGGTGATTGGTGCGCCAGGTTTTCTTTTGGCTCAATTTCCGGTGCCCACACAGCATGTTACGGAGGACACAGAACCCGCACAAATCCATGAACTAGTCTCGAAATATTGCCGGCTGGACTACGAGGGCGCGCGCCTGGATTCGCCAGCCTGGCCGAAGTTTGAACCGATCGTCTGGTGGAAGTCCAATCCCAGCTACACACAGATTGACGTTGTGGCCCGCTACAGCGTGGACATTCCGCCTGAGGCCTCGAAGGGCAAGTACGTTGTGACTGTGCACTACCGCTTATTGGGCACCTACGACTTGAAGACCGGCTACGTCCGTGAGCCCGAGGTCAGCAACCAGAACGTTGACTTCCTGGTCAGTTTGGACAACCTGGAATGGCGTATCGCCGACGCCGAGAACACGTCCCCTCACCTCTCGCGTGCGGCCATGTTGAAGTGGCTGAACGAACAGATAAACACGACGCAAGACACTGGAGCTAAAGTCCGTTTGCAAGACGCAGTGAAGCAATTGCAGGCGCAATCGGCGTCGCCGTTTGCGAAGTAATCTGGACTCTACTGCGGCGCGCCGATTGGCGGTGCCGCAGTTCCCTGGGCCGCAGTCGCCGGTGTCTTCACCGCGAAGAAATCGTGGTCGTAAAGATTGCGGTACATGACGCCCGCAAGTTCAGCAGCCTTAGGTCCAAAGGTTGGACGACCACCTTCCAGGAAGACCACCGTCACGATGCGTCCGTATTGGGTATTGGCGAACGAGCCAAACCAGCCAAACCGAGTGCCGTCCTTGGAGCAGGTTCCGGTCTTGCCGAGGATCGGCTCTTCAATGAAGTTGGTCCGCAAAAGGCGCGCCGTGCCGTACTCCACAGCGCCCGACATGCCTTCGGATATCTCAGGGATAAGCGGACCGATGTCCAGCTTGCGCTTCGCTTTGGGAGTGAAGTTCGCAACTTCCTCCGGCGTCGTAGGATGCTGCAGGTAGTACAGTGTGCCGCCGTTGGCGATTGCGCCCATCAGCGCCGCCAGTTGTAATGGCGTCAGCGAGATGCTCTCCCCGAAGGAACACATCTTGCCGACCCCGCCGAGTTTTTCGTCAAGCTCGGTGGACGGGAAGGTCCCAAGATGTTCGTTCAAGATATTCCATCCCGCCAATTCACCCAGTCCGAACTGGTGCGCGTAATAACTGACCTTGTCGAATCCCAGCTTGCGTCCCACCGCCTCGAAGTAGGCGTTGTTGGATTTCGCTAGCGCGGTCGTCAGGTCTACCTTCCAATACTTGCCCAGCGGTACCTGCGTATCTTTGGTGATGACATTCTCGCTGAGCGCCGCCAGCGCAACGGCAACCTTGATGGTCGAGCAGGGTTGCGCGCCTGCGGAGAGCGCCAGCTTCTGGTTCACCATTGCCAGAATGCGGCCACTGTCCGGATCCATGGCGACGATTGTTCCGTTCATGTTGCCCAAAGCCTCAACTGCAGCGGCGCGGACGATAGGGTCCTCACCGGCCGTGATGTCGCCTTCCACCTGATCGCTGGCAAACGAGCTGGCGTAGAAGCGCTCGCCATAGTAATGGTGCCTGCTGGAAACGACTACGAGGCTGGCACGATTGATGCGGGCTGTCTTCGCGCTGCTGTGCCGCATGCGTGTCATCTTGCTCTGTGCCGCGGTTGATTCGGTGACGTGGTGCGAAGACTTGCTATGGGACTTGTGGGTAACCGTAGGATGAGTGGCGATGGTCGCCGCTGAAGCTCCGAAGCAAGCGAACAGCGCCAGGAACATCACGGCTGCAAAGGGGGAGCGCTTTAGCATGGGAAACCTTGAAATTCCCTCAAATAAAATAGACGTGCTTGCCCGAGCCGCTTGCTGCTCCGGTTCTCGTTCTTTTCTTCTCCGCCCGAACTCAGGCTTCATACTAAGAAGGTTCCGTCCTGAATTCAACTCGAAACTGCCCTCGCAGCAAAAACAACAGTACCTTACTTCGATAACACGGACGCCTGAATTCCGAGCTGACTTGTGCGCTCGCGAGCTGTCCTTCCGGGAAGCTCCGACTGTCCGCACCAGCTCCTCTACTTAATTACCACACTTCGACGGGAATGTGGCCGTAGCAAACATGGTTCGGGCGGTTCAGAACCGATTTTGGATCGAAACCGGCAATGTGCCCAATTTGGGTGGCGCCAGAATCCGAGGGACAGTCAGTTGTCCCGTCGCTTATTTAATCCCAAACACTGGTTTTTCAACACGCGAAACGTTTGCCGACAGGGGGCGTTTAGGCAGGTAACAACCCTGAGAATAGTCGCGTAATAACGGCTACCCCTCCGATGTGCAACTCGCCCCTGTCCATCGGAGGGGCTCTTTTTGTCTGGAAGAATGATAGAGAGGCGCTTCCCGTCTGAAGTTCATCCTACAACGCTGGGAAGAGATGGCATCGAAGACAAACTGAATAAGATCTCCGCGCTCTCCGTGTCCTCCATGGTGAACGCTTAGTCACTGCATCTTGGCCGCGGGATCCTGGCTTCGCGACTGGATGTACTCCTCGATCACCCGCTCCAGCTTGCCTTGCTCGCGCAAAACGTACTCGATGGCATCGCGCACCGCGCCCTTGCCGCCTTCATGCGGCGTGACGTAGTGCGACTCGCGAATAACCTCCGCCCGCGAGTTTTTCACTGCAATCGCCAGTCCGCACAGCCGCATCACCGGCAAGTCGATGACATCGTCTCCAACATAGCTGGCCTGTTCCGGCGTGAAACCTTCCTTCTCCAGGATCTCGTAGAACGCCGCAGCCTTGTCCTGCTGCCCCTGATAGATGTGATCAAGCTTCAGGTCGCGCGCGCGCAACGCGACCGTCTCCGAAATGCGTTTGGTGATGATGCCGGTCTTCAATCCGCCCAGCCGCGCCAACGAAAAGCCGGTGCCGTCATGCGCATCAAAGCCCTTGGCCTCGATGATCTCGTGGCTGGCAATGCCGAATCCGCCTCTGTCGGCCATGTGCTCGCGACGCTCGTGCGTCCCATGACCCGCGCCGCCGCCCGGAGCAGGGAAGAGAAATATAGTGCCGTCGGTCATCACGCCGTCCACGTCGAACAGCATCAGCTTGATCTTCTTCGCGCGCTCGGAGGACATGGAGAGAGTGTAGCAGTAGGGAAACTCGCTGTTCGCGCTTCGCCTTTCGCTTTTCGCCAGAGACTCCTAGCTCTTGCTTTGGGCTTTTTGGCAACCTCGCTTCGCCTTAGACTCGCACAATTCCATGGGCGCCGGAAGGAATCCGGTAGTCGAAAAGCGAATAGCGAACGGCGAAGAGCGGCCCTCCGTCGGCGAACAATTAGCGAACATCTGCTAAAATAGTCGGATGCCTTCGGGGGAAATTCCAGCTTCGCTATCTTGGGCGCATCCGCTCGTCGCCGAGTGGTTCGTCTCGCGCTTCGGCACCCCGACCGAGCCGCAGGAGCAGGGCTGGCCGGAGATTCTTGCCGGCCGCACCACGCTGATCTCCGCTCCCACAGGATCGGGCAAGACGCTGGCCGCGTTCCTCATCTGCATTGATCGCCTGGTGCGCAAGGCACTCGCCGGCGAACTGCGCGACTGCACCGCGGTCCTCTACGTCTCGCCGCTGAAGGCACTGGGCAACGACATCCAGAAAAATCTCGAGGTTCCGCTGGGCGAGATCCTCGCGCTTGCCGGCCAGCGCGGTCTGCTGATGCCGGAGATTCGCACCGCCGTCCGCACCGGCGACACGTTGATGAAAGAGCGGCGCGACATGCTGAAGCGTCCGCCGCACATCCTGGTAACGACACCGGAATCCTTGTACATCCTGCTCACCGCCAACAGCAGTCGCGCAATCCTGAGCCACGTCAAGACCGTCATCGTAGACGAGATTCACGCCGTAGCGGACGACAAGCGCGGCGCGCACCTCACGCTGTCGCTCGAACGTCTTGACCTCTTGGCTGGGCGTCCAACGCGCATTGGGCTGTCGGCGACACAGAAGCCGATCGAAGAAGTCGCACACTTTCTCACCGGAGCGGATCGTGGGGTGGAGCAACCCTTTAGGGCTGCGGTGGTAGAGCGGGCCTCCAGGCCCGCGTCAGCGACTTCCTCAGACTCCTCTGAGCCGGCTTCAGCCGGCGACACTCGGGTGGAGCACCGCTTCAGCGGCGCATTAAATCAGGCTTCCTATGATTGCGAGCCGGCTTTACCCGGCGGCAGCAGCCGTTCCGACCCGGCCATCGTGAACATAGGCCACCGCCGCAAGCTCGACCTCGCGGTGGAGGTGCCGTCCTCCGAACTCGGTCCCATCGCCAGCAACGAGATGTGGGGCGAAATCTACGACCGCCTGGCCGAGCTTGCGCTGCAACATCGCTCCACGCTGGTCTTCGTCAACACGCGACGGCTGGCCGAGCGCGTAGCGCTGCATCTGGGCGAGCGCATCGGCGAAGACATGGTTGCGGCGCATCACGGCAGCCTGGCGCGCAGGCTACGACTGACTGCCGAGCGCAAGCTGAAGAACGGCGAGATTCGCCTGCTGGTCGCGACGGCGTCGCTCGAACTTGGCATCGACATCGGCACCGTCGATCTGGTCTGCCAGATCAACTCGCCGCGCTCGATTGCAGTTGCTCTGCAACGCGTGGGCCGTGCCGGCCACTGGCGTGGAGCGATCCCCAAAGGCCGACTATTTGCTACCACGCGCGACGATTTGCTGGAGTGCGCAGCCACCGTGCGTGCCATCCGGCAAGGCGACCTGGATGTTCTGCAAATTCCTGCCTCGCCGCTCGACATCCTGGCGCAACAGATTGTTGCCATGTGCAGTTGTGAGGACTGGGACGAAGATGCGCTGTTCGAATGCGTGCGGCGTGCATATCCTTACCGCGATCTGAAGCGCGAGGACTACGACCGCATCCTGGAAATGCTGTCGCAAGGGATCGCGGCGAAGCGCGGCCGCTATGGCTCGTATCTCTTTCGCGACATGGTTAACCGGAGGCTGCGCGGACGTCGTGGAGCGCGACTGGCAGCGATTACCAGCGGTGGCGCCATCCCTGACACCGCACTGTTCACGGTTGTGGCACGGCCGGAAGAGATTGTTGTCGGCACAGTCGATGAAGACTTCGCCGTCGAGAGCATGGCGGGCGACATCATGCTGCTGGGCAACACCTCATGGCGCATTCACCGCGTGGAATCCAACTCCGGACGGATGATCGTGGAAGATGCGCACGGCGCTGCGCCCACGATTCCGTTTTGGCGTGGCGAAGCTCCGGCACGAACCGACGAACTGTCTCTGCACGTCGGAGATTTGCGCGAGCGCATTAGTGTGCTGCTGCCGAACACTGCGCCGTTGCCAGTTCCGGCAAATACGGAAGCCGAAGAAAACTGGCCCCAAGCAAAGCGAACTGCTGTTCGTGACAATGTTCGGGTAGAGCGGACCTTCAGGTCCGCGTCCAGCCAGCCACTTTTAGCCTCCGAGCCGGCTTCAGCCGGCGACACTTCTGCTTCTGATGAGGAGTTGTCCCGCAGGCTGAAGCCTGCTCAAGGGAAAAATAGTCTCGCTGAACGCGGCGCTGAAGCGCCGCTCTACCCGAACACTCCGCGCATTCGCCTGCGCGGCATCGAGTCCAGCCCCGAAGTGCAGAGCGCCGTCACATGGCTGAAAGAGGAATGCGGCCTCGACGATTCTGCCGCTGAGCAACTCATCGAATACGTCGTCACCGGCCGCGCCGTTCTGGGCGAAGTTCCTACCCAGCAAACCATCATTGCCGAGCGCTTCTTCGACGAAGGCGGCGGGATGCAGCTCATCATCCACGCGCCGTTCGGCGGGCGCATCAACAAAGCCTGGGGACTGGCTCTGCGCAAGCGTTTCTGCCGCTCGTTTAATTTCGAATTGCAAGCCGCAGCAACCGATAATGGACTGAACATCGCACTGGCCGAGCAGCACAGTTTTCCGCTGAGCGATGTCTTCCACTATCTGCAAACAGAAACGGTGCAGGAGATTCTGGAGCAGGCGGCGCTCGCTTCTCCCATCTTCGCCACGCGCTGGCGCTGGGACGCGAACCGTTCGCTGGCGCTGTTGCGCTTCCAGGGCGGCAAGAAAGTTCCACCGCAGATTCAGCGCATCCGCAGCGACGATCTTCTGGCATCGGTTTTTCCCGACGTAGCGGCGTGCCAGGAAAACATTGAAGGCGATATCAAGATTCCCGATCATCCGCTGATACAGGAGGTGATGAAGGATGTCCTCACCGAGGCAATGGACATCGACGGCTTGCGTCGCGTACTGGAGGGCATTCGCAGCGGCGCGATTCGTTGCCTTGCGGTTGACACGCCCGTGCCCTCGCAGTTCTCGCACGAGATCCTGAACGCCAATCCGTACGCCTTCCTAGACGATGCTCCGCTGGAGGAGCGCCGTGCGCGCGCGGTGCAGATGCGGCGCATGTTGCCTGAGGCCGTGCTAAGCGAAGTCGGCAGGCTCGATCAGGAGGCGATTGCACGTGTGCGCGAAGAGGCGCGACCCGACGTTCGCGACAGCGATGAATTACACGACACGCTTCAAACGCTGGTGGCACTACCGCTGGAAATCCCGGATGAAGATTGGCAGCAGGCAATCACAAGCTGGATGCCGCTGGCCGCGGAGTTGCTGGAAGGCTGGCGCGTGGTGACGGCAACGGTGGAGCATTGCTTCAGCTCCGCGTCAAGCGTACCTCCAAATCTGCCTAAGCCGGCTTCAGCCGACCACCGCGACGTACGGGTAGAGCAGCCCTTCAGGGCTGCGTCCAGCCAGCCCCCTGCTTCTGAGCCGGCTTCAGCCGGCGGCACCAGTAGGGCACGTCAATATCTGGTTGCCTCCGAGCGGGCCAAAGATTTTGCGTTGATCTTCCCCGACGCGCAGTTCGATGTCGCTCCTCCGGACCTGCCATCGACCACCACTTCACGTGACGATGCCGTGCTCGCCATGGTGACGGGCTGGATGATGCACTCTGGGCCCTTAACTTCCAGCGCCCTGGCGTATTGGTTGGGGCTGAGCGGCGGAGATGTCGAAAAAGCTCTGTTGCGATTGGAAGCAGCCGGATCAGTCCTGCGCGGGAATTTCACCGGGCACGTCACAGGTAACAAAGTCGAGTGGTGCGAACGGCGCTTGCTGGCGCGTATTCATCATCTGACCGTCGCGACGCTGCGCAAGCAGGTTGAGCCGGTTACGGCAGCACAGTTCATGCGCTGGCTGCTGCGTTGGCAACACCTCGCGCCGCAGTCGCAGTTGAGCGGCGAGCGCGGATTGCTACAGGCATTGCGTCAGTTGCAAGGTTTCGAAATTCCCGCCAATGCCTGGGAGAAGCAGGTTTTGGCACGGCGCGTAAACGATTACGATCCGGCCGCGCTTGATCAACTTTGCCTGACCGGTGCCGTCGGCTGGGGTCGGCTGTCGCCGCATCCGGCGACGCTGGAAGATTCCGGCGAAGGTCGGCGACGAGTTGTGCCAACCAGCGTCGCGCCGATCACGTTCTTCGTCCGCGAAGAATCGGACTGGATGCAGCCGCGCCTCAGCGACACTGAACAAAGCTACGAGCGCGTACTTAGCGGCGGGGCACATGCCGTGCTGGAATTCCTGCGCCGTCGCGGCGCGTCGTTCTTTGCCGATATCGTGCGCGGCACCAGCAAGCTGAAGGCGGAGATCGAGACGGCACTGTGGGAGCTTGTAGCCGCCGGAATGGTGACTGCCGACGGCTTTGACAATCTGCGTTCTCTGATCAATCCCAAGCGCCGGCTGGGACCTGGATCGGCGAAAGCAGCCCGACCTCGGCACACGCCGGGGCGCTGGTCGCTGCTTTATGGCGCGGAAGCTGCGGATCATACGACTCGCGCCGAAGCGACCTGCTGGATGTTGTTGCGGCGCTACGGTGTAGTCTTTCGTGAGATGCTGGCGCGTGAGTCGAACCTGCCGAAGTGGCGCGAGTTGCTGATTGCCTTCCGCCGTCTGGAAGATCGCGGCGAAGTCCGCGGCGGGCGATTTGTCAGCGGATTTCTAGGCGAGCAGTTTGCGCTTCCTGAGGCGGTCGAGTCGCTGCGTGCCATGCGTAATCTGCCTGTGAGCGGCGACGTGGTCACCGTGTCGGCTGCTGATCCACTGAACCTGGTCGGTTTCATCGTTCCCGGCGACCGTGTGGCTGCTATCTCCGGAAAGTATGTCAGCTTCCGTGACGGCGTTCCCGTAGAAGCGGAAGAGCGGCTATCCGTATTGCGCGAGGCCGCCGCGCAATGATGTCCGAGGAGTTAGTCGAGGGAATCGACTATTACATGGAAGACGGCTTCATGGTGTTCACCGCGATCTATCTAAACAGACGCGGATATTGCTGCGAGTCGGGATGCCGCCATTGCCCCTATGGATTTGTGCGGAAGGAGCAGGCGTTGCCGCCGCAGCCTGATTAACAGCGCAGCCGCTCGCAGCTAAAGCTGCCGCGCGAACAAGCGGGCCCAGGGCCCGCTCAGGTTGCAATCCCAACGGTCGGACGTTTACCCGTGTGGGCTGACGTGCTCCGGATCGATCTTGTAGATAACGCGCTGTTCGCCGGGCTGGGCGAACGGGTACTTGTCCTTGTCCAGATACTTCTTGGCCAGTTTGTCGATCAACTTATCGGCGCCCTCTTGCGTGATCTCGCTGACCTTGCCGCGCACCTCCAGGTAGCGGTAAGGATTGTCGGGATCGATCAGGGTAATGGCCACGCGGGGATCGCGACGCAGGTTTTTATCTTTCTGGCGGCCAAGCGCAGAGTTCACCAACACTTTGCCGTCAACGTAATCCACCCACACGGGTGTGGTCTGCGGACTGCCATCCGGCATAAGAGTGGTGAAGCTGCCAAAGGCCTTCTTGTGGAAGAGGTCGAGATAATTCTCGGGAATCTTAGCGGACATGACGATCTCCTTGCGGAATTCCAAGCGGAGTATGGAACGAGCAACCGAGGATTGGATTCCAGAACCATTGTAAGAGGTGCAAGCGGCGATGCAAATCATCGAGTTGGAGGCTCTGTTGTCCTTGCTGAAGTGCGCAGGACTGTTCTAACTTGTCAGCGCAGGTGATTGCAATCCCCAACGAGGATCGATCCATGGGTCAGATAGAAACAGAACGCAGTGGCGCTGTGATGAGTATCGCTATCAACCGTCCCGAGAAGAAAAATGCTTTGACCGCCGAGATGTACGACGCGCTTTCGGTTGCCGTGGAACGGGCTGAGACTGATCCCACCGTTCGCGTGATCCTGCTGCACGCCAAAGGCGATGCTTTCACCGCCGGCAACGACCTGGAAGATTTCATGAAGAAGCCGTGGAAAGGACAGGCGGTGCCGCCGGCGGTGCGCTTTATCCGCGCTGTGGCGGGCGCCAGGAAGCCCATCGTCGCCGCCGTCCACGGATTGGCGGTCGGTGTCGGCACTACCATTCTGTTGCTTTGCGACCTGGTGTATGCGGCGGAAGACACGAAATTCGTCATGCCCTTCATCAATCTCGGCATCGTCCCGGAGGCCGCCTCGACGGTGCTGTTGCCGCTGCTCATCGGGCGCCAGCGCGCAGCCGAGTTGTTCATGCTGGGAGCTCCCTTGACGGCGCGACGCGCGTACGAGATTGGATTGGTGAATGGCGTGCTGGTTCGCGAGGAGTTGATGGGAACTGCCTCCGCGATTGCCCAGCAGTTGGCCGCGAAGCCGGCCGGGGCCCTGCTGGCCTGCAAGGAACTGATGAAGCGTAGCCTTCGATCGGAGGTGGAGCGGGCTTTGCAGGAGGAAGTGGAAGTGATCGCCGAGCGGCTGGAGTCACCCGAAACCAAGGAAGCGCTGAACGCATTTTTGGAGAAGCGTACCCCCGATTTCTCCCGGTTCTAATTGCGCAGGATTGCAACGTCAGCCGCGGAAATAGTCAACTTTCCAGCATTTCATGCGAAAATCGTTCCCGCTGTGCGAATTCCCTCCTTGACGCCAGCGCGCAGAAGTATTACCTATTGGGAACAGCAGAAACTTGAGTGGGGTAGCAACTAAGATCCAGTGGCTGACGTGATCATAGCGCGGGAGATCTTCGAGCGTCTGCGGCAAGCAACCGCGGCTGATCCCGGAGTGCTTGCCGAGCTTTGCCGAGAGTATGTCGCGGAGGCGCGATCTACTATTGCTAAGCTTCGGAAAGCGCTTGCTCAACGAGATGCGGCGGAAGTGCGCGAACGGGCCCATTATCTGAAGGGCAGCAGCCTGATGATCGGAGCCAGAATTTTGGCGCAATGCTGCACTAGATTAGAACAAATGGGACGCGATTCCGAACTGGAGTCAGCGGAACCGATGCTGGACCAGGCAATAGAGGCGCTCAAAGCCGTGGAAGACGAATTGGCCAGGGAACTTGGTCCTGTGGCGCTTCCGGCCGAGGGGTCAGCAGCCTAAATAGAGCATATGAAGACCATCCCTCAAAAAGGAAACAAGATGGCGACGACTGCAATTCGGATCCTGATTGCTGATGATCATCCTGTGGTTCGTATCGGTTTGCGCAACATGCTGTTGGCCGACCCCCAGATGAAGGTGGTAGCCGAAGCCAAGGATGGAGTTGAAGCGCTTCACATGGTGCGCACGCTGCGGCCTGACATTCTTCTGCTCGATCTGGCCATGCCCAAGATGCCTGGCATGGATGCCTTGCGCGAGATGACCGGCGACAATGGCGGCACTCGCACCATTGTCCTGAGCGGTCACGTGGACAAGCGGCAAATTCTGGAGGCGCTGCAACTTGGCGCTCGCGGCGTTGTGCTGAAAGATGCCGTCGTGGCTCATCTCTCGGCCTGTGTCCGTGCCGTGATGCAAGGCCAATACTGGCTGGACGGCCGGCCTGTCCAGAACCTGGTGCAGGTGCTGCGCGATCTGACGGCGCAAACTGCGCCGCCGCCCCGCAAGACTTTCGGCCTCACGGCGCGCGAGCTTGAGGTTGTCACTCTTATTACGGAAGGCTCGACCAATAAGCATATTGCCGAGACTTTCGGTATCAGCGAGGAGACGGTCAAGCGCCATCTGACAAATATTTTCAACAAAATTGGAGTTGGGAATCGTCTGGAGCTGGCGCTGTTCGCCCTGAACCACCAACTGCTCCCCCCTGCCGCCAGTGCCGATGTCTCGTAGCCGGGGGATTTGCGACGCGGGACGAGCCTGAATTTTTCCCATCACGTCGGCACCTCCACTCTTGTGCCACGACCCGTTACTTTCCTGCTTCCGTCCACAAGTAAATACTTTCCCGGCGAGCCGAAGACGGCTAGCTTCTTACTATGGACGAAAGCCGCAAATGGGATCCGATCCTGAATTCGGTTGCCTTGCTGGAAGCCGTGCTCTGCGCAGACTGCGAAATTATCAGCAATAGCGGCGGTGAGACCTGCGAAGTTTGCGGTAGCCGTTCGCTGTTGAGTTTGGGTCGTGTCCTGGGCGGGTGCATTGAAGGCGAACGAGCGACGTTGGTGGATGTGGATCCCAACCGTTTTCGCAATGGCTTTACCGTGCTGGTGAATCCTGATGCGGCCAATGTTCTGCGCCAGCGGCGACGAAACGGCGGGGGCTAAAGCAAGCCGAGTTTGTGGGCATCATCTGCCGAGCCGCGACCTTTATCGACGACTGGCCCGTCCGAAATATCCTGCGTGAGATTACATCCGGCCAGCCCACTATCACATCCCATACCTGTGAATTGAACTCCCATGAGGCTTTTATGGAACACGACAAGCAGCTTCGTGAACAAGTTGCGAAAGTGATGGATTGGAACGAGGCGCACGCTGACTTATCCGCGGCAGTTTCCGGGTTTCCCGCCGAACTGCGCGGCTGTGTGCCGGAAGGATTGCCCTATTCTGCCTGGCAGCTTCTGGAACACATGCGTATCGCACTGTGGGACATCCTGGAATTCAGCCGCGATGCAAAGCACAAGTCTCCCGAATGGCCTGAAGGCTACTGGCCGAAGAAAGCAACTCCGCCCAACGATGCTGCGTGGGAGAAAAGCGTCAACTCAATCCGGGAGCATCTGGAAGCGATGCGCAGACTGATCAGCGATCCGAAGCAGGACCTGTTCGCGCGACTTCCTCACGGATCGGGACAGACTCTTTTGCGTCAGGCGCTATTGATTGCCGACCACAACGCCTACCACATCGGCCAATTAGTGCTCGTGCGCAAGGCGCTGGGAGCGTGGAAGGGATAGGAGCTACGAGCCACGAGCTTTCCGCCGCCGGGTTTTAGCTCTTGGCTCGGAGCCCTCGGCTAGCCGCTCAAAGCTTAAATCAACGACAGAGCATCCACATCCACTACAACATGATTACGTGGAATTTTCTGTGTGTCGGCGTGCTCGAGCATGGCCCGCAGCACGTCGTTCATGCGTTCGCGACTGGCCGACTTCAGCAGGAAGTGGTAACGATACTCGGTCTTGAGCCGCACGATGACCGCTGCGGCAGGTCCCATCACACGCACACCTTCCAACCGCGTGCTCGCAAACCATTTGCCCAGAACGCCGGACCATGCCAGCGCCTCTTCGAGTTTCGGGCTGCGCACCAGCACGTTGCTGACAGCGTTGAACGGCGGATAGTGCATCCAGCTGCGAAAACGGATCTCTTTTTCGTAGAAGCCGCGATAGTCGTGCGCCGCGGCCAACTGGATTGCATAATGATCGGGAAAGAATGTTTGTAGCACGACTTTGCCCGGCATGTCGCCACGACCGGCTCGCCCTGCGACCTGGGTTAGTAGTTGGAAGGTGCGTTCGGCGGCGCGAAAGTCGGGAAAGCTGAGCGCGGCATCGGATGCCACTACGCCGACCAGCGTGACGTTCGCCACATCGTGGCCCTTGGCGATCATCTGGGTCCCGACCAGCAGATCGATTTCGCCCGCGTGGAGCGCGGACAGGATGCGCTCGAAGTCATCGCGTCCCCGGACCGTATCGCGGTCGAGCCGCGCAATCCGTGCCTGCGGGAACATACCGTGCAAAAGGTGCTCCAGTTTTTCGGAGCCGGTGCCGAGATACTGCACAAACTCGCTGCCACACTTGGGGCAGGTCTTCGGGGCAGGCCGCGTATAGCCGCAGTAATGGCAGACCAGGCGATGCTCGCGCTTGTGATATGTCATGGAGATAGCGCAGTTCTTGCAATGCACCGATTCGCCACACCCGCGGCAGAGCACGAAGGCGGAGTAACCGCGCCGGTTTAGCAGTACCATCACTTGTTCGTGGCGCGACAGGCGTTCGCCGATCTCCTCCACCAGCTTACGGGACAACACCTCGTCCTTGTTGGTGCGATGGAATTCCTCACGCATGTCGAGGATCTCCACCTTCGGTAACGGCCGTTTCTCGATGCGTTCGGGCAACTCCAGCAGCCGGTATTTGCCTCGTACCCCATTGTGGTATGTCTCCAGCGAGGGCGTCGCCGAGCCCAATACGACAGCCGCGCTGCACATCTTGGCGCGCATCACAGCCACATCGCGCGCATGGTACCGGGGCATCTCTTCCTGCTTGTAGGAGTGGTCATGCTCTTCATCTACCACGATCAGAGCGAGGTCGAAGACGGGAGCGAAGACCGCCGACCGCGTACCTACCACAATGTGAGACTCGCCGCTGCGGATGCGCTTCCACTGCTCGGCGCGCTCGTCGTCGCTAAGCGCGGAATGAAGGATGGCGACCTCGTCGCCAAAGATCTGATGCAGATCCGCTGCCATAGCGGGTGTGAGTCCGATCTCCGGTACCAGGAGAATCGCCGAGCGGCCCTTCGCCAACACGGATTGCATGGCCGATAGGTAGACTGCGGTTTTGCCCGAGCCAGTGACACCGTGCAGCAGCATGGGCAGAAACTTACGCTGGTCGACAGAATTTGTGATTGTTTCCAGGGCGGCCTTCTGGGCGGGTGTAAATATAAATTCCAGCTTGCGTGGCTTGAGGCCGGACATGTGAAAGCTGGCTGCCTCTTCGCTCAACTCGACGATACCCCGACGTACGAGCGTTTGCAGTGTCGTACGGGGAATGGCTAGTTCACGCAAAGCTTCTACCGGCGCACGCTGGTCCTCCTGCTGGCGCAAGTAATCGACGATCGACTGCTGATTGGCATTGAGTTTGCCTTCGACCTGCTTCAAGGTTGCGATCTGCACGGTGCGGCTAGCATCGCGCACATCGCTGAGGTCCTCGCGCGCGATCCATTTCTTGCGGACCAATGTTTGCAGCACAGCGCGCGAGGCTCCTGACGTCGAACGCAACGTCGCTTCGCGGACGATTTCGCCATTGGCTAGCCGATTGAGCACGGCGTACTCCAGCATCTGGTGCTCAGGCTCTTTGCGCGAACGGAGCGACGACCCGCTCGTGGAAGCCGCGTGCAATGCGTCGATTCCCTTGTCAGTGATGCGATAGCCCAACACGCGGCGAAACTCGGCCGAAAGCGGCAGCATCGTGCGGAAGACTTCACCGACCGGCGCGATGTAATACTGCGCGATCCAGCGGCCCAGTTGCATCAGCTCCTGGGTGAGCGCAGGCGTCGAATCGAGTACCTGGCTGAGACGGCGAGTGGTGAACTTCGGCTCACGGTCGTGAAGCTCGGTGACGATGCCGCAAAGCCGTTGCTCGCGAAAGGGAACGATGACGCGTCCGCCAATCACGGGCTCAGGCGAGTTCTCGGGGATGCGGTAGGTGAAAGTGGCGTCGAGTGGGACCGGCACGGCCACATCGCAGAATTGCGGCATTGCAGCCTAGCCAGCCTCGGGCGGGCGCTGGAGCGCGGTTAAGCCGAGATAACGCATGACCATCTGCAAGTCCTTCCAGGTTTCTTTTTTCTGCCGCGGATCGCGCAGCAGAAACGCAGGATGGTACGTTACGGCGAGCTTGCACTCCAAGGGTTCGCCAGTGTCAGTGAGCGTCCGCGGCGGCGAAAAGTCGTAGAAGCGGCCGCGCATGGACGCCATCGAGTCATTTACGCCGAGCAGGTTCTTGGCGGCGGTTGCGCCTAGGGCTACGATGATCTTTGGCCGGATGACTTGAATCTGCCGCATCAGGAACGGCGAGCAAGTATCGCATTCATCGCGTTCTGGCGTGCGATTGCCGGGCGGGCGGCACTTCACAATGTTGGCGATGTACACCTGCTCGCGCTTAAGGCCCATCGCGGCGATCATGTTATTCAGCAGTTGTCCGGCGCGTCCCACGAAAGGCAATCCTTGCGCATCTTCGTCGGCGCCCGGGCCCTCACCGATGAACATCAGTTCGGCGTACGGATCTCCGGTGCCAAAGACGATTTGCTTGCGGCCAAGCTTTGCTAACTTACAGCGCTGACAGTTAGGGCCGATGTCATCGAGGATAATGCGCAGCAGCGAATCACGATCGCGATTCGCCTCGACATGGGAAGAAAGCGCGAGGGTTTCCACGGCTTCGACCCCGGCGTCCACTATCGCCGTTAATTCGTGAAGCGGGGTAGTGCCAACTTCGCGACGATAAAGGGGGCCGATGCCGAGTTCACGGTAGAACTGCAGGCGGTCGCGGACGGCATTGCGATCAACAGGCATGTGTGGAGATTGTAGTCTACGACAAGCGCGCTGGAGATAGCGCTGCCCGCTGCTGCCGGAGACGAAGAGCGGAGTCCAGAATCTTCTGAGCTACGTCCAGCTTGCTTGCTTCAGGTACAAGGATCGCATCGCCAGAGGTCACGATCGTCACCTCGTTGCGATCGGAGTTGAAGCCGATACCCGGGCGGGAGACGTCGTTCAGCACGATCGCATCGACGCGCTTCCTGCTCAGTTTAGCGCGCGCGTTGTCTAGCAGGTTCTCGGTCTCGGCGGCAAAGCCAATCAGCATCGGCAAGGTCTTTCCCGCAGCGTGACGCAGGCTGCCGAGGTCGGCAAGGATGTCGGCGTTAGGCTCCAATTGCAGTTCAATCGGGCCGTTGCGCTTGATCTTCTCGGAGGCGGTGTTCTTGACGTGGTAGTCGGCAACAGCGGCAGCCATGATGATGAAGCTAGCTTGCTCCCAGCGGTCGAGCACCGCGCTGCGCATCTGCCGAGCGGTCTCGACGAAGATGGTCTGGGCAGCACTTGGTGGCTGCAATGCCGTCGTGCCGCTCACCAGGATGACCTTCGCACCGCGACGCAACGCCGCTTCGGCAAGCGCATATCCCATCTTGCCGCTGGAGCGGTTACCAAGATAGCGAACGGGATCAACCGGCTCGTGTGTGGGTCCGGCGGTGATGAGTACCGTCTCGCCAGAGAAATCTTGGGCGATGCCAAGGCGCTCGAGTGCAGCCGCGACGATCTCTTCCGGCTCGGCAAGTCGTCCTGCGCCGACCATGCCACAAGCGAGATAGCCGCTGCCCGGCTCGACAACGTGTACGCCGCGGCCGCGCAGGATCTCCAGGTTCGCCTGCGTCGCAGGATGCTTCCACATGTTCACATTCATGGCGGGCGCGATGATCACCGGCGCGGTGGTTGCGAGATAGAGCGTGCTGAGGAAGTCGTTGGCAATTCCTTGCGCGAACTTGGCGATCACGTCGGCCGTAGCCGGTGCGACCAGCAGGCACTCAATGGATTGCGCAACCGATATATGCTCGACCGCCGAGTCGAGATTTGGTTGCTCGGCCGACGCCCCGAACATACTGGTGATGACTTTTTCCCCGGAGAGCGCGGCGAATGTGAGAGGGCGCACGAACTCCTGCGCCGCAGCGGTCATGATGACCTGCACCTGCAAACCGCGTTCCTGCAGGTGGCGAACGATTTCTGCGGCTTTATAGGCGGCGATGCCGCCGCTGACGCCCAGGGCGATTTTCATGGTTTCTCTAATGACCTGATGCGCCGCCGCACCCAGGCGATTCTCAGCCGGCTCAGATGGAGACCACTCTAGTCGTCGGCGTCGCGGCCTGCCGCGCCGTCGTGCATCTCACTGGCCGCGTCCATCGAAGCCGCAGCCGTGGTCGCCGGGATCTCCCATTTCACTCTGCCAGACTGTATCTCTTCTTCCGCGATGCGACAGGGCTTGCGAGAGTGCGGCTCCACAACCGGGCGAGCGCCATTCTGGATCTGGCGAGCGCGACGAGCTGCCACCAGCACGTAACGATAATTGCTGTCGAAGCCCTCAACCAATTTCATGCGTCACTCCGTAACGGCGGGAAAGCGGGAAACATCGAAGGTCGCCAAAATCGTTTCGACCTGCTGCATCATCGGCTGCCGCAGGGCGCGATCCGCAACCGCAAGCACCAGTTGGTCCTTTGAAGTCGGAGCTGCGTGGGAGCGTTTCAGCCGCTCGGCTTCCACGATCGACTTGAGGATATCGATGGATTCCTCCAGCCGATCGTTGACCAAAATATAATCGTACTGGCCGAAATTCTCAATCTCGCGCGAGGCCGTCTGCAAGCGGCGCTGGATGATGGATTCGGTATTGAAAAGCCGCGCACTGTCTCCCATCAATTGCCGCTGCAGGTCGTCGTCCGCCTCGGCCCGCCGCCGCAGCCGCCGCTCCAGTTCCTGGCGTGACGGCGGCAGCACAAAAATACTCACCGCCTCGGGGGCCTTACTCTTCACCTGGGCCGCGCCCTGCACGTCGATGTCGAGCAGCAGATCGTGACCGCGCGCAGCCGCTTCGAGCAAAAAGCGCTTGGCCGTTCCGTAGTAGTTGCCGAAGACCTCGGCCCGCTCCAGGAACTCATCTTCGCCTATCATCCGTTCGAATTCTTCCCGGCCGATGAAGAAGTATTCGCGTCCCGATTGCTCGCTGCCGCGCGGCGGGCGTGTGGTGTAGCTGATGGAGAATTCCAGGTTGGGCACAATGCGGCGCAGCTCGCTGGTAAGCGTGGATTTGCCCGAACCCGAGGGCGCCGAGATGATGAAGATGATTCCGCTCATTCCAGGTTCTGAATCTGCTCGCGCGCCTTCTCGATTTCCGACTTCATGGACAGGCCCAGTTCGGTGATACGCAACGCCTCGCCAGCGACACCGGTAGTCTTCGACATCAGCGTATTGGCCTCGCGGTTCATCTCCTGCAACAGGAAGTCAAGTTTCTTGCCGACTTCGCCTCCGGCGTCGAGAAGCGAAAGAAAGTGCTGAATGTGGTTTTTCATCCGCACAATTTCTTCCTGAATGTCGCTGCGCTCGGCAAGCATGGCGGCCTCTTGCAGAATGCGGTCATGATCGACATGTGAGCCCAGCAACTCCTGCATGCGTCCGTGCAGCTTCTCCTGATAGGCCCGGAGCACTCGTCCACGCATCTGGTCTACTTCATGCGTTGCCGACGACAAGTGAGTCATACGGCTGCGCAACTCTGCAACTGCGCCCCGGCCCTCTTCTTCCCGCATGTGGTTCAGGCGCGCAATGCACTCTTCCAGCGCCCCTGTCACCTGTTGATCCAGAGCGGCCATTGCCTCGCCGTCCTCGGCTGCGTTTAGCGCGCCCGGCAGCTTGAGCACCGCGTTGAGGTCAGGTTCAGCGCTGACACCAAACTCTTCGGCCACCTCGCGGAAGGTCCGCAAATATCCGCCGACAAGATTGCGGTTCACGGCGAAGGCCGCACCGCCGCTGCGCTCCAGGCTGAGGGTGACTTCGATGTGACCGCGGTGCAGGCGCTCTTTCAGCACCCGGCGGACTTTCATCTCCACCGGGTCGAGCTCGCCCGGCAGGCGCAAATGGAGATCGAGAAATCGGTGGTTCACCGACTTCAGGCTGAGGGTCAACGTGAGCTGGTCGTCCACGTTGACCTTCACCTGCGCATAGCCCGTCATGGAGCGGATGTTCATAGCCCGCGTTTACCCGGCCCCTGAAGTTGTCTCGATATCGTCGAACTGTAAATCATACAACCGGCGATAGGTGCCAGTACGTCCCATCAGACACTCGTGCGATCCCTCATCGGTAATCGTTCCATTTTCCAGTACCAGGATGCGGTCGGCACGGCGCACCGTGGAAAGCCGGTGCGCGATGACGAACACGGTGCGTCCAGCCATCAGGTTTTGCAACGCGGACTGCACCAGCGACTCACTCTCCGTGTCCAGCGCGGAAGTCGCTTCGTCAAGAACCAGGATGGGCGCGTTCTTCAGGATAGCGCGCGCGATAGACAGGCGCTGGCGCTCGCCACCGCTCAGACGCAAACCGCGCTCGCCGATCACGGAATCGTATCCGTCAGGCAGGGCCATGACAAAGTCATGGGCCAAGGCAGCTCGGGCGGCGTCTTCCACGGCCTGTTGCGAAACCTGAGGCTGGCCGTAGGCGATGTTGTTACGCACGGTGTCGTTGAACAGGATGGTGTCCTGCGTGACGATGGCGATTTGCGAGCGCAGCGATCCGACGGTGAGATCGCGAACGTCATGGCCATCAATCAGCAACCGACCGCGGCTGACGTCAAAGAAGCGCGGCAACAGGTGGACCAGGGTCGTTTTGCCGGAACCGCTCGAGCCTACAATTGCGACTACTTCACCGGGACTTATCTCGAGATTGATGTCGTGCAAGACCTCGCGCTCGTCCTCGGCTTTCGAGTAGATGAAGTGAACGTGCTCGAAGCGAATACCGCTGTGAAAAGGAGGCAGCTCGATTGCATCTGGCTTCTGGCGGACTTCGTCCTGCGCGTCGACGAAGTTGAAGATCTGCTCGGAGGCGCCCAGCGCCTGCTGGAAATTGTTATTGAACTGCCCGAACTTACGGACCGGCTCGTAGAGTTTAAATACCGCGATGATGAAGGCGATGAAGAAGCCCTCGCTCAAGTAGCCATGCTTGATGTACTCACGGCCGAGGAGGATGAGCAGCGCAATAGCGATTGCCCCGAAGATGTCCATCATCGGCGAGTTCATGGCGAAGGCGCTGGTGGTGCGGAGATTGGCTTTGAACAGACGCCGGGCCGCCTCACGGAAGCGGCGCATTTCCCAGGCCTCCATGCAGAAGGCCTTCACAATGCGAATGCCGGTAATGGTTTCGTGCAGCAAGTTATGGATTTCGGCGAGCTTGTCCTGTCCCTTGCGAGTGGTGGTGCGGACCCGGTCTCCAACCCGGCGGGCAGACATGATTATGAACGGCACGAAAATGATCAACACCCATGTCAGGCGGCGGCCCAGTCCGACTACTACGATAGCGGTGAAGAGGAAAGTAAAAAACTGCTGCAGGAATTCGGCCAGCACGCTGGACATCGCGAATTGCACGCGCTCCACGTCGTTGACAATTGCCGACAACAGCGAGCCGGTGGAATGCTTCTGAAAGAACCCTATAGAGCGGCGCAACGTTGCGGTGTCGAGTTCGTTGCGCAGATCTGTAACCATGCTAAAGCCGGCATAGTTCGCCAGGTAGGTGCCGCCGTAATCCAGCACGCCCTTGAGCAGGGTGGAGGCGACCAGCGCAAACGCGACGATGGTCCACACATTGTGGAAATATTCGGGGACGAACGACCGCAGCTCGATGTGACGTCCCATGACTGGGATGGGGAACAGCGGAAGAGCGCGCGACTGCGAAGCTGGATTCAGCACCTGGTCAAGAACAGGTCCAATGAGCAGCAGGCGAAAGGCGTCCAACAGTCCCACCAGAGCCATCGAAACCACCGATGCCAGCAGGTAGAGCCAATAGGGCTTGAAGTATCGGAGAAGGCGCTTTAGTCGACCCATAATCCGCTGCGATCTGCGCCAGGACGCTGGGGAGCGCAGCGCAGGCCAGAAGATGCCAGGACCAATCAGATGCCAGTACTAATTCTACTGGATTTGGGGGGCAGGGGAAACCGGGCAGCATCAGCCGCGCTAATGGTTTTGGTCCTGTGTGTAAGGTGGCGGGCTGCGCCTCTCGCGGAAGAAGGTTTGCAACAGGTCCATACAGCGCGCGGCCAGCACACCCGAGCTGACTTCAACCGTGTGGTTTAGCTTGGGATGATTGAGAACCTGAAGCATGGAATGCACCGCGCCCGCCTTGGGATCCTCGGCACCGTAGATCAGGCGGCGAATGCGCGCGTGCGTGATCGCTCCGGCACACATAGGGCAGGGCTCGACCGTGACGTATAGATCGCAATCGAGCAGGCGGTAGTTGCCGATGGTTTGGCCGGCCTCGCGCAGCGCCAGAATTTCGGCATGAGCCGTGGGATCATTGGCGCTGAGCGAGCGATTGCATCCCCGGCCGACGATGCTGCCGTCGTGAACGACAATCGCACCTACCGGCACCTCACCCAACGCGAGAGCGCGCTGCGCCTCGCGCAGGGCTTCTTCCATCCAGAGTTCGTCAGAGTGGGACATGGGTGAGCAGTAGTTAGCACTTAGCACTTAGCATTTAGCGATACTGTGCATTGGTATTCTGCAGCAATCTGCAGAGCAGCGACGGACTTGGGTTTCAAGCCAAATGCCAAATGCCAAGTGCTAAATGCTAAGTGCTGTTTTCGCGCAGCATGATCCTCTGCACGCCGGTGGCGCGGCCGGTCTCGGCGTTGCAATCGATCAATGTGGCACACAGGCGTACGTCGTTGGTCGCCGGTTCGAAGCGCCCCGGCATATTGGTAAGAAAGCGGTGCAAGATCAGCTCTTTCTGCACGCCAATGACGCCATCGTACGGCCCAGTCATCCCGACATCGGTTTGTACTGCGGTTCCTCCTGGCAGCACCTGCTCGTCAGCGGTGGGAACATGCGTATGCGTGCCGAGCACCACGGTCACTCGTCCTTCCAGATGCCAGCCCAACGAGAGTTTTTCTGACGTAGCCTCCGCGTGCATATCCACGACGATGACCTTCGCCGTGATTTGTTTCAGCAGCTGGTCCGCCAGCCGAAACGGATCGTCATTATTGGCCATAAACACGCGGCCTTGCAGGTTGATGACGGCGTAGGGAACGCCGCCGCGCGTGCGTCCCTGGTACCAGCCAAATCCAGGCGAACCGGCGGGATAGTTCGCCGGCCGAAGCACGCGCCGCGCCAGCGAGGTTTCATTGCCGATGCCCGAGTTCATGTAGTCGATGATCTCGCGCTTGTCCCAGATGTGATTTCCGGTGGTGATGACATCGATGCCGAGCTCGAACAGTTCCTCGGCAATCTGGGGCGTGATGCCGAAGCCGCCGGCGGCGTTCTCACCGTTGGCGACGGTGAGATCGACGGCATGCTCCTTCTGGAGCTTGGGCAGTCGCTCATGAACTATGCTTCGGCCGGGCCGGCCGAAGATGTCTCCGACGAAGAGTATTCGCAAGGGTCCGCGTTCCTTGGGCGCTAGATGTTTTTGATGGTACCACGCAGATGGGAGCTGACTGGATCCGAGCAATGGTAGCGGTATAGATGTTGGCGCCGGTTGGCTTAGGCGTCCTTCACCGACAACGCCGCCGAGCCGCCGACCCATTCCAGGTTCTTGTTGTGGTCGACGCCCATCATGATGCCGCGGCCCATGCGGACCAGCGGCAACACTGGCGTCAGCTCGCCGCCCTCGGGCCAGACGAACATCATGCGGATTTCCATCTGGGTCGCCCCGTGCGGAGTTTGGATTACCGGCTCGAAATGCACGCGCTCCTGAAGAATGTAGTTGTGGCGCTGGTCCGGCGGAATCGCGTCGATGTCCGACTGCGTCGGCGCGAACTTGATTCCCACTCCGGCAAACGAATACAGCGGCTTAAGCAGATAGTTTTGGTTGTCCGGCGGCAGTTCGCGAAGCTGATCGAGGAACCAGGTCTTCGGAACGCTCGGATGCTTCAGATACGGAATGGAGAACTTGCTGATGCGGAAATACCAGTTAGGATGGCCAGCCCATTCGACATCGATCTCCTCGCACAGATCGAAGGGTAGCGTGATTCCTTTACGCTCCAGCTCGTCCACAATGCAGCGATTGTAGATGCGCCGCACCTCGATCTCGCGGCCATCTTCTTTCTCGCGATAGTAGAGCCGCCGCCCGCGCTTCACGAGCGAGAGAATGTCGACAATTGCGATCCCTAGTTTGCGCTGCGTGATCAGGAAATCCGGCAGCGTCTTCTGATGGTCGGGATCGATCTCCATTAGGATCACGTTCTCGGGGTCGTGATCGCCGACGATGAGTTGGCGCATCAGCCGCCAATAGGAATCTTCATCGTGACCGCTGAGATAAATCCCAAGCTCCGGCAACAAGCCATACGATTCGACATACTGGCGCGCGGCTGCAGCCTGATATCCGTAGAGGGAAGGGAAGGCCTGTAGCTCGACCAGCTTGGGCTCCAGTGCGCCGTTTACGTTGCGCACCAGACCGAAGTCCACCTGCACGAACATCGGCAGCGGAGACTCGTTGGGAACGTTGTATTCGGGAGGGATGGTGACATCCGAAGCGCGGCGGTATTCTGGGTTGTTCACCAGTTGTGCGACTAATTGCCGGCCATCTTCGGCCATGCGGTCGAGCAAACTCGGAGGAACGAAGCAAGGCGTTTCGGACACGCGAAAGTCGATGTGCGTGCCGGCAGCGGCGTCGAGTCTCTGCAGAAACTGGCGGTACTTGCCAACGGTGAAGTTGCGGTTGAATTCCTCGCGAAGGGCGGGAACCATGGTCAGGCCTCGATGAGGAAGTGCCCTTTCTCCATGATCTGCCGGCCGTCAACCCGGATATCGAACTTGGTTCCCACCACGTCGATGTGGGTCGAGGAATACCATTTCGCGCCGGTGTGCTCGCCGTAAGGATTCCCGAATGCGATGTGGATGCCAGGAAATTTTTCGTCCTGCAGAATCTGCCCGATAACGTGCTTCAGCTCGATGTTGGTGCCGATGGCGAACTCGCCCACCAGATCGCTGTTCTCGTCCGTATGGGTGTAGGCCCAGAATTCCTGCTCCAGCTCTTTGTTGTCGCTGAAGACTTCGGTGATGCGATTGTTCTTCATGCGAATGGTCAGCGACTGACGCGCCAAGTCCTGATACTTTTCGCAGAGATAATCGCCGACCACGCCATCGACGACGCAGACGCCGTTCACTTCGCCGGGGGTCGTGAAGACTTCGCCGCCGGGAAGATTGCCCCACTTGTCGCGACTGATGATGCCGCTGGTTTTGATCCAGCGATAGCCGGAATTGAGCTTGGCGGTGAAATCGCTGCCCGCGGGATTGGTGGCGCGAATCTCTTTCGCGCTGGTGACGATGTCGATGACCTTGCGGCTGAGCGCGTCAACTTTATTGAAGTCTGCGCGCATGCCCTCCAGCATGATCTGGCGATTAATGTTGACCATGTGGGCGTGCCGCATCTTGCGGCGGTTCACGATGTCGGTCATCTGCATGCGCGATTTCAGTTCGTTGCGCTGCACGTGTACGGCAAAGATGCTGACATCGCTGGTCTCCATGTCGTCGGCGATCTCGGAGGGCAGGTCGGTCAGCGGACGCGGCGCCAGGTCCTCCAGCACGAACGCCTTGAAAGGCGAACCCAGCTTCAACAGCTCCTGCGCGATGCTGGCGGCGATGTCGCGGCAGGCATTGTCGGTGATCAGCGTGACCTTCTCGCTGGGCTGAATGCGCAGGCAAGTGTTGACCGCGTTGCGAGCGCCCGGCGTGAGTTCGGGATCGAAAGAGGTCTTGGTGAGATCGGTGAGAACGGGTTGAATCAAGTCAATCCTTTGAGGGGCTGAAGCCCCAGAATAAAATTAGAAGCCCAACCGGCGCACCTGAAGGTGTGCCCCATCAAACTCTAGCGTCGCGCCGCCGTCTGCTCGAAGACGCCGACGCGGGTTTCGTTGACCATATAATCCACAACTTGTTTCAGGTCGCCGGTTTGCTCGAACACTTTCAACTGGCGGTCGGCGCCGGTGCCCATTTTGAGCATCTCGTGAATGTAATTGATCTCGTCACGCGAACCAAGCTCATCCACCACATCGTCGATCAGGTCGAGATACTCGAGTATCAGCTGACGCAGCGGCACTTCTTCTTCCTTGCCAAAGTCGATCAGCTTGCCGTCGAGCCCGTAACGCGAAGCACGGAACTTATTTTCCGAAATCAGCGCGCGCCCGTAGATGCGGTAACTCTTGTTGGATGCGTGCAGCTTGTACAACATTGCGACGGTCGCCTGAATCAACGCGGCGAGGGCCATGGTTTCGTCCAGTCGCATGGGAATATCGCACACTCGCACTTCCAGCGTGTTAAAGAACGGATGCGGCCGGATGTCCCACCAGATCTTCTTGCCATTGTCGATGCAGTTGGTTCTGACCAGCAAGTCGACGAAATTCTCATACTCCGACCAGTTGGCGAAGGTGTCAGGAATTCCGGTGCGCGGGAAGCGCTCGAAAACTTTCACCCGATATGACTTGAATCCGGTATTCATGCCCATCCAGAAGGGCGAGTTGCTGCTCAGGGCCAGGATGTGCGGCAGGAAGTACCGCATGGAATTCATGATGTGGATGGCAGTATTGCGGTCCTCGATGCCGATGTGCACGTGTAACCCGAAAACCAGATTAGCGCGGGCAATCAGTTGCATGTCTTCGACCACGCGCCGGTAACGTTCGTCGGGATAAATCTCCTGTAGCTTCCAGTCGGAAAACGGATGAGTGCTGCCTGCCGCCAGCAACATACCGTTCTGGCTGGCCAGGGTGATCATCTCGCGCCGGAGTGCCTGAATATTTTCTCGCGCTTCCTTGACGTCCTTGCAAACACGGGTGCCCACCTCGATGACGGACTGATGCATCTCCGGCTTGACCGCCTCATGCAGCGCGAGCTTCGCTTTGGGGAGGATTTCGGATGCGATGTGCGAGCGAAGATCGCGCGTCTGCGGATCAATCGTCTGATATTCCTCTTCGATCCCGATGCTAAGGCTTGGACGAGGCATTTGCTTTACCCTTTGCTCCCCCGCTTACGTAATTGCTTAGATGCCGCATCAAGCATTGTCCCGGGTTTCGAGGAGCCCGGAGCAGGCTCAGGGGCCTTTTCGGTCTTCGGTGCAACCGCGTTCTTCACAGAGGTTTGACTATTTGGCACGGCGCCGTGGAGAAAGGCACTCCACCGATATTCAGAAATCTTACCAGTATGCTGCTTTGCTTTTCGCACAGCCAGGTCGGCCACCTGGTTCACGATCCAGTCGAAGTTTTCCTGGCCGACGGAATTTACGTCTGCATCGGGAGCGGGATTCATGAAGTCGATGGCGTAGGGAATGCCATCCTCGCAGGCGAACTCGACGGTGTTCAGGTCGTAGCCGAGGGCGCGGCAAAGAGTAAGGCAATCGCGCTCCACGCGCTGAATCAGCTTGGGATCGACCGGCGGCGGATTCTTCACGTAGCGCTCGTGGGAGGGCGCCGACGGATCGTATTGCATGATGTGTACTTTTTCTTGTCCCACGACGTAACAGCGGAAATACTCCTTGAACTTGACGCCGCGCTGCAGCGTCATGCAGAGATCGCGCGACTGATCGTAGGCGTCGAAGAATTCCTCAGGAGAATCGACCTTATAGACGTCCTTCCAGCCGCCGCCGTCGAAGGGTTTCAGAAACGCCGGAAAGCCGACATAGCTGAAGATGCTGTCCCAAGGCAGGGGATATTGCAGATTACGCATCGAGCGCTCGGTGGTTCCGGGGGGATGTTCCTTGTGCGGAATGAGCACGGTTGGAGGAATGGCCACGCCAAGCTTGTGACCCAGTGCGAAGTTGAAGAATTTGTCGTCAGCGCTCCACCAGAAGGGATTGTTGATGACGATGGTTCCCGACAGCGCCGCGTTCTTGAGATAGGCGCGATAAAAAGGGATGTCATGCGAAATGCGGTCCACAATAACGTGGTAGGGCGAAGGCTCGGCCATGCGCACTTCGCCTACGGTCGCCAGATCGGCCTGAATGCCGGGCTCGCCCATGGAGTTGATTTTGTCGACCAGCGCAGGCGGAAAGGTCGTCTCCATGCCGAAGATGATTCCGATTTTCTTCATGATGACTCCTTCGTTGGCGACACTCGTCCCTTCTGTTCGATCAGCAATTGTATGTGAGACGCCCAGAAAAACATGCGATTGGGACTCCAAATATTGTAGGCGAAAGTGTCCGAGGTGGGTAGGGATTGGCAACGCCAGAGGCGGAGATGCGCACTTTGGAACCAGCGTTAGTGCAGATAGTAGACCTTCACCTGTTCTGAAAATCTGGTATGCGCAAAAATCCCGGCGCCGTAAATTTCCCTCAGAGTGTTTTCATCGGGTTCGATCAGGGCCGCTTGGTCCTGATGACGCCGCAGTTCGTCCAGCGTCCAGAATTGCATGGGATAGTACTGCGCGAGGTTCAGCTCCAGACGCTGATGCAAATAAGGATCGGGTCCGGCCTTGGCTTGCTGGTTGAAGTCGGCAGGCAACAGCAGCGCACATTGTTCCGGATGATCCGAATACTGTTGCGCCTCGAGAAACAGCAGAGGTCCCGAAAATACGAAGTAGCGCTTGCCTTCGAGTTGCAGCGCGCTCTCCACTTGCAGGAAGGAACGAATGCCTGTGGCCTCCACCTTGTCAGGGCGGCGCACAACCGTCAGCTGTTGACCAACGCCCCACGCAGCCAGTAGCACGAAAACGCCCATCGAGACTTGCGCGGTCTTGCGAAAATGCCGCCACAGAAGAAATGCGAATGCGACGGCGACGCCGGGAAGCACGCCAATAAAATAGCGGCTGTAGAAGGCGTTGGTCTTCCACTCGGCCACTACGAACGCAGCCAGCGGAATTGTGAGGAACAGCCAGCCAACGGCTTCGGCGGATTGCATGGGCTGAAGAGTAGTTTCCTTCTCTATGTCTGAGCCC
>JBEKTC010000004.1:0-48005 GCA_049516475.1 Candidatus Korobacteraceae bacterium | reverse complement strand
ACTTCAATCAGCTCAACCAAATCGTCCTCAGTCAAGGTGCTGCTCGACCCTCCGTACTGCTCGACGGACTTCTGTTGCAGAAGGGCCTGGTGGTCTCTCTCCTCAATCGCCATCTCCCAGAAGATGGCGCCGATCTCCAGCGATACCTCGTCACCAAACTCGGTGAACATTTCCGCAAAGCGGTGGTAGATCTCGGCATTTCGTTTCTCGATGGAAATGGCGACATCCAGGGCCTGCTGAGGGCTCAGCGAGGCAAAACTTCGTTTCATGACGAACTCTCCGCGGGGTGTAGGGTACCGGGAATTCTATATGCAAACAGGGGCGTCTGGGCTCCAGTCAGCCGCAGAAGTTGCTGGCTGGTTTCAAAACGGGAAGATGCCAGAACAGAAAGCGCGCGCTGATCTGATACAACCCGATCAGGCTGGTTGCTCGACCGGCTTGGCGTTGGCTTGCTGCGCGCGCTCCGCTTCTATCCTGGCAATGGTGCGCTTCAACCAGTGTTTGACGTTTTCGCGCAACTCCTCTTCCGTCTGACCAGGGGTGGCCACGGTTATGCCATGGCGATTCAGCGGAATGTGATGGCACGGCACGTCGTCGGTGCGGTACTCCTCAGGCACAAAATCGTAGAGCAGGCATTCGTGGCAGGCGTGCGGACGCGTTGGGTCCCCATGGTTAGGGCAGCTCAAGGAGTCCTGAAAGACGGAGGCCGGTCCCCAGGGCGTGCTATACCAATTTCCATAGCCCCCTTGTTCCAGGAAATTCAGCTCGTAACGCAATACTTCCAGCACATCGCGCTTGTCTTCGGACATACTCGACTCTCCCACGGCAGGTACGCCTTCGGCACCCATCCCTGCTGCCATTGTGTCCGAGGTTGCACCGTCCGGCTGTGACGTACCTCACGTCCATGCGTGATCCGTGTCCGCCGCAGGGCATAGTGTAAGAAATTCCCACCCCCCTAGGCAGAATTTACCTACTGACTTGGGGTGCTCTTACCTGCTCCTGCCGCTGCCGCCGGATGACGCGGGTCGGTGATCTTGATTCGGATGATCTTCGGCGGATCGTAAGGACGATCGGTTCGGGGGTCGGCTGCCAGGCGCGCGATCTTCTTCACCAAGTCGATGTCCTGGCACTGTCCGAAGATAGTGTATTTGCCATCCAGATACTGCGTCGGTACTTCGGTGACAAAGAATTGCGAGCCATTCGTGTCAGGTCCGGCGTTCGCATACGCCAGGCGCCCCGCCTGATCGAACGTTAGACCGGGACTGACCTCGTTCTTGAATTTATATCCCGGATCGCCGGTGCCGGTGCCGATCGGATCTCCACCTTGGATCATGAAGTTGGGAATCACACGATGGAAGACGGTGCCGTTATAGAGAGGCACGCCCTTCATCATCTGTCCGGTCTTCGGATCTTTCCACTCCTTGGTGCCGGTGGCCAAGCCAATAAAGTTGGCGACGCCAATGGGCGCCTTCTCCGGAAAAAGCGTGCAGTGAATGCTGCCTGCGCTGGTCTCGATGACCGCCGTTGGCTCAGATGTTTTCTGCTGTGAGGTTGTGCTGCCGGTCTGCGCGAGTGCGAAACTGGCGAGACATAGGACCGCGATCAATAGCTTATTCATGATTCCTCCAAGTAGGGGTTAGGGATTAGGGGCTTGGGACTAGTGGGCGCTGTCGACTCCCAAAATGTCTTCTTGTCATCCCGACCGCAGCGAAGCGGAGCGACCTGCGGTTCCGAGGTCGAAACCATTGCTCGGATTCCGGCAACGAACCAGCGACCCCGGACTGCTAGCCCCTAATCCCTAATCCCTAATCCCTTTCTGCATCTGTTGCGAAACCTTCTCCACGTCGCCAAACACCCGCAGCAGATTGCCACCAAGAATCTTATCAAGATCCTCGGCTTTGTATCCGCGCTGGTAGAGCGCCTCAGTAATTTTCGGCAAGTCGGCTGCGGAGTCAAGGCCTTGCGGCGAGCAATCGATGCCGTCGAAGTCGGAGCCGAGGCCGACATGGTCCACTCCCGCGACTTTCACCATGTGGTCGATGTGGTCGATCAAGTCGCTCAAGGGCGGGCGAGGCAATTTGGGCCCAAGCCGTGCCTTGGCGTCGGCTAACTCCTTCACCACCTCGGGCGTCTGCGGCTTGATGAACAGCGCCTGCACTTTCTCGTAATCAGCATCGTGCTGAGCTCCCAGTTGCTTCGCGGTATCCAGATACTTCTGGGAAACGAACGCGCAATAGAAATTCACCTGCGCAACCCCGTTTTTCCCCGCGAGTGCGCGTAACATGTCGTCGGTCATATTACGCGGCGCACTGGTCAACGCGCGTGAAGACGAATGCGACGCAATCACCGGCGCCTTGCTCAACTCCAGAGCCTGATAGAACGTCGAGTCGGCCACATGCGAGATGTCGACCATCATGCCCATCCGGTTCATCTCGGTTACAACCTCTCGCCCAAAAGGAGTCAGACCGCCGTGATGCTGAACGCTCTTGTCGTTCATGTCGCCGCTGGAGTCGCCAATGTCGTTGGTGTTCGACCAGGTCAGCGTCATGTAGCGCACGCCCAGCCGGTAATAGTCACGCAGAATGCGGATGTCGCCCTCGATCGCGTGGCCGCCTTCGACGCCGAGCAACGCAGCCAGCTTGTGCTCACGATGCGCCGTAAGAATGTCCTGTGTGCCATAGGCCATCATCATCTTGTCGGGATGTCGGCGCGCCTGCTCGTATACCGAATCGATCATGTCCAGCGCGCGCTTGGCTTCATGGCCTTTGTTGCCCTTAGGTTCAACCCAGATGGAGAAGAACTCCGCACCCAGGTTGCCGGCCTTGATCTCATTGAAATCCAGATAGCCGGTGCCCGCGTCCTGCGCCAGATCGAAATTCTCGTCAACCAGGCGGCCCGGCGTGTCAGCGTGCGTGTCGATGATGATGGCGGAGTTGTGAATCGTCTGCCACCTCTGGGTGGCTTGCGGCGTTGCGGCGGAAGCCGTCGGCGATTGCGTAGTTTGTGAAAAAGCAATTGTGGCAGATAGAAATATGAGGAGACTAAGTCGAGATGAACTTCGCATCAGGCTGATGGATCGCTCCCGGAAGAATATAGGTGCGCTTGGATTGTAAATGAACTGAACGGAACTGGGGCCCAATGGCTTAAGCAGTTTTTTCGACGAAGGAATCAAGGCGCGGAGCGCCGGCTACGCCGTTACAGTCCGGGGCTCCGTAGCGCCTCAGTGCGGCGTACCTTTGCCGTTTCTTGTGTTTCCGGGAAGTCGAGCCCCGTCCGCATTCCATCGGGACACAACCGGAAATCCAGCCGCGCAGCGGCGGCTATGCTGCTACAGACCGGGGCGCAAGCCCCGGTTGTCCGGTGTTCCAATGAAACCGGAGCCGCGTAGCGGCGACATCAATCCAAAACGTATTGTGGATCGTATTTCACGCCCGCACGGTTGAGTATTGAAACATATTCCTCGTCGAAGGCGGCGGTGCGGTGATGTTCCGGTTGGTGCTCGATGTATCTTGTAACGGCGCCAACCGCGGACGGGCTCACGCTGATGGCTCCATATCCATCTTGCCATGCGAACGCTGAGGACTCCTTCCGCAGGCGAAGCGACGAATTCGCCTTCAATTCGCGGATCACGTCTGCGATGGCTCGTGTCTTAGGTATCTCCAATAACAGATGCACGTGGTTTGTCGTACCACCGATCGCGTGAATATTGACTTGCGAGTTGCGTGCGACGGCACGAAGAACGCTCCACACCTTTTCTGGCTCGCGGATGAGCGGCAGGCGTCCCTTGGTGCTGAAGACGCAATGCGCCAGGTTGATTGTGTAAGTGTGTGCCATGGATGTGTCGCCGCTACGCGGCTCCGAAAACTTTTTTCGCATGTTCACCCGGGGCTTGCGCCCCGGGCTCACATCGAAGCTGCTGCTACGCAGCTCGAGTCGTGCGCGATAGAAAAGCGACTTCCTGCACGGCTTCTTTCGATTCGCACCGGCTATCCATTGTGTGCCGCTAGCTACACGCATGCGCCTCGGCCACTGTACTCCTTAGCACCTCAGTGCGGCGTATCTTGAGTGTGGCGTATCTTGGCCGTTTCTTGCCGGGAAACCCGGTACTGTCCGCATTCCATCAGGACACTACCGGAAATCCAGATTCCGTCAGGACACTAAAGGACATCCAGCCGCGCAGCGGCGTCTATGCTGCTACAGACCGGGGCGCAAGCCCCGGTTGTCCGGCGTTTCAATAAAACCGGAGCCGCGTAGCGGCGACATTGATTCCTACGTCCGGAAGAAATCCTTGACCGCCTGCCACATTACCTGCCCACCCACGTCGGCGATGGACTTGGTCAACGGAATGTCCTTGGGGCACACTTCGACGCAGTTCTGCGCATAGCCGCATTCCTGGATGCCGCCGTCGCCCATCAGCGCTTGCAGTCGCTCGATCTTTAGGCCCTTTCCCGTGGGATGGGAGTTGAAGAGACGCACTTGCGAGATGGTGGCCGCGCCCACAAAGCCGGTCTTCTCGTTGAACTGCGGGCACGCTTCCATGCAGCAGCAGCACGAGATGCAACGCGACAGCGGATAAGCCTCCTCTTGTTCCAGCGCCGATTGGCGTAGGCCGGAGCCGAGGTCGTACGTGCCATCCATCGGCACCCAAGCCTTCACTTTCTTCAGGTTCTCGAAGAGCACGCTGCGATCGACCGCAAGGTCGCGGATGATGGGGAATTTGGAGAACGGTTCCAGCGTTATCGGCTGCTTCAGTTGATGGATCAGCGCCGAGCAAGCCATCTTCGCAGTACCGTTGATGATCATGGCGCACGAGCCGCAGACTTCTTCCAAGCAATTGGAATCGTAGGTTACCGGCGTGGTGGCCTTGCCTTGGCGCGTCACCGGATTGGCGGCAATGTCCATCAGCGCCGAGGTCACGTTCATGCCCGGGCGGAACTGTAGTTCGAATTCTTCCCAGTACGGCTTCGACTCGGGAGTGTCTTGCCGTTTGATCTTTATGAGTACGGTTTTAGAGTTTGCCATGTTGTTAGAAGCCGTCAGCTTTCAGCTATGGGCTGTCAGCAAATTAATCCAATTAAAGTGCCATCCCGCCTTAGGAGTGTCATCCCGACCGAGGGCTTCAGCCCGAGCGGAGGGATCTGCTGTTCGTCTCTTCGCCAGAATCGCAAATAACGACGTCTCATCCTGAGCGGAGGCGCGCTTCTTTTGCGCGCCGGAGTCGAAGGACCTGCTTTCCACCGTCCTGCCAGGACTCAGGTTCTTCTGAACTTGAAACTTGAAACTTGAAACTTGAAACTTGAAACTTGAAACTTGAAACTTGAAACTTGAAACTAATCCCTAATCCCAAGCCCCTATTCCCCGCTCTACGTCGCCGCGTCGTACCTTCTCGGCCGCGGCTTAATCAGCGACGTATCTACCGGCTCGAACTCGAAGCGCGGCTCGTCGGCATCGGCGGCAAAGTACGCTTTCGTCGTCTTCAACCAATTGGCATCGTCGCGCTCGGGGAAGTCCGGCTTGTAGTGCGCCCCGCGCGACTCGTCGCGCATCCCCGCGCCCTGGGCAATCACCCGCGCCAGTTGCAGCATGTTGTAAAGCTGCCGCGCAAAGACGAACGACGTGTTCGCCCACATCGACTTGTCGCTCAGGTTGACATGGCGATAGCGCTCCAGCAACTCCACCAGCTTCTCGTCGGTCTCCCGAATGTTCTTGTTGTAGCGAATCACCGTGACATTCTTGGTCATGGTTTCGCCCAGTTCGCGCCACAGCAGGAACGGATTCTCGGTACCCTCGTTCTTCATCAGGCGAGCGTTGATTTCTTCCTGCCGCTTCCGCTCCGAGTCGAAGACGTTTTGCCCGGGATGTTTTCCGCTCTTGATCACGCCATGCGCGTACTTGACCGAATGTGGCCCGGCAACGAATCCGCCATAGATGCACGACAGCAGGGAATTCGCGCCCAGCCGGTTGGCGCCGTGAATCGAGTAGTCGCACTCGCCGGCGGCGTATAGGCCTTCGATGTTGGTCCGCTGATCGAAGTCGACCCACAGGCCGCCCATGGTGTAGTGCATGCCGGGGAAAATCTTCATCGGGACGTCGCGCGGATCGTCGCCGACAAACTTCTCGTAGATTTCCAGGATGCCTTCCAGCTTGCGGTCGAGGATCTTGCGGTCGATATGCGTCAGGTCGAGATAGACCATCGGCTGGCCGTCGATACCAAGGTTGTGCTCGTAAACCACCTTGTGAATGGCGCGGGTGGCAATGTCGCGCGGCACCAGATTGCCGTACTTGGGATACCACTCCTCCAGAAAGTACCAGCGCTCGCCCTCGGGAATGCTCTTGGGATCGCGCTTGTCGCCCGGTTGCTTCGGTACCCACACGCGCCCGCCTTCTCCGCGCGCCGACTCCGACATCAGGCGCAGCTTGTCTTCGCCGGGAATGCACGTCGGATGCACCTGGATGAATTCGCCGTTGGCGTAAAACGCTCCCTGCTGGTAAAGCGCCGATTGCGCCGAGCCGGTGCACACGACCGAATTTGTCGACTTGCCGAAGATCGCGCCGTTACCGCCGGTCGCCATGATGACAGCTTCCGCCGGGAAGGTATGTACACCCATGCCGCGCAGGTCCAGCGCGCAAATACCGTGGCAGACGCGATTTTCATCGATTACCGCGGAGAGAAATTCCCACGCTTCGTACTTCGTGACCTTGCCTTCGGCTTCGTAGCGTCGCACCTGCTCATCGAGAGCGTAGAGCAGTTGCTGGCCGGTAGTCGCCCCAGCGAACGCGGTGCGGTTGTAGAGCGTGCCGCCGAAACGGCGGAAGTCCAGCAGCCCTTCCGGAGTGCGATTAAAGGGAACGCCCATGCGATCGAGAAGGTCGATGACGCCGGGCGCCGAATCGCACATGGCCTTCACCGGCGGCTGGTTCGCCAGGAAGTCACCGCCATAAACGGTGTCGTCAAAGTGGATCCAGGTGGAGTCGCCTTCACCCTTCAGGTTCTTAGCGGCGTTGATGCCGCCCTGGGCGCACACCGAGTGAGACCGCTTCACCGGAACGATGGAGAAGAGGTCGACGTGACCTCCCATCTCGGCAATCTTGATGGTCGCGGCGAGTCCCGCCAGTCCGCCACCAACAACGATAATATTAGGATGTGCCATAAGAAGTTCTAGGGTAGAGCGGGCCTTCAGGCCCGCGTCCAAGCCTCATATTTTATCGTCACCCCGAGGCGGCTTCAGCCGCCGAGGGACTGCGTTCCCGCAGACACTAGTCGTGTTCCACCCAGGGAACCTGGTCCGCCGGCGTCCGCACGAAACCGGTTACGCTCCACAGCCCAATGCCGACTAGAGCAATCGCCAGCCCTAAGCACACAAAACCGAACTTGCGACGCGCCTTGTCGCCCACCGTCAGCCCCCACTTGGCGGCGAACAGCCAAACGCCGTAGGAGAAGTGCCATGACGCAGCCACAATTCCGATTACATAGATGGCCACCGTCCACGGGTTCTGAAAGTCGAACCACACCTTCGAGAACGAGTTGTTATAGCCGCCGCCCATCAAATGCACACCCATAAAGCGCATGTCGATGACGTGATACAGGATGTAGGCGAAGGCGATGATTCCAGTCCAGCGCTGCGAGGTATAGAGCCAGTTGCCGCTCCACGGATACTCGCTGACGTTCGAGTCGCCGCGATACCAGATCCAGATTCCGTAGAGTGCGTGATACAGCAGCGGAATGAAGATGAAGACCCACTCCAGCACGTGCACGAAAGGCAAGCTGGTGAGGAACTTTACCTGATCGTTGTAGGCCTGAACGCCGTTGGCCGATTCGGAATTGGAGATGAAGTGTTCGATCAGAAACGCGCCGATGGGCACGATGCCGGACAGCGAATGCAGCCGGCGCAATACAAAAGAATAGCCCTGGCCTGCACGCAGCGGAGCTACTCCCTTTCCAATCCGTGTGACACTGGTTTCAACAGAACTGGCCGAGGAAGCCACGAAGCAAACTCCTTATGAACGCGGAGCGTATGAGCAAACTCTTTATTATCGAGTTCGCCAAGAACGCAAGTCAAGAAACCTGCCGTTGTTCAACTCGCGCTTGACGAACCGCCTGAGGTGGGCCCGGCTCCGGCGGATAAGCGAGACTCAGAATAGCTTTTGGACGGGCCAACAGCCTGTGACGTGCGTCACAGGCCCGCATGATTTAGCAGGCTGCTGAAAAAGTCGATTGCGGCGAGTTTTGCAGGGGCGCACCTTTAGAGCCTGCCTGAGCTTGCCCTGAGCCTGCCGATGGAGTGCGCCGTCACAAGTCCTTCAAGTTTGTCATCCCCACCGGGGCTTCACCCCGAAAATGTGTCATCCCGACCGAGGGCTTCAGCCCGAGTGGAGGGACCTGCTTTTGAAGTTCTTGGCTGCCTGTCAAGACCGGGCCCGCGTAAGGATCCGATCAGCAGAAACGTTCACAACATTTATAGTGTCTTCATCCCCATGCTGATCCGCGAGAATGTACCTCTTGCTCCCTTGACGACGCTTGCAGTCGGCGGACCAGCGCGTTATTTCGCCGAAGCCCGGAATGAAGCCGATGTGTTGGAAGCCGCCGAGTTTGCCCGCTCGCGCGGGCTGCCGCTGTTCGTGCTCGGAGGCGGAAGCAATCTCGTCATCAACGACGCAGGATTCGCTGGGCTGGTACTTAAGGTCGGCATCACGGACCTCGCGCAATCTACGGCGTCACACGGTCAAGTGACATTTATCGCAGGTGCGGGGTACGACTGGGACACCCTGGTGGCGCAAACCGTCGAAGCCGGTTGCGCCGGGCTGGAGTGCCTCAGCGGAATACCCGGCACCGTGGGCGGCACGCCGGTGCAGAATGTCGGTGCCTACGGTCAGGAAGTTTCCGGGACTATCCAGGAAGTGCGTGTGCTTGACCTGCGGTCGCGGGAGATCACCACGCTCTCGAATGTGCAGTGCGGGTTTGCCTATCGCAGCAGTATCTTCAACACAGCCGAGCGCGGGCGCTATGTGATCCTGCGCGTCTCCTTTGCTCTGCGGCAGAATGGCGAGCCAAGCGTTCGTTATGCCGACCTCGAACAGTTCTTCGCGGGCCGGGCGAATGCGCCAACCCTCTCCGACGTTAGAGAAGCAGTTCGCGAAATCCGTCAGCGCAAGGCAATGCTGATTGTTCCTGGCGATGAGGACTCCCACAGTGTGGGATCGTTCTTCAAGAACCCGATTGTGCCGCGGGCAGTCTTCGAGGAGCTGTCGGCGAGGCTCGCGTCTCGCGGTCTGCAATTGCCGAGTTACCCCTCGGCAGACGGACGCAAATTGCCGGCAGCCTGGCTGGTGGAACACGCGGGCTTCGCCAAGGGCTATCGCAAGGGCCGTGTGGGCATCTCTCAAAGGCACGCGTTAGCGATCATCAACCGCGGCGGAGCGACCGCGGCTGAGATCATCGCATTGAAGGATGAAATTCAAGCGCGCGTGATGGACACTTTCGGGATCAAGCTCGATCTCGAGCCGGTGTTCGTGGGCTTTTGAGAGGACGCTTTTCGCCGCTCGCTTTTCGCCATTCGCCGGATGATAGATCCGTCGATGCTGTCTTGCTAATCGCTAGTTGCTAATTGCTAATTGCTGGTTTCTTACGCCACTCCATTGCCTGCTCGTACGCATGAGCCAGTCGCAAGCAAATCCCATCCCCTCCCGGGCGACTGGAAATCTGCATTCCGACTGGCAGCCCGTCGCGTGTGAAGCCGCAGGGAACTGACGTGGTGGGCCAAAACATCACGCTAAACGGCGACGTGTTACGCAGTAGATTCTTCACCTCGAAGGGCCGCACATCTGGCACCGCCAGCGCCTCCACCTCGGCGATCTTCGGCGCCGGAACCGGGATGGTCGGCGAGATGACCACATCCACCTGTTCGAAGATTCGCTCAGCGGCGCGGCGAAACTCAGCCAGTCGCTGCCGCTCGCGAATATATTGGCTGGCAGTGATTCCCGCGCATCTCTGGATACGGTACAAAGTCCTCGGATCGTAGAGCTGCGGACTGTTGCTCACCATCGCTTCGTGATACTCATAAATCTCCGCGTCAAAGATGGTGCGGAAGCCATCGACTGCGATGTCCACCTCGCGAACCCGCGAGGTCAGCTTCCCGACTACCTGTATCGCGGCTTCAAGGCACGAAGTTACATCGGGATGAAGATCGTCGAACAGAGCCTTGCGGGGAATACCGACCTTCAGATCGGAAACATCCTCCTCCAGAGACCGTGCATAAACGGACTGATCAGAGAGAACATCAATCAAAGTGGCTGCGTCGCGCACCGTGGCCGCCAAGGGACCGGCCGTATCGAACGAAGTCGACAGCGGCACCACTCCCTTGATGCTGATCAAACCGGCGCTGGGGCGATGTCCCGCCCGAGATCCGCTCCAGGTTCCAGGGATTTTTCGTCGGCCCAAAGGCGCTTACAACGCCGCTGATGCCGAAGGCGAACTCATGCAGATTAAGCTTGCCGACGATGACGGCCCCGGCTTGCTTCAATCGCCGAACGACCTCGGCGTCTTCCGTTGGTATTCGGTCGCGATACTGGTTGCTGGCTGCCGTGGTCCGCACGCCCGCGGTGTCGAAGAGGTCTTTCAGTCCGATGGGGATGCCGTGGAGCGGTCCGCGATAATTTCCCGCGCTTATTTCGGATTCGGCCTGGTGAGCCTGCTCCAGCGCGAGATCGGCAGTGACGGCGATAAACGCATTAAGAAGAGGATTGAGCCGATCGATGCGCGCCAGGCACTCACGCGTCAGTTCCACGGGAGACAGACGGCGGGCACGAATCTGTTCCGCTGCTTCGGTGAGGGTGAGCATCGCAGAGAATGGTAGCACTCGAGCCGTTTGACGAATCAGGCCTGGGTTGTATCAGGGCACAGCTGAACAGGGCTGCGGAAAAAAGTCCGCTTTGATCGCTTTGTGTCAGGGCACGACTTTTAGTCGTGCCGATAAGCAGTTTATTTGTGATTCACGAGCGGGCTTCAGCCCGCGAGAGATCTGCTATTCCGACTTTTTCAGCAGCCTGTGGGGCCATGCCCTGTACCAGGGCGATCAGTGAAATGGTTACTACGCTCGCTTCGGCTTCTTCTGGCACTTCTCGCAGATGCCATAGATCTGGAAAGTATGGCGCGTGGGGAGATACTTGTTCTTGCGGCCTACTGCCTGCTCGATACGTTCGATATCGGCAGAGAAGAACTCCACCGAACTGCCACACTCGGTGCACACCATGTGATGGTGATTTCGCCGCTGGTACTGGTGCTCGTACCGCGCGACCCCGTCGTTGAACGCTACTTCGCTTGCCAGGCCGCACTCCGCCAGCAGCTTCAGCGTGCGGTAGACCGTGGTGAACCCGATGCCCTCGTCCTTTTTCTTCACCAGCCGGTAGAGCTCGTCGGTGGAAAGATGGTCGCGGGTATCGAGAAACGCCCGCAGGATGGTATCCCGCTGTCCGGTGCGTTTCAAGCCCACTTTTTTCAGATGGTCGTGAAACACGGCTTCAGCCTCGCGCCCCATCTGGCGCGAGATTGTCGGCTGATCGTCGATTCGTTTCTGGAGCATAGGCAAGTGCTCCGAATGGAGCCCTCGTTCGCTGTTGCAAGCTAGTTGTTACCAGCATAACACTGGCCGACGGGCCGGGGTTTTGGATTAATAAGGGCTCTCAGTGCGGCGGGGTGGAGCACGCCTTTCACAGGCCGCTGAAAAAGTCCGCTTTGAACGCTTTGTAACAGGGCACGACTTTACAGGCCCTGAAAAAGTCGCTTTTGGAGTGCTTTGTGTCAGGGCACGACTTCAGTCGTGCCGATACACCATTTTTATTTTTCTTCCCGAGCCGGCTTTAGCCGGCGGCACCGGGCCCTGCTTCGACTTTTTCCGCAGCCTCTTCCAGGCGTGCATCGACGAGTGAGATGATCAGGTGCGCTTTAGCGCCTGAGGTAAGGTTTGTTACCTCAGCGGCCGTCTGATTGTAAGACCCTAAATGCAAAGCTGAAGCGGTGCTCCACCCAAACCGAATTGCGAGCAAGCTGGAGGAGGCTGCAACGGCGGAACATCCTTCGTGCGAATCTACCTTGCATTCAGCAGCTGTATCGTTCGCAGCACCACGTCGCCGGTGATTGCCAGCGATTGTGGACTGAGCTTATCGATCGTATCTTCGGGCGTGTGATGGAAGACATTGTTGTAGCCGTAGTCAAAGTCGATCAGGTCCACCACGGGCACGCCGATCTTGGCAAATGGAATATGGTCGTCCTCGATGGCAATGGTCTGCTGAAAAAAGTGTGACTGGTAGCCCAGATCGGTAGCCGCCTGGGATACCACGTCGGTCAGCCAGGGCGTGGAGTTGGTATCGCGCTGGATATCGAGATCGTCGTCGCCAATCATGTCAACCAGGATGAAGGCTCTCACCTTCTTCGCCGTGCCATCCTGCTGCCACTGGTGCGCGAGCTGTCGCGTACCGTAGAGGCTGTCCGTGTCGGTCCACTTCACGAACGCCTCTTCACCGTCGGTCCACACCAGCCATACGCTGTAGCCATCAAGCTGTTTGCCGCGAAAGTGATCGGCCAAAGCGAGGAGCAGGGCGGTCGTGGAACCGCCGTCATTCGCGCCGACGTAGGTCTTTGGCAATGGATAGTTGGTGTCGTAGTGTCCCGCGACGACAATGATGCCGTCCTTCTTGCCGGAAAATTTCGCGATGATGTTGTTGATGGGAAACTGACCGGCGGGCGTCTGCGCCGTGAACTTGTCCTGCTCCACATCCACACCCTTCAGCTTGGAGACGATGTACTGCTCCAGCTTCTCGTGTCCAGCACTCCCCGGCGGACGTGGGCCGAATGCGACCACTTCCTTCACACACTGCATGACCTGATTGCCGTTAATGTTTGGCTGCGAGCCTAGGTCCGCGCGATTCGCCGGTGAAGCGGCGGGTTGAGTCGCCGCTGATCTGCTGGTCTCGGACGACGGCTTGTCCGTACCTATGGCTTCGGAGGGCTTTTGCTGCTGTTGACTGCAACCAGCACTGAAAGCAGCGATCAGAAGCAGCGCGAGAATGGGGGCGGAGTATAGGCGGAGCCTCGACGTCATGTTAGACGGTATTGTAAATGGCATGCGAGGGTCGGCCACGAGCTCTTTGACCCGAGCCCAAGTTGCATCCCCTTTCCTTCTGGTCGATATACCGCTGCATCTGGAATGGCGAAATCTGCTATTCTGCCCGCCGTGTCCAAATCACTGTCTTCGAATAGCCGTCCCGCGATCAGCATTGTCGGCCCGGGAAGTCTGGGCAGCGCACTGGCCCTGACTCTGCCCCCGGCAGGCTTCGACGTGCGATTCCTTGCTGTACGAGAGAAGAGAAGTGGAGCGCGTCAAACGAGGGCGCTGGCACGCCGAATTAAGGCGCGCATGGTCGAGATAGGAAAGCAACCGCTCGATACCGAGATCGTTTGGATTACAGTCCCCGACGATGCAATTGCAGGGGTGGCCCGCGTACTCGCACAATCTCAGGATTGGAAGGGCAAGATTGTATTTCACTCCAGCGGAGCTCTCACCAGTGACGAGCTTGCTTCCTTGCGAGACAAGGGCGCGCGCGTTGCATCCGTGCATCCCATGATGACCTTCGTTCGCGGCGCCGTGCCGGAGATGGCGGGCGTGGCTTTCGCGGTTGAAGGAGATGCGGCGGCGGTGCGGGCTGCCAGATCCATCGTTAAGAATCTGGGCGGAGACGCCTTCGTTATCAAGAAACAGAACAAGGTCTTGTACCACGTCTTTGGAAGTTTCGCCTCGCCGCTGGTGATCGCGATGATGGCCTCGCTGGAGCAGGTAGCGCTGGCGGCAGGTATCCGCAAAACGGACATCAAGCGGATGATGGCGCCGCTGCTGTGGCAGACGCTGCGCAACCACCTGAAGCACGATGCGGCTTCCGCTTTCAGTGGGCCGCTCGTCCGCGGGGACGTGGAGACCGTACGCAAGCATCTGGCCGAACTCAAGAAGTTGCCGGAGGCGAAGGCCGTGTACGTCGCGCTGGCCAGCGCAGCTTTGAAGCTGCTGCCGGTCAGGAACCGCAGGAGTTTGGCGAAGGTGTTAGGTAGATCTTGAGACGGCGGGACGCGTTATCGCACGCACGATGTTTCCGTCTATGCACGCTGTGCAGTTTTCTGCACAGGGTCCACTACCTCAAACGAAAAATAAAACTACGAACCATGTCCATCCTGGCCCTGCAAAGAGCGCCAGCGCAGGTGATCGTACTGGATGAGGCTGTTGGCGGCTTCCGGTCCTTCGCTACCGGCAGGGTAGTTGGGAAATTGCGGCGGCGGAAGCTGGGCCCAGGCTTCTTCAATGGGCGTGATGATGCGCCACTCCGCTTCCACCTCATCGCGGCGGGTGAACAACGTTGGGTCGCCGCGCATCGCGTCCAGCAGCAGTGTCTCGTAAGCAGCGGGCGTTTCCGTCCCAAAGGCCTCACGGTAGGAGAAGTCCATGTCCACGCGAATGGCGCGCATCTCCTGGCCCGGCTGCTTGACGCCGAAGCTGAGCGCGATGCCCTCGTTGGGCTGAATGCGCAGAGTGATGACGTTGTGATGCACATCGTCAGGATTGCGCGAAAACAATGCCTGCGGCGTGCGCTTGAAATGCACCGCAATCTCGGTCACCGGCTTGGCCAGCCGCTTGCCGGCGCGAATGTAGAAGGGAACTCCCGCCCAGCGCCAGTTGTCGATATGGAATTCTACCGCAGCGTAAGTTTCAGTTTGTGAGTTGGGATTGACGCCCGGTTCTTGGCGATATCCCGGAACAGGTTTACCGTCGATCTGGCCCGGGCCGTACTGGCCGCGAGCGGTACGCTTCGCCACTTGTTCTTTGGACATGGGAGCGATGGCGCTTAGCACATCCACTTTGTGACCCCGCACGGCGTCGGCGTCGAAACTGACCGGCGGCTCCATCGCAGTCAGCATCAGCAACTGGAGCATGTGGTTGGCGACCATGTCGCGCAGCGCTCCGGTCTCTTCGTAGAACGCGCCGCGGCCTTCCACGCCCAGCGTTTCCGCTGCCGTGATCTCGATGTACTCGATGTAATTGCGGTTCCACACTGGCTCAAACATGGAGTTGCCGAAGCGGAACATCATGATGTTCTGCACCGTCTCTTTGCCCAGATAATGGTCGATGCGGTACACCGAGCGCTCGTCGAAGACGTGCGAGACAATTTCGTTCAGCTCTTGCGCGCTCTTAAGGTCGCGGCCAAAGGGCTTTTCCAGGATGACGCGCGTCCAGCCTTCACGGTTGCGGGCCAGTCCGGCTTCGCCGAGGCCTTCAACAATTGGCGGCGCGAGCGAGGCGGGCGTCGAAACGTAGAACATCACGTTTTTGCTGGCGCCGTTCTTCTGCATCTCCTCGATCTTCGCCTTCAAGAGGGGATAGAAGTCGCGGCGGTTGGCGTCACCGACGAGATAATGCAGGCGCTGAGCAAAGTCGTCCCAGCCCTGGTCGGTGAAATTGCGAGCGTCTTTGGAGTTGGCGGCGCCTTCGCGCAGGCGTGAGCGATACTCTTCGTCGTCAAATTTTGAGCGGCCGATGCCGAGAACTTCGAAATTGCGGCTGGTGCAGCCGACGCACGCCAGATCGTACAGAGCTGGAATCAATTTGCGCCGGGTAAGATCGCCCGAGCCTCCGAAGATTACGACCAGACAGGAATCGCCTTGCGGCAGATGAGGAGTTTCGACTTTAAGCGGCGTGGGCTGTACAAGAGTGGTCATGCGATCGGCTCCAACGCGGGTTCGCTCATTGGCAGATGCCGGCAGGGGTGAAAGGATTCGCCGGCGGTGTCACTTGTTCACAGGGACCGCGGCGGCTGTGCGACGGATTCCTTCACCAATGCGAGCAGGCGGCGCAACCCTTTCTCGATGTCACGTCCCAAGTCAACGCGGATGGCGCGGCGATGATGGTTCGTCCAGGACTCGAAATCGCCCAGCGCCTGTGCCTGCTTCAATACGCCAAAGCTGAACTTTTCGCCAGGCACTTCGATGTCGTTGATGTCTTCCGAGGTCAGTTGCAGGAAGACGCAACTATCCGGGCCGCCTTTGTGCATCTGTCCGGTAGAATGCGAAAACCGTGGGCCGTAGCCCGTGGTGATCGCGACCTTCTTGTGATCGCGGATGGCAAGGCGAATCTCCTGCAAGAGAGCTTCGTAGTTGTTCAGTTCCTCGATGAATGGCGTGACGGCGAGATAGTCTCCGGGATTCAGCCGGGCGAGATGGGTCATCAGCATTGCCTGTAGCGATGAGCCGCCGCGGCGCAGGACCTCACAGTTTTCGGCGTCGCCAAAGACACGCAGCGAGGTTTCCGCGACGACCAGCTTTTGCTGCGGCAGAGCCCCATTCTGCGCGTACTCCGCCAGGACACGCACGATGTAGTCTTTGGACTCCTGAACGTCCGGCTGGTCGAAGGGATCGACACCGAGCAGGGATCCGGCAACGGCGGTCGCGAACTCCCACAGGAAAAACTCCTCACCAAGATCGAGCGGGTTGCGAAGCGTGTGGAGCAGTACGGGATGTCCGGCGGCTTGGAGAGCGGCGAGCTTCGATTCCATGTCCGCGTTGTTTGCCGCCGGTGTATGGATGTAGGCAAAAACACGATCGTCGCCGTAAACCGTGGGCGCGCCTAGCGGCTCGCCAACGACTGGGATGATGCCCTTGCCTTCCTTGCCGGTGCTCTCGGCAACCAAATGTTCGATCCACAGGCCAAGCGCGGCCAATGGCGGAGGCGTGATGAGTGTCAGCTTATTGCGTCCAGCGCCGGCGAGCGCGCCCAGTAATGCTCCCAGCCGCGCGCCGGGGTTGTCATTTGCCGGCACTGAATCGGCGCAGGCCTGGGCCGCTTGTCTCGCCGTGTCAAGCAGCGCCTTCACGTCACCGCCCATCAAGGCGAAAGGCACCAGCCCGAAGTACGAGAGCGCCGAGTAGCGCCCGCCAATGTTCGGCAGGTCGAGAAAAATGCGGCGAAAGTGACCGTGAACGGCGTCCTTGGCAAGCTGGCTTCCGGGATCAGTGATGGCGACGAAGTTTTCTCCGGAGGCATCACCCTTGACGCGCTTCACGCGATCCCGGAAATAGCGGTGAAACATTTGCGGCTCGGTGGTCGTGCTCGATTTCGATGAAACGATGAAGAGCGTATTGCCGATGTTAATCTTCTGCTCAAGGTGACGAATCGCCGTCGGTACAGTGGAGTCGAGAACGTAGAGCTGCGGATAACCTTCCTGCTTGCCGAAGGCGCGGGTCAGTATCTCCGGACACAAACTGGGGCCGCCCATGCCCAGGACCACAGCGAATTCGAATCCGGCATTCTTGACTTCCTGGGTGAAGGTATCAAGTTCCGCGAGGTGGGGCTGCATGGCTTCGGCAATAGTCAACCAGCCGAGGGAGTTGGCGATACTCGCCTCGCGCTCCGGCTCGCTCTTCCAGAGAGTGAAATCCTTCTTCCATAGTCGCGATACAGATTGATCTCGCTCAAGGCGCTCCAGTGCGTTGCGAAAGTCAACCTCGTAGTTGCCGAGTGACACTGTATGTCGCGCAAGAATGCTGTTCGTGACTTCATTCGGCCGGGTCTCTGACAAAGGAATGCTGCCCATGAGTACCTCCCCGCGCCCCCGCGCGGGCGCTTTGTTCTTCTCAGATAGCACAGCGCCGACACGCAGTGCCGGCGCCAGGGAACCTCCTCAATTGTAAGCCTGAATGGTTACGGTTTTGTTTTCTTTAGCACTTCGCGAGCCTTGGCGACGACGTTCTCAACGGTGAAGCCAAAGTGCTCCATGATCACCTTGTACGGGGCTGACGCTCCGAAGTCGTCATGGGCGACACTATAACCACTGAGGCCAACGTATTTGCTCCAGCCAAGACTGGCGCCGGCTTCCACCGACACCCGTGCCTTTACCGCAGCAGGAAAAACTTGGGCCTTGTATTCGGCGGGCTGCTTTTCGAACAGCTCCCAACACGGCATGGAGACGACGCGTGCCTTCACGCCTTCGGCGGTGAGCTGCTCGTATGCTCCCACGCAAAGCTGTACCTCGGAGCCAGTTCCCATCAGGATGATGTCCGGCGTGCCGCCAGAGTCAGCCAGAATGTAGGCGCCTTTCGCCACTCCCGCGGCCGAGGCGTACTTAGTCCGATCGAAGGTCGGCACACCCTGGCGAGTGAGAACGAGCGCCACTGGCTGGTCCTTCATCGGCATGATGACGCGCCAGGTTTCGGCAACCTCGTTTGCGTCGGCGGGACGGATAGTCATCATTCGGGGCATGGCCCGCAACGACATGAGTTGCTCAATTGGCTGGTGAGTGGGACCGTCCTCGCCGAGACCGATGGAGTCGTGAGTGTAGATGTAAATGACCGGCAGCTCCATCATCGCAGCAAGGCGAATCGCTGGCCGCATGTAATCGGAGAAGATGAAGAACGTCGCTCCAAAGGGCCGCACACAGGAGAGCGCCATGCCACTCAGGATTGAGCCCATGGCGTGCTCGCGGATGCCGAAGTGGAAGTTACGGCCGGAGTGGTCGTCCTTCTCGAAGTCGCCGCCGTCCTTGATGAGGGTCTTGGTCGAGGGATAGAGATCGGCTGCGCCGCCGATAAGCCAGGGGACTCTTGCAGCGACGGCGTTCTCTACTTTTGCACTCGAGTCACGCGTGGCGATACCCTTCGCGTCAGCGGGAAACGTCGGAATGTCTTTGTCCCAGCCGGCGGGTAGCTCCTGGTTGGACATCTGCTGCCACATCCTGGCGGGATCGGGATTCTGGGCTGCCCATGTTTGATATTTTCCGTCCCACTCCTGCTCCCACTTTGCGCCGCGCTCGACCGCCTTGCTCATGTAGGCCTGCACTTCATCGGGAACGAGGAACTGCGCATCGGGCGGCCAGCCGTAGACAATTTTCGTCAGGCGAACTTCTTCTACCCCCAGTGCCTCGCCGTGGGCTTCCTTGGTGTCTTGACGATCGGGAGAACCCCACCCAATATGCGAATCGCAGATGATGAGCGATGGTCGATCCGGCTCTCTCTGTGCGGCCTTGATGGCGACATCGACCAGTCCGAGATCGTTGACATCCGTGACGTGCAGGATATTCCAGTGCCAGCCAAGGAAGCGCGTGGCGACATCGTCGGTGAATGCCAGCGAGGTGTGGCCTTCGATGGTGATGTGGTTGTTGTCGTAGAACCAGATCAGGTTCGACAGCCCGAGATGTCCGGCGACCGAAGCTGCCTCGTTGCTGACGCCTTCCATCAGGTCGCCATCGCCGCAGAACGCGTAGATGCGGTAGTCGAAGGGAGTGTAGTCGTCCTTGTGGAACTTCGCGGCCAGCCAGCGCTGGGCAATCGCCATTCCCACCGAGTTGGCCACGCCCTGTCCGAGCGGGCCGGTTGTGACTTCCAGTCCCGGCACATGGCGATACTCAGGATGCCCCGGCGTCTTCGATCCCCACTGCCGAAATTGCTTGATGTCGTCGAGCGAGAGGTCATAGCCGGTGAGGTGAAGCATGGCATACAGCAGCATGCAGGCGTGCCCGTTGGAAAGAATGAAGCGATCGCGGCCCGGCCAATGCGAATCGTGAGGATTGTGTCTGAGGAAACGGTCCCATAACACGAAAGCCAGCGGCGCCAGCGCCATGGGAGTGCCGGGATGACCGCTGTTGGCTTTCTGCACCGCATCCATCGCCAGCGTACGAATCGTGTTAATGCAAAGATTTTCGAGTTGCTGCTGGGCTGTCGCGTGCTCTTTACCTTGAACAGACATGTCTGCTTGACTACTCACCCGTTGCCGCCTTTCTCCAAGTAAGGAAAACCGATGTGTGCCGTCCCTATGGGACTCGGATTTTATATGAGCCCATACCCAGCGCTTCTGTGTGTGTGTGAACCGTGCCGTCCCTACGGGACTCAGCTATTTTTTCCACTCTACCCTGGACTCCGCTTCGCTCCGTCCTGGGCTAACTGCAGTTCCACCCCTTCGGGGTTCTATTTTCGTATGTCATACTCCACCGCCGAAGACCAAACCTAGTTCTCATACAGACTGTTACGCCCCGGGCTAACAATGTTCCGCCCTTCGGGCTGGACTTGCAGCGAGGCTTGACTATCTTCTCACCGCAACTTCGAAAATCGAGATCCAAAATCTAATTTCCACGCAATGCAGATTCAAAGAACCAGCGCTATCCGGAGCTTGATTTCGCAAGGGCCCTTTCCGCCTCAGTTTGCGTCGGTTGTTCAACTTCGACCGCATAATTGGTGCCTTGCCACTGGTGGTCTGTGGGCCAGTTGAAAGTGAATCGCAGCGGCGTTTTCTGCCCGGGATCGATGTGGATGTCGGCATACTCGACACCTAGAGCAGTCGGAGTGGACGCAGTATCGCGTGGCGTTTTCCACTCATCGTCGCTCCAATGCAGCACAAAGGGCGACGACGCCTGGATCCGGAGTAAAGCTCCCGCCGGCACTTTTTGGACCTGGCGATTCATCTTCCATACTTCGATTACCGGGCGCGGATTATCGTTGCAATAACGCGCCGCAACCGGATCGATTCGATCAAAGATCCTCTTGTCCAACATCGAGCGCAGCAGCGTCACATACTCGGCGTGCGCCCACAGCAGAGGAATCGCCGCTCCCGTTGCCTTGCCGAAAAACATGTGCTCTTGCGGAATATCCGGCAGGTCCCAGATCTGCTCAGGGAACAACCCCACGCCAGTAGCAAACGCCTCGGCCGCACGGATATAGATGTCGATATCGCGACCGGCGGCCAGTTCGTACGTTGCACGTTCCAGCATGAGCAAGGGCCAGGCGTGGCCGACTCCCCACGTCTTGAAGGACGTGCCGTCGTCGCGCTGACCATAGCCGTCGTGGTTGTACCGTTTCCAACACGGTCCGATGGGAGTATCGACCTTCAGGACCGCGTCGATCACCTTCAAGGAGTCCTCGATGAGCGGGTCGCCGGGCTTGCGAACGCCAAAGCGGACCAGTTCCAGGAAGCCGTGATCCACGATCTGGTTTGCGGGATACTCATACTGGTCGCCAGGCTTCTGATTCGCCAGAATCAGTTCGCCTTTGTCGGGATCCTCGTCGCCCACCGCGCCGTCGCGGCTGACGGCGGGATTGATGCGGATGTAATGCCGCTTGATTGCCGGCAGCAGCGTGCCCTGGTTCGTGACTGTCCACTTCTCAATGTGCGACTCCAGGAAGTCGGCGTAGGTACGCACGAAGTCCGCGGTATGCTTGTCACCACGGGACTCGATCATTTCGGCGGCGCAGATCAGGGCGGCGATATTGACGGCGAGCGTGGAGGGCGAGTAGCCTCCCGCTTCTTCCCAACGGTCCTCTGGCGTGGCCGGACCTTCGCGGATCAGATAGGCGCAGGCCCGGCAAACCGTAATGTAGGGATCGAACTCGGCGAGCGCGTTGGCCTTCCACAGGCGCCATGCCAGGACGATGGGAAACGAAACCTCGTCCAGTTGCACGCCCGTCCAATAGGGGCTGCCATCGATCCAGAAGTTCTGGTAGAAGCCGCCGTCTTCGCGCTGGGCTATTGCCAGATAGATCATGGCGCGCAAGGGCGTGGCGGTGTCGCCCGCAGCTAAAAGGGCGCCGGCGGAGTGCACCATATCCCGGGTCCAGACCAGGTGATAGCCGCCCAGTTCGTCATCGCTTTTGTCTTCGCCCCAGGGAATGCTCAAGCTGGCGATCATGGCTCCGGGATAAAGCTTGTCCTCGTGCGCCAGCAGCAGATTGATGCTGCGAGCGAATAAACAGGAGGCTGCGTCGGAGACCTTGTCATGGTTCATGTCAATGACGGCCAGCCGCTTGCGCGTCCGGTGCCACTGCTCGATAAAACTGTTCACATTGGTTTGAAATGGCACACACAGGGACTGGAAGAGGGTGGCGCCGGCGGCGTGGGGGGTGCGGCCGAAAGCCAGGCCGAGAGTGAATTCGTTGCCGTGCGCCAGGTCGATCTCTCCCGTCAGGGCGACATTTCCGTCCATCGCGCTGTCGTATTCCCAATCCATCTTCAGGTTGTGGGCCAGGTCGGTCCAACCGTCACTGATACCAACGTAGCCGCAGGAAAGTTTGCTGAACCCTACCTTGGTTCCGATCGCCATGTGTACATTGTCGCGATAGGCAATCAGGAAATGCCGGCCCTTCGCTTCCAATACTTCTGCATTGTTGTGCCAACCGCCGATGTTCAGATGGGGCGCGCAAAGCACATAGAGGTGCAGGCGTCCCTGCCACTCGGGCGCAGGGTTGAACTTGGTATGAATGAGGAGACAGTTGAGGTGGGGGTCGCTGATGATCTGCTTCTCGATGGTGTAACGTCCGTCAGGATCAGTGTTGGTGATCTTGAAGCCCAGGGCGCCAGGATCGATAAGTTCAATCGTGCTGATGGTGTTGCGGCGTTCGTCGTGGAAAAATGTTTCCCCGTCGCTAACCATGTACTGCAAATCCCGGATCTGAGGGGAATCAATGGTCGGATAGTAGATCTCCGTGTTGACACCGTTGCACAGCGTGTACCAGATGCGGCTGGAAACAGCGTATGCGGTGCCAACAGCATCCTTGGCGCCGCCGGTCCAACGGGGTTCGATGCCGGGTCCGCCCGGGGCTGGATTGCTACCGGTCAAGATGAATGTTCTCCTAGTGTTAGGCTGCGATGCCTAAAGCCTGCTTAAGGCAAAGCTGAATATCCGCGTCCAGCGCACTCTCGATTCCTAACCCGAGTCAGCATCGGCTGGTGAAGTCATTTACAGGGGCGTTGGAAGTGTACCGCGAGCGTCAAGGGCAGGTGAAATTTGGCTGGCAGGCAGGGAAAAAACCTGATGTCATGCCGGGCTGTGGAAAAAATCGGGAACTTTCACCTCTGGTATCATGAAACACAAGCAGGATGTGGCAAGAAAGTGCTTCCAACTTGCCTGTGTGGGTATTGGCCAGGAGTCATACTCTCCCATCACGAACCGCCATAGGCTCGTGGGGCCTTTTCCTTTGTGCGCCAAGTCGTCATGACGAGTGAAGTCGTTGCCAGCACCCGGCGCTGATTCCGGGATCTGCGGCCGACGACGCAAGTGGCGCAATACTTCAGGTTCCTGAACGAAGTGCGCCGGTAGGACGCAACGGCATTTGAGCTGTTGCGGCGGACCACGTTTAGAAAGGAAATGGAGGATAACAAAGTGCAGATCGCGATCGCTTCCGATGAAGCAGGGCATGAAGCTAAACAGCGGCTCGCCGCGAAACTGATTGCCGCGGGACACGAGGTGACGGATGCTGCTCCGCCCGTGCAGAGTCAGGGCCGCACCGATTACGCCGAGCAAGTCGCGCTGTCAGTGCTGCGGCACGACACCGAGCGCGGCATCATCATCAGCAGCCGAGCAGTTGGCGCGTCGGTTGCCGCCAATCGCGTGCCCGGAGTTCGGGCTGCGCTTTGCGGCGACGCGCATTCCGCTCACGTGGGCGCCAAGATCGAGGGCATGAACGTCTTGGTGCTGGCGTTGCATTCGTTGCAGGACGATCACGCACGAGAAGTGGTCGAGGCCTACCTGAATGCCACGCTTGCCCCCATTGAAGTGATAGGCGGTTTGCCTCCTCGTCGCCTGCAGCGTGTATTTGCCCACATCCGGGAGAATGTAGCCCGCGGCTTATCGGTGAACGACCTGGCGCAAGTGGTGGGTATGAGTCAGTATTACTTCTCCAAGCTGTTCAAGATGAGCACTGGCATAACTCCCCATCAATATGTAATGCGGCAAAGAGTGGAGCGTGCTCAGGAACACCTGCGCGAGAGCCGAATGGCACTGGCCGAAATTGCCACCCAGGTCGGATTCGAAACGCAAAGCCACTTCACCAGCGTGTTTCGCCGCCTGGTAGGCGCGACCCCCAAGCGTTATCGGGAGATGCATCAGGCGAGCCCGCTGGTTTCCGTCCCATCGCAGGAGCAACAACAGTCTGACGAGCGGAAGGCGACGGCGGCGTAAGGCAATTACAATCGCATCCTAATAACACCGGCGCGACCAAAGTCGCGCCGGTTTTCTTGTGGCCGCTTGAGGCGAGGAACTATTGCTGTTGCGGCCGGGCGACCGGCCTCCTCATTTTGGTTGTGGGGTTCGGCTTCAGCGCGCCCGTCTGCGCCGGCATGAGCTCATTGATCAGCCCATCGGCGTGATAGATATTGCGCAGCGCCTCCGTAATCGCGCGGCTGTCCACTTCCACGGCGCGCGCTACCTTGTCGCTATAGGCGAAGTTCCAGACCAGCGATTCAATGTTGCCGTCGAAGATAATGCCGACAACTTCGCCCGCCTTATTGATCACGGGACTGCCGGAGTTGCCGCCGATAATGTCGGGCGTGGAAACCGTATCGTAGACCGTTTGCAGGTTGATGGCTGACTTGTACTTGATCCAGCTGTCCGGCAGCTGATACGGCGGCTTGCTGCCATGCTCGGCGGCATGCTCGTAGGCTCCGCCCATGGTGGTGAACCACGATACATCCTTGCCGTCGAGCTTGTAGCCTTCGACCGAGCCATAGCTCAGTCTCAGCGTGAAGGTTGCATCCGGCGGCACACTCAAGCCTTTCTGCGCGAACAATGCCTTACCGATGTTGCCACCACTTTGCCGCAGCACCGCCTGCACCTGGTTCTCATCGCGATTGTGGATGGCGGCGGCGTCCGGCTCAACTTCCCGCATCATCACGATCAGCGGATCGGTGCTGGCATTCACCGCTGTCACGCCACCTTCATAGAGCTGCTTGCGCACGGCAACATCCTGCAGCTTAGTGCCGTCGATTAGTTGTTTGGCACGCTCGTCGGGGTTCTTGCCGGCCAGCGCTTTCCGGACGTCAGGATTGTCGGCGCCGAGTTCATCGCGCATTTCCGCCAGGCTCTCGCCCAGCAAGACCTGCTCCAAGGACTTGTAGACCGGTGCGGTGGAGAAGAGCTGCTGCTCCAGGGTTGGCAGTTGCGAATCCTGATAGTCGTGCATGCGTTGATTGCTGGGCATCTGCTTTTCATACGCAGCGCGGACGATGTACCGAGCGTAGCGCGCCAGATCGCCGCGGAAACCGCCCATACTGTCGATATACAACAATTGCTTGTAAATCTCCTTCTGTACATCGACCGCCTTGGCAATCTGCGCCCAGGGATCGCCGAACTCCTGCTTGCGTTGCGGATTGGATTCGACGAACTCCTGCAGGCTCTTTTCGTCGGTGGCCTTGGTGGCCATCACATCCTTGTCCTTCAATCCATCTTCGTAACCGGTGACGGCCTTGAAGGAATTCTGCAGTCCGAATACGTCGCTCTGCGCTTCGCGATCGTTTTCCGCCGATTGCGCGCTGAACTTCTGCAGTACATCGACGCGGCGGCTGAGGGATTTGAGCTGGAGCGGGTACTGGTAGTCGCGCAGGAACCCGAGCTGGTCCATGGTGAGCAAGCGTCCGGTGCGGCCAGGATGTCCTGAGACAAAAACCAGTTCGCCGTCACTCGCACCATTGGGCGACCACTTCAGGTAGTTCTGGATCTTAGCCGGCGCGCCGTTTTCGTACGCGCGGAAGAACGAGATGTCGAGGTCATAGCGGGGATACTCGAAGTTATCGGGATCGCCGCCGAAGAAAGCGATGTCGAACTCCGGTGCGAAGACCAGCCGGATGTCATCGTACTTCTTGTACTTGTACAAGTTGTACATCGCGCCGGAATAGAACGTGACGACGTCGCAGCGGATATCGCCACCGGAGCATTGCTTCTCCAGCGCCGCTATCTCCTGGCGCTGCGCCTTGCCGGCATCGGCAGCGGCCATTCCCGGCTTCACCGCGCCGTTCACCTTCGCGGTGACGTCTGAGATATCTTCCAGCACCACGAACTCCATGCCCGGGCACTTGGCTTCATCGGCGCGGGTGGGCGCGTAGTAACCCATCTTCATGTAGTCCTTACCACTGGTGGAAAGGTCGTGAATGCACTCTTGCGCGATGTGATGATTGGTAAAGATGAGTCCGTCCGGCGAGACAAATGACGACGAGCCATTCGGGGCGCGGGCAGAGGAAAGCCGAACATGATCGAGCCACGCCTGATCTGGCGTGAATCCGTACTTGGCCTGTACTTTATCCTTGGGAAATGCATTGAACAGCCACATGCCTTCATCGGCGTAAATTGAGTTGCCGAGAAAGAGCACAAGAAGAGAGATCAGAAGGGCAGTTCTTTTCAACATGAGGACTCCGGGGAGCGGAGAATCCGCGCCAGTTGGATGATAGTATGTCCGGCACAGGGAGCTCCGGACGGGTAACCAAACTCTTGACTATAAACTCCGGAGCAGGTGGCGAGCAATGACGTGGCAAGCAGCACACACCTAATCCCCGCGGCCCGTCACCTTTACAATAGAAACCTGTGATCCCAGCTTCGACGAAACTGGAAACTCGAAACTTGAAACTCATTAATCACGCATTCATTCTCGTTATGACGATAACTGCATTCGCCCAGCAAGCGCTTACCGCGCCACAAGCCATCACCGACCCCACCAACCTCGAGAGCAAGACCGTTGCCGACATGCAGACGTTCTCCATCGAGAAGCTCTACATGACGCGCCAGATGGGCAGCTCGACGTGGTCGCCCGACGGCAAGCAGGTCGCCTTCATCTCCAACATCAGCGGGCGCAACAACCTGTGGCTGGTGCCGGCAACTGGCGGCTGGCCGACGCAGTTGACCATCAGCGACCAGCGGCAAGCACAGCCAGTCTGGTCGCCCGACGGTACCTGGATCGCATACACCTCCGACCACGACGGCGACGAGCAGTGGGACATCTTCCTGGTTTCGCCCAAGACCGGCGACGTGGTGAACCTGACCATCTCGCCGGAGTCGGCCGAAGTCGAGCCCGCGTGGTCGCCTGACGGCAGCAAACTCGCCTACACCACCAAGCCGAAGACAGGATCGAGCTACGAGATCGACTTGATGGATGTGACCACGCGGCACATTCGCCATCTGACGAAGAACACGCCCAAGGAACTGAGCAACCACCACCCCACCTTCTCGCGCGATGGCAAGTTCATCGTCTACACACAGTCGCACGCCACCGGGAAAGACGCCAACGTCTTCGTGCTCGATTTGGCCAGCGGCCAGAGCACGAACCTGACGCCGCACGAGGACCGGCACAACTACATCGCTGCTGATGTCTCGCCCGATGGCAAGACTGTGCTCATCACTTCCGACGCGCACAACGGCTACGAGAATGTGGGACTCGTGGGTATCGCGACGAAGAAGATCGACTGGCTGACCGATGAGAAATGGGAGCTCGGTGCGGGCGGTTTTTCTCCCGATGGCAAGTCGTTGACGTGGACCGCGAACGTTGATGGCACAACGAATATTTGTTCCTACGACATTGCCGAGCACCGCGCCGCGGAGTTGCCCATCCAGCCGGGCGTCAATTCGCTCGGGGGCCATCCGACCGCTTACACGCGAGACGGATCGCGCCTGCTGTACTACCACAACGGCGCCAACGCGCCGAGCGATCTGTGGGTGTATGACGTCGCGTCCAAGCAATCGCAGCAGATTACGCACTCGCTGGTCGGCGGGCTGCGCAGCGCCGACATGGTTCAGCCGTACCTGGTGCACTATCCCAGCCGCGATGGCAAGTGGACGATCTCGGCGTTCGCTTATGTTCCAAACAACATTCAACGCAACGGCAAGTTTCCGGCGATTGTCTACATTCACGGCGGTCCGGCGGTGCAGTCGGTGGACTCGTTCAATCGCTTCATTCAGTACATCGTGAACCAGGGATACCTGGTGATTGCGCCGAACTATCGCGGCTCGACCGGATACGGCAAGCAGTTTGTCGATGCCAACATGGGCGATGCCGGCGGCCAGGAACTGAACGACGTGCTGGACGCGGCCGAGTGGATCAAGAAGAGCGGGTTTGTCGATCCCAAGAAGCTGATCGTGATGGGCGGCAGCTACGGTGGCTATCTCAGCATGATGGCGGTGACCAAGGCTACGGATATGTGGGCCGCGGCAGTGCCGATCGTGCCGTTCGTGAACTGGTTCACCGAGATCGCCAACGAAGATCCCAGCCTGCGCGAATATGATCTGGCGACCATGGGCGACCCGGTGAAGAACAAGGCGCTGTACGAAGATCGCTCGCCGATCAACTTCGTCGACCAGATCAAGGCGCCGCTGCTGCTGTTAGCAGGCGCGAATGACCCGCGCTGTCCGTCCTCAGAAGCGCAGCAGGTGGCCGACGCCGTCAAGAAGCGCGGCGGTGTCGCGCAGCTGAAAATCTATGGCGATGAAGGCCACGGCTTCGCGCGAGTAGAAAATCAGATCGACGCGTATCAGCGGGTGTCGGATTTCCTGAAGGTGCATGTGCCGTCGCCTGGATGCGGGTGCTCGGTGTACGAGTAGCCGCGGTTCGCGTTCCTAACGCCGCTGCGCTCGTGATGACAATTCAAAATCGCTATGTCATCAGATTCAGTAAGAGTCATTTCATCCGAGTGTCGTTACATTGCCGCGCCGGAATTAACCCAGCTTTGCATACTCCGCCTGGGCTTGCTTCAGGATTGAAGCGTCGGGGTCTGCGTCCTTCCATAGCGTGAGGAAATCACGATAGGCGGTGCGTGCCTTGTCGCGGGCTGCGGGGTCTTTGGCAGCGTCGAGGGCGTAAGCGCGCGCCAGACCGAGGCGAGCCAGGGCCGCCCATGGAAAGTTGACCACCAGTCCCGAGTGGTCAATGAATTTCTGGAATTCCGCGGCTGCGGCCTTGCCGTCGTGGAGCATGAGATAGGCTTCTCCCCGCACATACGCGGGGCATAGAAACACCGTTACTTGCGCGATTTCGCCGAGTTCGACGGCGGCTGCTACCTGCAATGTATCGATGGCCCGGTTGGGGTCTTTGCGCTGCAGTGCATTGGCGGCTCGAATGGTCGGCAGCCAATAGCGCTGGATCAGCGTATCCAGCGGGAACGCCTTGTCGAGCTCCGCCGCCAGTTTGTCCGCGCCTGCCTCATCGCCTGCCCGCGCCAGGGCCAGGGCCGCAATCGCCCGCACGTCACGGTTTGGCGCCTGCTTCACCGCGGCCGTGGCGTCGCTACGGGCCTGCTCCCGGTCGCCGGCTTCTACCTCGCGAAGCGCCGCCGTCGCCTGGTACAGTGCAGCCTGCTCTTTAGCATCGTTGTGCTGGGCTACCTCCATCGCCCGCTGCGACAGCGCGCGCGCGTTTTTCATCTTTCCATACCAGCCCGCAGTGTCCGCCTGATAGGCCAGAACCAGGTCTTCCGCGCCGGGCTTGTCAATAGCGGCTGCTGCCAGCTGCGCCATCTGGGCCTTGTCATCTTTGAGGAAGGCCAACTGGTAGCGATTTGCTATAAGGTACTCACTTTCCAGCTTGCGCTCTTCGGCCTGCCTGTACACCGTCTCCGCATCGTTCAGCCGATTGAGGCTGGCGTAATCGCTGCCGAGGTTGAGATAGTTGTTCTCATCGTTCGGCTCCAGGCGCAGCGCGTCCTGTGATTCCTGCAAGGCGTTCTCCCAGCTTCCCAGGCTGCCGTAGACATCGCCCAGATTCGTACAAGGCAAATAGTCTCGCGGGTAGGTCTGCTGCCAGAGCCGGTAGATCTCAATTGCCTTCTCCAACTCCCCAGTAGTGTAGGTGTAATACATCGCTTCGATGGAAAAGCGCTCCCTCTCACTCACCTTAGCCCGAAGTTCGTAAGCCTTGCGTGAATTGTCACCTGCCCGGCCCAACTCGCCGAGGTTGCCGTACACCACCGACAGGGACCGGTAGGCAATGGCAAAATTCGGGTCTAGTTCCACCGCCTGCTTGTAGAACGGCAGGGCGGCAGCATCACCTTTCGCAGCCCGCGTCTTATTTCCCAGACTGTAGGCCTGCAGGGCTTGCAAAGATGGCGTAGTCGCTTCCTCCACCGGCGTCGCATACTTCTGCACCGAACTGAGCGACTCGCCCAGCTTGCCGCGCAAGCTGACCGCAGCGCGGTCCAAAGCCTTCAGCACCGCTTCCTTGCTCGCTGCCTGCTCCTGCGCCTCCGCCAGCACGTCCCCGGTGTTGCAGTCCAGCGCTTTCAGGCCGATTACATACTGGCTGCCGAGGGCGGCAATCGAGCCGCTCAGCATGGCCCTGCTTCCGGTGCGCTGGCAGATTTCGCGTGTGATCTCCGGCGTAAGACGATCGGGGGTGGAACGGCCCATCATTTTCAACGTCTCGTTCACCTTGCGCTCGGAAACCAGGTCGAGAAAAGGTGACTGCTCAAGTTGCACGGATAGACCCTGCTTCAAAGTGTCGTCGAAGACGCTGTCGCCCGTGGTGTTGACGAAATCGGAGAGGACAATGCTGTCTTTGTCGGTAAGCGGCCTGGTTTGATGTGGCCGATAGTAAAACCAGCCCGCGACCAGCAGCGCTACCAGGAGAGCGGGAAGCGCGATCTTCCAAAGCCTGCTGCGGTAAGTCGCCGGCGGTTGTGGCAAGGACGTTGTAACCGCCGTCACTGCGGAGGTGTGACCGCCATCCATATCCCGTTTCAGTCGTTGCAGGTCTGACCGCATTTCCGCCGCGTGCTGATAGCGCAAATCGCGGTCCTTCTCTAGTGCCTTGTTGATGATCCGTTCCAGTTCCGCCGGCACATCGGGATTAAATCGGATGGGTGCGGCGGGCAAGGCGTCCAGGATAGCTTTGGAGATGACTCCCGAACTTTCTCCCCGGAATGGAGCAATACCAGTGGCCATTTCGTACAGGACCACGCCGAACGAGAACAAGTCGCTGCGGTTATCCAGTTCTTTGGTGCGGACCTGTTCGGGCGACATATACGCTACCGTACCGACGGCAAACCCTGGGCTGGTGAGATGTTGTTCGAGGGTTATGGTGGCAGAGAGCTCTGTGGCCGACGTGTGCTTGCTGGACGAACTGGCGGTTGGGGTGACCTTGGCCAGGCCGAAATCAAGGACCTTGGCGTGGCCGCGTTTGGTGACGAAGATGTTGGCGGGCTTGATGTCGCGGTGCAGGATCCCTTCGCTGTGCGCGGCGTCCAGCGCATCGGCAATGTCGATGGCGATTCGGAGCAGATCTTCCATCTCCAGCGGATGCCCGGCGATGCGATGCTTGAGAGTTACGCCGTCGAGGAACTCCATGACCATGAAGACGCGGCCGTCCTGCTCGCCGATGTCGTAGATCGTGCAGATGTTGGGGTGGTTCAGGGCCGAAGCGGCGCGGGCTTCGCGGCGGAAGCGTTCGAGCGCCTGAGGGTCGCGGGCGACGTCGTCGGGAAGAAACTTAAGAGCGACAAACCGGCCCAGGCGGGCGTCCTCGGCCTTGTACACCACTCCCATTCCACCGCCGCCGATTTCCTCGACGATGCGGTAGTGCGAGATCACCTTGTCAATCATTAGGGTTTGTGACCTTTGGGCCACTTCATCTTAGGGATACGGTATTCGCCAGTCAATCAACTAGCCGCCCGCGCTGGGAATCCAGCCGCCCGCGAGTTTCTGGAGGATCGCCGGATCAGTGTGCCGAGGCATTTCCAGACCCGTCCGAACATCGGTTAATCCCGTCTGCTTACGTTTTGACAGAGGCGTCGTCCAATTCCATGTTGGACCTCCCCAGTGAGAACATCGGAGCGCGGCTGGTAATTCATCGTCGTTTGTCCGGCCCGTCCGGTTCATAAAAATCAGTGCCTTTCGGCATTTTCGGTACATCGTCGCCGGAAGAGCGCGGAGGTGTCGGTTCACGCAATCTTTTGATTGGCAGGAGAAAAAAGAAACATGAAAGCTTGGATCAACCGTGGATGGAAAGCTTGCCGTAAGCAACCCGCGGCCGTAGTGCTGACACTTGCGCTCGTTGCCGCCGTCGTGGTTTACAGCTCGTTCGCTCCGGCGCGAGCCGGAGTCTCGTCCAACACCGCACCGCTGGACAACAGCCAGGTCGGCGCATTGCTTTCGCTCGATCAGGCCATGGAAGCCGTCGCCGCCCGCGTGACGCCGGCCATCGTCAACGTCGCTGTTACCTCGCGCGAGAAGCAACAGACTGCTGCTGAAGGCATGCCTGACGAAATGCAGCGCTTCTTCCAGCAATTTGGGGGCAAGCAATTCGGCGGTCAGGGAATGCAGCCGCAGCCCCGCATCGAGCATGGCATCGGCAGCGGCGTCATCATCTCGCCTGACGGCTACATTGTTACCAACAATCACGTGGTCGATGGCGCAACCGAGATCAAGGTGACGCTTAGCGACCGGCGAATCCTGACGGCGAAAGTCGTCGGCACCGATCCGCTGACCGATCTGGCGGTCATCAAGGTCGATGCTACGAACCTTCCCAACATTCCGATCGGCGACTCGTCCGCGTTACACCCAGGACAGACCGTGCTCGCCTTCGGCAATCCCTACGGCTTCCGCTTTACCGTGACTCGCGGTATCGTCAGCGCGCTGAATCGCCCCAATCCTTACCGTGACGATCCCCGCAAGCCGGGGCAGTTCATCCAAACCGACGCCGCCATTAATCCCGGCAACTCGGGTGGCCCGCTGGTGAATGCTCGTGGCGAGGTGGTCGGTATCAACACGTTTCTGTTCTCGACCTCCGGATCGTTCTCCGGAATGGGCTTTGCCATCCCCACCCAGATTGTCAGTCCGGTGGTCCAGTCGCTGGTGCGCGACGGCAAGGTCAGCCACGGGCGGATGGGCGTCGGCATCACCGACGTTACCCCGGAGAATGCGAAATTCTTCGACGTCCGCGACAACAATGGAGCAGTGGTTACGCAGGTGGAACCGGATTCACCGGGAGCCAAGGCTGGGCTGAAGGTCGGCGATGTGATCACCGAAATCAACGGCAAGAAGGTCAGCGACGCCGGACAACTCCAGATGGAAGTCGGGGAGATGACTCCGGGAACGAAGATTGCCTTGCAGTTGGTGCGCGATGGCAAGTCGATCTCCGTGCCGATCACGCTGGAAAGCATGGACGGCGACAAAGGCGAAACCAAAGTTGCCGACAACGCGAACGACAAGCCGCGCTGGGGCCTGGGTATCACCGACATGACTCCCGACGTGCGCCAGCAAATCGGCGCGCCTGACGAGTTGCACGGAGCGGTGATCCAGCAGGTGCAGCCGGGCAGTCCCTCGGACGACGCCGGCTTGCAGCCTGGACAGGTCATCGTCGGCGTCAATCGTCACGAGACTAGGAGCGCTTCCGATGTTCAGAAGGCGCTGGCCAGCGTTCCCAAGGGACAGGATGCTCTGGTGCTCATCTGGGCGAACGGCGGCAATACTTTCCGCGTTCTGCACGCTACCAACGGAGCCTGACTCCAGGACCGGGACCGCGCTGTACTTTTGTCGCGAACGATCTGCGACCGAGGTACAGCGCGGCCAGGTGTTACTAAGCGGTGGCGCCGGTTTTTTTCTTCATATCCGCGCCGTCAGTCATCGTTCCAATCAATGTCCTTTTGTTTCGGGCGATCGAGAATTGCATCGCCGCGGCTACTGCCACAATAGTCCCAGGCCCATTCCACAAAGGCTTCGACCTTGGCACGGGTCGAAGACAACAGAGCAGCGTGTACTCCTACCCAGGCAGCAAAAGCAACGACCCCCTGAAGTTCGTGGCGATGCTCCCCGACTTCAGCCACGGCCGAGTTACGCCCGATCATCGCCATGATGCCTTTGTCGAAATAGTCGAATGGTTCCTTTGGCTCTCCCGCAATGTCAGCCAGGATATTCTTAGCGCACCACTTGCCAGACTGTTCGGCAACAGAGGCAAGCTGAGGCAAATGGTTGCCGTCTTTCCCGGCGATATTGGCGAAATCTCCCAAGGCGTAGACGTTGGGGAAACCAGGCACGGTGAGATCGGGCTGAACATCAATGCGACCGCCATGCCCAGTCTTGACTCCTACGTTCTCCGATAAAGATGAAGCCTTGAGACCTCCGGCCCAGATCACCGTGTGGGTGGGGATCGTAGTCCCATCGGAGAGCACCACGTGGCCCGGATGTACCTCCTTCACATGCGTGTCCAGCCGAATCTGCACGCCGCGTTGCTCCAGCGTCTTTTTGGCATAGGCCTGGGCTTTGGGAGAGAAGGGTCCTAGGAGAGTGGGGCCAGCATCCACGAGCACAACCTCTCCTCCGCGCAGCTTCAGGTCGGCAAACGTTCTCTTCAGCCCATGATGAAATACGTCTCCGAAAGCGCCCGCCATTTCCGTGCCAGTGGGACCGCCTCCGACGATTACGAAGTTCAGCGCCCCTTTGGCAACCAGCGAGGAATCGCGATCCGCACATTCCAAAACGGCGATGACTCGCGAGCGAAGGGCCTCGGCGTCACGTAGCGAGTACAGGGGATAGCTGTGCTTGTCGGCTCCGGGTGTGCCAAAGAAATTCGCCTGCGATCCGGCGGCCAGCACCAGAAAATCGCCTTGATATGCCTGGCCCTCGGCGGTATGGACGGTGCGCGTGTTGAGATCGACCGAGACGACCTCTGACATCTTGACATCTACATTGGGATGGTCCCGCAGAAGACTGCGCAAATTAAAAGCGATGTTGCTTGGCGACAGGGCCGCACCAGCCACCTGGTAGAGCAACGGCTGAAATTGCTGATAATTGTTCTTGTCGATCAGCGTGACCCGAACGTCAGGGTGCTTAGCCAGCTTCTTGGCGCAGTTCAGCCCAGCAAAACCGCCTCCCACGATCACAACATGTTTCACTCGAAGAGCTCCTGTACGACAGGGTTTCTCACAGCCATTGAATGAACCCCGCCGGATGTAAGGAGATTAAAACCGATTGGCACTCTTTCGCGCAACGGGCAATCCTCAAAATAGTCGTTTCTGGAAAACTGAGCGAGCGTAAGAGTGTTGTTTAAGAATGGAGGTGTTCGCAACCGTAATCCCCCAAAAAACTGAAACCTTACGGCGTGATTTCCCACACCGTGCCGCAGCCGATATAGCAGGGGCGATTGATGTGACCGCCAGCCTGCGATGTGCCGCAAAGATTCTTGCGACATGGCCCGTTTACCGCAGCCATCGCCCGCCCCTGTTCAGTTCGTTAGCCGGCCAAATGAACTACTTCCGTGCAGCCCGTCACTCGGTCGGAATTGTTCCCACTCCTCTTGATCTATGATCTGTCTGCACAAGTGCTGCATTTAAGATTGCTGAGTTCATCGCCGGGAGCACAACATGAGCCGGGTTCTAGTCATTGGAAGTGAGACCCAGGTGAGCCGGGAGATAGTGAGTGCACTCTCTGCCACCGGTTTCCCCATGGAATACTCGGCAGGGCACGCTGATGCCCTGCAGAGGTTGCGGATGCGATCGTTCGGGGTCGTCATCACTAGTCCCGACAGTACAGTCGAGGAGGATCTGGCGCTGCTGGAGGAGATGCGCGCTATCCGGCCGGGGGTGAAGAGCATCCTGCTGGCTCGTCAAAGCACTCCAGACGAAGTCATCGCTGCCCTGCGTGCACGGGTGTTCGCCTGTTTCACTCCTCCATTCGATGCGGACGAGATCGCGAACCTGGCCTGTAGCGCAGCCTCCGACAGCCAAGGACTGGACGACATACAAATTCTCTCGGCCAAGCCTGGCTGGGTGTCAGTCCGCGTAAATTGCCGCCTCATTACAGCCGAGCGCCTTATGACTTTTGCGAACGAGTTGAGTGCTCGATTACCTGAGGACACCCGGCAGGAAATGATGCAGGCGTTGCGAGAGATTTTACTGAACGCCATGGAACATGGAGCGGCGTTCAATCCCGAGCAGGTGGTTGAAGTCGCGGCCGTTCGCACTGCAAGAGCCATGGTGTTTTACATACGCGATCCCGGTGCTGGTTTCCGCCGCGAATCGCTCAGCCATGCGGCGATTGCAAATCCGGCTGACGATCCCGCGGCCCACATTGCGCAGCGCGAAGCAGAAGGAATGCGCCCCGGGGGATACGGCCTTCTTCTGGCCGGTGGCACCGTGGATGAGTTGATTTACAGTGATATCGGCAACGAGGTGCTGCTCATCAAGTACGTAGATTCGGCCTCGAATGTCAATAGGGCGTAGCTGCGGGCGGCGGTAAATTTTGATCGTGACGGTGGGCTATCAACCCGTCTTCCGTTTAGGCCCACCAGCACGTTGGCTTGCGATGCCGCGTGCCATACAATGCTGACGAGGCTTGGTGAGCCGGGAGTCGATGCCTTCACGATCATGCGCATCGCGCGACACAGCAGCATCCGTAAGCCATTGAAGGGCCTGTAGCTCAGCTGGTTAGAGCAGGGGACTCATAATCCCTTGGTCGGGGGTTCGAATCCCTCCGGGCCCACCAAATTAAATCAATTAGTTTCGCAGGAACCATCCCTTCCTCAGGAGTTCGCGTTTGCGGATTGATGCAGCCTCGGCCCCCGACGCACGTGTCGCCGGGATCCCGAGCCTGCCCGAAATCTAGCGAGACTGTTGAAAAACTAGCGCAGGTCGTGAGGTCTGGATGGATGAGAGCTTTAGTCGAGAGTTTGCTTTTGCTAGTTTAGCGGTCCAGCTCCTTGCCAATAGCCGCCCTCGCTTCATGCGAGTTGCACATTGAGGTTGGGTGGTTCTTGCATCAGGTAACGGACCCGGCGTTGCGATTTGCCTTTCCCCTTAGCCGTCCCGCCGGGTTGCAGACCATCACCTCCTGCACACGTTCACAGGCGGCGCAGACGGCGCGGCCTGGTTACTTAAGCAAAAAGCGCAGTAGTATCCAGAAGGATCGTATTTACGCCATGTTTCCGCGCCTGTTCCACCAGATCCTTCGTGCCGCCCGGACCATCGCCACTCTTGCAGTCCCAGAGCGCAATTAATGACAGATTGGGCGCTCCGCTCGCCAGCGCTTCTTCGAGCAGCCAGATATTCGTTCGCTGCCACACATCGTAGCCCGCCGGTGCACGCATCCACGACGGCAGATCCTTCGACCCGCTCAGCACCTGCACCTCATTTTTCCCGGGATGGCTGGTCATCAGTGAATTGAAGCGCCCAATCCAACCCGGCCCTCCGCCCGCCACGGACTCTGCGATGAACGGGCCCTCCGGCAGCGTCAACAGAACGCGCGTCGGAATCTTCAGTGACGCGCAGATCTCATGGAACAGAATGTCTCCTCCATTCGCTCCGCCCGCAACTCCCAGCGCGGGTCCCGGAAGCGCCTCCACCAACTGCCGCACCTCGTTCTCGATGGCCGCTCGCGCCCGCGCCTCCGCGCTCGCCGGAAAGCGCGGCTCTTTTCGGTCCGGCTTATCGATCATGTGTCCAGTGAACAGAATCACTTGCCGTAGCGCCGGTGCCGACTCGGCAGCTGCTCCTAACTTTTCAAGGCACAACCGGGCCCGGTCGGCGCGCACACTCACTTCCGCAAACATTTCGAGTTGATCTCGTACGGCCCCACGCTCGAACGGCTGGAGTCCGATCGCGACGCGCTCGTATGCCGCCGCGGCTGCCGCATCTCTCTTGGCGGTCAGAAATAGGTAATCGGCTTTGGAAACTGCTAACCAGATATCGGGGTTGCCGGAGTTGAGGTCCGCCTCTTCAGCCGCCTCCAGGGATATCCCCACGGCTCCGGCCAATCGATCCCGGCTTGTCTTCAGATCTTCCTCTGCCTGCGCCGCTTTGACGTCGCTATCGAAGGTCTCCTTCCACGCCTCCTGTTCCTGGCCGATGAGCTCGATCAGCAACACCGAAAGTGCGAGCGCGTTTAGTCCCGAGTAGAAGTGGTCCAGGTTGCACTTGAATCCCTCCGCATAGAGATCTCTCGCTAGTACGAACAACCCTTTCCCGATCACGCTCGCACGCTTCGCCGCCTGGTCCTTGTCTCCCCACAGCGCCCGCCCCATCGCCTTTTGATTGCGGCCTCGCAAGGCTAGCGCCTCAGCCCGATCTTCCTTGCGGACCGCCGGGTTTTCGAGCACTCGTTGCAAGCATTGGTCGGATTGCGTGAGATCGCCCAGACGTTGGTGTATCGTCCCCAGGATCAGGTTCGCTTCTGGATCGAGTGGCTCCTGCCTGGTTACGGATTCCCAGGTTTCGCGCCCGGAGACCAAGAACTTACCCTTGAATTGACGGCGCCCCACCAGCCGTCGGCCCTCTTGTTCCCATAAGAAGCGCCCAGCCTCTCGGGCCAGCAGCCCCAGCTTTCCGCCCTGCGCCTTGCTCGCCGCCAGGTTCACCTCGTCTGCGAAATCCGCCGGCACCGCGCTCAACTTCGACCGTTCCGTCTCTTTCAGCCCCGGCAGCGATCGGAACACCGGGCTATCCACCCGGCTCGAAGCCTTCGTTTCCTTGAGCGCCCTCACCAGCACTGCCAGCGACGCGCCGGGGTTAGCCGCGTCGTATTCCAGATACCGGTCCGTCTTCAGATCGAATGGAACCTCATCCTCCGGCCCGCGCTGCACTCGCGGCTTCTGTCCCTTGGCCCGGATCATGAACGTTTGCCGCGCGCGAACTGCATGCCGGATTCCCAACTCATAAAAAACATTTGCGTTGTGAATCGATATGTCCGCAATCACCAGGTCCGCCACCAGCAGCAACTGAAACATGTCCTCCCGAATGTTGCCGGCTTCCAGGATCGACCCGGTGGTGCCTCCTGTGATCTCCGCCTCTTTCAATGCCGGTTGGATCAACTTCTCATCAACCGCTTCGAAGTCGATCCCACCCTTGGTTCCGAATGGCCGAACAATAAATGCCTGCATCCTTCCCGTCTCCTATGCGCCCAGGAAATCGCCGAAATGCTCCGGTTTTACTTCGCTCCCCACGGCGTCGCCCACCACCCTCAATCGCTTCATGTTCTCCGGTGTGGCAAGGTCCATTTTCAGGAGTTCGTCGAGCTTAGGCTTCAATTCGCCGAGTTTAACATCGTCTAATCCTTTTTCGGTCAGCTCCGCGTTGTAGCGTGCGTACCGAAAAGCTTTCTGCGGTATCGGATCGGCACCCGGAATCATATTTCCTAGTTCGCGATCGATCGCGTGGCCGTAAACACATCTTCCGACCGTGCGGCAGCTAAGATCCTGGTCCACTTCCGCTGCGTACATCAACGCCGAAATCAATCCCGGAATTTGAGAGAGAATCGACTTGTCCGGATTCTCGTAACTGGGTCCCGCCGAGGGCGCCGACCCGGTTCCGACTGAAATAATCAGCATGTTGTCTTCGCCCGTTTCCCACCCCAGGCGGTACTCCGGGAGCGTTGCCATTCGAAACAGCTGAAATGCCGGGTTGTTATACGGCGTGATGCCGCCATCCACAAAGGCGAAGCTCTTGCTGGAATCTGCCTTGTCCCAGTTCAAAACCTCCGGCGGAAAATAAGTTGGAGCAGCCGTGCTCGCCCGCACCAATTGCCAAAGCGGAATGTTTAAATTACAGTCTGGCCGGTTGCGATCATTATATTTCGCAGCAGGATTATTGCTGACCGGCCATGGCGAATCGGTAGTCCAGTTTCGCGTCATGATCAATAGCTTGGGCTTCAAATCCGCCGAGCCAAGCGTTCGTTCCGGCCCGAAGGTGTCCATCAATTTCTTCCTTAGCGGGTCGCTCGCATATTGACTCTTGTAACGTTGCAGAAGAAACCGCGGCTCGAACATCATCGGCCCGCAGTCATCGTAAAACTGCCGGAGTTTCGACACGCTAAACCCGAGCGCCAATCCGGTCGCGATAATGGCTCCCGTGCTGGTGCCCCCAATGTAGTCGAAGTAATCGCCCAGCGGCTTCCCTACAATCTTCTCAACCTTGGCCAGGATCCCCAGGCTCAGTACGCCCCGAATCCCGCCGCCATCCAGCGCAAGCAGTTTTCGTTTTTGCAAAGTGGTCCCTCTCTCTAGCGTTGTTTTCTTAAAGTCTCGCAACGCCAATTGTATGCGAGGACTCAAGCTCAGCAGTACAACCTTTACTCTCTTCCGAATTGGACCGAGCGCAGAACTCCTCCGTGCGGTCGTGGAAATGAAGCAGCGTAATCCCAACTGGGGCTGTCCGCGAATCGCACAACGGATGGCTTGGTGGTGTTGCACGCTTCAAATGCAGACAGGTTTGTTGCCGGACGGCTGGCATGCGTTCGTAGTCAGACGAATTGAGGAGTACGAGATCAAGAGGCGGCAGTGGATGATGAAAGATGGACGTGAGCGGTTTCGAAAAACTTGGCGACGGCGGGTTTGGTTGTGTGGAAGGCGGTGGCGAAGTCGGCGGTGGCACTGGCGGAGAAGTTTTCGAATTGGTGACTTTTGCCGAAGGAGAGCATATGCCCTCCGATGTGGCGTGCCATTTCGATGTGGCTTTCCAGCGCGGCGAGATGGCGCTCGCGGCCCTCGGCGGAGAGTGCATCTACGTTTTGTGTGTAGTAGTCGAATGCAGCGTCCATGACGGCAGCATAAGAGGCGAGGGTGCGGCCAGTTTCGTGATGCTCGCCCATGAGGAGGGTCATGAAGATGCGCAGTTGCAAGTTGTTTAGGAAGAGCGGGAGGCAGTTGATGCCTTTTTCGCCGACGCAGGCATCAATGTGCGCTTGAAGCTGAGCGGATGAATCACGCAGTTGCTTCAGCTTGGCGTCATCGAGCGCGGGATAAAAGTAGAAATCAAGACAAGTTTCGCGAGCACCTGGGGCGAGGCGTGATGAGCTTGCAGCGATGCGCTTGCAGTGGTCTGCGATGTTCTTTTCAAAGTCTTCTGGCGTGGTGACCAGGAACTTGCTTGAAATTTTGGCGCGCACTTCCGCGACGCTATAGCGGGGCTGGGGCGCTTCTTTCGTCCAGATCATTTTGTCGTCGAAATCCTGCTTCAGCTTGTCTTGTAAATCGATTTGGGACTCGTAACCTTGAATGGCTTTCTCGTCGAGGACGACGGTGACGCGGCCGCGACGTTCATCGGTATCGAGTTGATCGAGTTCCCACAGGGCGCTTTCGGTTATGCTGCAGACGTAGACGATAAAATGGTCCATTCGGTCGAGGAGATTTGAAACGTCCTGTTTCCAGCGTGACGCATTGAGATAGATGGAGGAGAACGGGTAACGAGCGAGGGCAATGATGTCGGTGAAATCGCCTCTTCCATAGAAGTAACGTTCGGCTGTGATTGTCTCCCAATAGATATCTTTGGGGCTCATCACCTTGAAGACGGCGAAATGCGGGGACAGGTCTTTGGAGACGACTTCGTTGAAAGCGCTGGAGGCGACGGTGGAAAATCCGGCTGCGATTTTGTCGCCGGTGGCAAAGGAGCCTTCGAAGTCGAAGCCGCGGAGATAAAGGACCTCCTTGCCTTCGAAGCGGTGCATGAGACGGAAATTCGCGCCTTTGTGGCAAGCGAGGATGTAGAAGTAGATGCCGTTGATGTAAGAGATCTTTCCAATATCGATGGCGCTGAAATCGAACAGCATTGAGTAGGTGCCGAGAGGAGTGGGCTCCATTGGGCTTTGGATCAGGCCTTGTCTGTACCATCGTGCGAGGTTACCAACAATGAAGGTGAGGTATTCGTGAAACGCCGTATTGACGAAGTAGCCGAGGAGCGACCTGGCGGCAAGGTAATGGAGGCTAAAATCGAGGACGTTTGCTTCCTGGTCTGGGAGCACTACGTTTTCTTACCCTCCAGTAATCTTGAGTGACTGCCGGCGATGTTGGCGAACTACCATAAATCCGCCCCGAGTTTTTTGACCATTCGACGTAATTTCAATTGGTTACTTGGTCAAATCATCTTCTCCCGATGTTATGTGTGGACATGTTCGACTGTAAGGCACTTCGCGGCCAATGTGTTCAGCCCATTCCTTCGGACTCAGGTTCCGATTAGCGATACGGCAGGCGTGCTCCTGCGCTGCGGCAAGGTTAGCATCATCCCAGAGAATGATATTTCCGTCATAGCCTCCTGAGGCAAGCAGCTCGTCATCAGGGCTAAAGGCGACGCTGCTGACCCAATCGTGGTGTCCGTTGAATACCCGCAAAGGCTTGCTCGTTTGGGGATCCCACAACGCAATGTCCCACAAGACGACCTTGTTGTCGTTGCCACTGGCCGAGGCCAAGCGGTTGCCGTCATGGCTGAAGGCAACGCTAGAGACATCCTGCTCAAGATTCTTCAGCACCTGCAGCTTCTTGCCCGTACGCGGATCCCACACAATAATCTTGTCGCCACCTCCAGAAATCAGGTATCTGTCATCGGGGCTGAAGGTCACAGTCAATGTTCCGCCATCGTCTTCTCCTAGGAGGCTCCTAAGGACCTTGCCAGAGGAAACGTCCCAAACCAGGACTCGATTCCCCTCCTGGCTGCCCGACGCAAGGAGAGTACCCGTGGAATTGAATGTGATACTAGCGATGCTATCCTGACCATCTAGCAAGCGCAACAGTTTGCCCGTTCGAGGGTCCCACACCCTGATGTTATTCTCGCTCTCGACGCTAGCGGACGCGAGCTTGGTTCCGTCTGGGCTAAAAGCGACGCTCGTCACTAGATCCTGATGTCCGCGCAGCGTGTGCAGAGCGGCACCAGTGTCAGCATTCCATAAGATAACGGTTCGGTCATCACTTGCCGAGGCGAGATACTTGCCATCGGGGCTAAAGGCCAGGCGGTTCACCTGTTCTTCGTGCTGGCTTAACCTCAATACCTCCTTGCGAGTTCTCAGGTCCCAAAGTCTGATGGTTCGATCGCTGCCAGCTGAGGCTAGACGCCCTCCATCGGGGGTAAAAACTACGTCATTTACTTCGCCTTCATGCCCCTCTAACACTCGCAACCGATTCTGTAGTTTGGTGTCCCATAAAATGACTTTGCGATCGTCGCCTCCAGAGGCGAGACGGGTGCCATCCGGGCTAAAAGAAACGCAGTTAACGCTGCCCTTATGACCTTCGAATGATTGAAGTTCGACACCCTTATCTATGTCCCACAGGAGTAACGCATTATCTTCGCTAGCCGAAACGAGGTGCTCTCCATCGGGGCTGAAGGCTATAGCTTTATTCCACTCATGCCCCATAAGAGAACGAATTTGCGTACCGGTTGCCACATCCCAGAGGATGATGTTCTGGCCGACCCCTGCCGAGGCCAGCTGCTTATTGTCTGGGCTAAATGCTATGCTGGACACTCCAATTCCATCGGCTGTCAGGACATGACGAATGCTCTTAAGACGGATATCCCAAACTACTACTTTCCCTCCCCTGTTCCAAGCCAGCATAGAACCATCCGGACTGAAAGCCAAAGCGGAAACGCCCAACGACGAAGCCTCGATGCCCATAGTCGGCTTTCCAGTCTGGGTATTCCACATCATGATCGTATGATTGTCACCGCCCGAGGCGAGCCACTGACCGTCGGGACTGAACGCAAGGGCATAGATCCCTTTCTCTTGGGTGAAGGTCCGAATCGCATTGCCTGTGCTTGGATCCCACAAGATGAGTTTTTTATCCCACCCACCTGAGGCCAATAGCTTCCCATCCGGGCTGAAGGTCACACTTGATACGACACCTCGGTGTCCCATGAGGCTACGGATCTTCCGTCCGCTTTCGACGTCCCAAAGGCCGATTGTCCCGTCCTGACTCGCTGAGGCGAGAAGTTTACCGTCCGGGCCGAAGGAAACACCAGACACACTACCCTTGTGGCCACTCAAAAACATACGTAATGCGGGCCGGTACTGTAGAGTCGTAAGTAGTCTTTGTTGGGCTTCAAACGTCGGCGCCATTGTTGACGCTTGGACTTCAAGCAGCAGAGCAAGATCGAGTTGGTCTGATTGAACGGCTTCAGCATCTACGGCAAGTCGACGAGAATTTGCGATCAAGGCCTCCTGTCTTGCCTCCATCTCCCTCTGGACCGCGATTTTTCTTTGTTGATCCGCCTCTAGCGCCTTCTTGTCAGCCCTGCTCCGTTGTGCGTCCGCCTCTTCCCGTGCTCTGCGCTCGGCCTCAGCCGTCTGCTGTGCGATCTCCCTCTGCATTCGCTCACCAGCGGCTGCTTTGACAGCCGCTGACCGTTGAAAGAGCGCAATGATTGCCAGCGTGCTTATGATGAGCAACAACAAGACAGATACGCCTGAGGTAATCCACGCAATCCTGCGCTTGTGCCTTTCTGCTAACCGATTTAACGCGGGAATATCTTTGTCCGGAATATCGAGAGCAGGTACAGCTAGTGCGGTCAGTTTGTCATGCAAAGCGGATCGACTGAACAGTCGAGTCCACCAGTGATTCGCGAGGTGAATGTCAACCCAGCCAGGTTCGGGAAAACGGGTTGCCAGCTCAGCCGGTATTGCCAGATCGAGAGTTCCCTTTGCGCGGGCAAGCATGATATTCGAACCTTGTGGCAACTGAAGGAACTCTGTCATTTCGCGGATAACCCAATTGGGTTGTCCGTCGGGTAGTTTGTCGAGGACGCTTGGAGTGAAAACCACGAGCAAGAATCGTGACCGAGAGAGAGCCGGCTTGATGCGCTGTTCCCATAAAGCCGGTGTGACCCTCTCCCGTTCAATGTCTCTGTAAATCTGGAGTGGTTCGAGCTCTCGTTCGTAACCACGCGGGGGACGATAGGAGCGCAACTTAGAGCTCAACCACGTCGCGGCAGCGCTCCCGTCCAGAGAACGATAGGAAATGAAGATGTCATAATCAAATTCCGAGCGCGTCCCGGACCAGGCGACTGTTGCCGTGTCCGCGGTTAGCTCACGATTGACCGCCGGTTTACTCGCCGCACTCATACGTCCCTCGGGGAACGCAATTCAATGCTCCTGTCGTTCGCCAAAACTAGATCGTATGGTCTTCAGGTGCCTGCATTGAACCACAAATAGTGGCTCTTGCCAACCCTTCCAGTACCGGGCGGGCTCGATTCCTGAGGGGGCAAGCGATACTCATAGAGCGCTCTCCGTGCGCTGACGTTGTTTGCGGATAGTTTGCGGATTTTGCCGAGGTTCGCCGCGTTCTGCAGGGCTATCTTATTGAAATCGTTTAGAATCAGCGTCCCCTTTTAGGACTCATAATCCCTTGGTCGGGGGTTCGAATCCCTCCGGGCCCACCAACTAAAATCCCTCCGGCGCCCACCAACTAAATCGAGAAGTTCCACGGGTACCGTCTCTGTAGTGTGCTCGAAAAGTAGCGGATACCGCCTTCTCCCAAATCCGCTGTGCTCCCGCCTAATTGGTTACCCCATGTGTGCAGTTTTGACCACACAATCCATCCCTTGTGGGCTATACTTTTTTATCCATCACGCCACTGTGCTAGACATCATCGGCCGTCGCGGATGAGAGGCGAACGCCTCCAGGAAGGGCGGCACCCATTGTTCAGCGCGTATCTCCGCAAAATACCGGCTTACATCCTGCTCGCGATGTTTCTCATGCAGTGTGCTTCAGCCCAGCAGATGAGTGCAATTCCTGCCACATTGACCATTCCGGACGGAACTCCCATCAAGCTTCGACTTGGGGAAAACGTTTCCTCGGCTCACGCTCGCGCTGGAGACCGTCTGGATTTTGTGGTGGTGAGAGATGTGAACGTTGATGGTTTCACCGTGATTTCGGCAGGAACCGTGGCCCACGGTTCGGTCACTGGAGTCAAGGGTAAGCGGTTCCTGGGGATCGGAGGGAACGTAGCCCTGAAAGTCGATTCCGTAGAACTGGTGAACGGCGATCAGGTCGGGTTGCGTGCAAACATGAAGGTGAAAGGCCGCTCCCGCACCAAGCTGATGGCTGCGGCGATGCTAGCCACCGGCCTGATCTTCCTGCCGGCCACGCCCGTTTTCCTGCTGACGCGTGGCCACGACAGCACTGTGGTGAAGAGCACGGAAATCACCGCACAAGTCGACGGCGCTGACTCGATCCGGTCGGCGGGGTTGCAGCGTTCACAAGAAAGCTCCTCTGAGCTGGGTCTGATGATGGATTATCTGCCGCCCCGGGTCTTCAGTGGTGAGGGCCGCGAGGGCGACATGGTGAACCTGGTTTTTGTTGGCCAACAGGACGACGTGCAGAAGGCCTTTCAGCACGCCGGGTGGGTGAGGACTGACAAATGGACGCCGCTATTCGTCTGGCACCTGTTGCGGTATCGGACCAGCGACGCGCTATTGCCGATGGCCAGGTTTTACCTGTTCGGAAGAGTGCAGGACTACTCGTATGCTTTACCCGATCCGGTCGCGATCGTCTCGCGGCGTCACCATCTTCGAATCTGGAAAACCGATTACAAGATTGATGGAACTCCCATCTGGGCGGGTGCTGCCACGCACGACGTTGAAATTGAAATCGCGAAGCGAGGGCGTTTAATCAACCACAGGATCGACCCCGCGGTAGATACGGAGCGTGATTTCGTCGGAAGCGACCTGACGGAGACGCGGTCGGTCGACCGGCAGGAATATGTGCATGGTGTCGATCCGGTTTATCAGGCGGAGACGGCGTCCGGCGAGGCCTATCACTCCGATAGCAGAATTCTCCTCCTGGATCTCCATTCGGTCAGCTCTGCCAAAACTGGCGTAGCCGGTCAGCCATCGGCCGTGGTTCGCGCAACCGCGCTGTCTGCTCCAGCGCCGGCAGAGTCTTTCCAGACCAATCTGACGTCGCCTTTTTAGCTAACTTGGTCGGGCGTCAGTGCCTGCCGGGCGTGAGCGGAACCGCTACAGTTTATGCATTGGCGGCTGCGATTCTGAGCGCTTGAGGCCCGTCAGTTCAGAATCGTGTAGATTCAAGTAGTACCTGGCTTCAGAAGCTGGCTTCGAAGATGGGCTCAATCAAACTTTCAGCGTATCGGGGGCTGTGCATCGGGATTCTGTTGTTCGCCGCGATCGGCGCTTCGGCGACGGAACAGGGCGCCGCCGCGGGCCCTTGCTCCGCCGAACTCACGCTGCCGGGCGACGAAGTTGCGGCGCGACTGATGAGCCGAAACGCCGAGCGCGCCCAGAAGTTGCTCCACGTCGATTCAGTCCGGGAATACAACCTGGACTACACCGGCTTCCCTTCGTCGCTCAGCGCCCACATGCAGGTAAAAGCCACGTACACCGCGCCTGGGACCAAGACGTTCACCGTGATTTCGGAGTCGGGATCAGGTCTGATCCGCAAGCACGTTCTTCATAGGCTGTTGGAATCCGAGCAGGAAGCCACGTCGGATGCGGCGAACCGCGATGCGGTGGCGCTTACCACGGCAAACTATCGTTTCTCTCTACTGGGGTGCGCGCCCGGCGAGAGCCGCCCACTGTATGTGATGAGCGTGCAACCGTTGCGCGAAACCAAGTTCCTTTACCGGGGAACCATCTGGATCGATTCGCAGGATTTCGCGGTTACACGCATCGAGGCCGAGCCGGCCAAGAACCCCTCGTTCTGGACCATACGCTCGAAAATCCATCATGAGTACCAGAAGGTCGACGAGTTCTATCTACCCGCGTTCAACAAGACAGTCACGGATGTGCGGCTCGGCGGTAAGGCCATACTGACAATCCGGTATCAGGATTACAAGCTGCCAGAGCAGTCAGCAAGCAGCACCGGAACCGAACCTTAGCCAAGCACCTTACTTTGCCTGTAGCAGTAACTCGATCTTCTGCTGCAGGACCGGCGTTTCCACCGCGCCGACATACTTGGCGGCAATACGGCCATCGCGTCCAATCAGGAACGTCACGGGCAGTCCCAGAACTCCTCCGTAGGACTCTGCGAGGTTGGCACTGCCAATCGCCACCGGGTAGTTCATCTTGAACTGCTGGTAGAAGGCGTGCACCGGAGTGGCGTCGTCATCCATGGAGATGCCGAGCAACTGCAATCCCTGTGGACCGTACTTGGTCTGGTAGTCCACGAACTGCGGAATCTCGCCGCGACAGGGCGTGCACCACGTCGCCCAGAAGTTGAGCAGCACGACCTCGCCGCGATAGTTGGCAAGCAAGAGCGGCTTGCCGTCCAAATCCTGCAACGTAAAGGCGGCTGCCGGCGAATTCACCGCGCCCGGCGGTGCGCCCCTGGAATGCGAGTGGTGCTGCGCGCCTTCATAGACAGCGACGACAATCGCGATCACAACGATAATCAGAACAATTCTTCTGGTCGGCATTATTGGCCTTTGATCGTGGGATATCCCTTATCAACCCAGTCCGTCCCAAAGTTATTGGCGATGTACAACACCTTCACGTGGTTGAATCCCATCGCACTCAGCAAGTGGTAAGCGGGACGAA
>JBEKTC010000003.1:0-38195 GCA_049516475.1 Candidatus Korobacteraceae bacterium | reverse complement strand
AGATGGGGATCTCAACGGAGTCCAAGCTATCTCATAAATGCTTTGTGTCACGGCTTCAGCGGTGCCGAAAGCTGCCGCCAAATCATGGGCTTTGGTCCCTGCGATACCTCGAGAGGTCTAAGTATGTTCCCGGCGAGTCTCTTCGTCATTCTCCAACGTATAGTTAGACAGTTGCAGCTGGCGGAGCATAGGTCAGCACGAGGTGGTCCATGCGGCGCAGGTATTTCCTGAAAGGCGCGGGAGTTTTGACCGTCGCGGTGGTGGGCGGAGGCGTTTGGCGGGCTTGGGATCAAGGTGTCTTCAGCACCGGCGAAGGCCCAGCTTACGAGCCCTGGAAAGATTGGCGGAATGCAAAAGACAGCCCGCATAACACGCAGCCCTGGCTCTTCAAGGTCAGCGATTCCTCAATTGAGTTGCACATCGACACCAGCAGGAATGTCGGTGCGCTCGACCCCTATCTTCGCGAAGAGCACATTGGTATGGGTTGCGCGTTGGAAAACCTCATGCTGGCTGCGCCTGCCAACGGTTACGCCGCCACTGCGACGCTCGTGCCAGGTCAGCTTGGCCCAATTCCCGCTGAACCCAAGCCGCAACTGCTGGCTCGCATCGCTCTCACTCCTGGAAAACGTGAAGCAGACGAACTGTACAATGCCATTCCGCTGCGCCATACCAATCGCGGTCGTTACGACTCGCGCAAGCCGCTCCCGCCTGATTTTCTGGACGCGCTCGGCCATCTGCCGCCGGACTCCACGAATGTGAAGCTGTTCCTCTTCACCAGCGAAGCTGATCGAAAAAATATTGCCAAAGTCAGTTCCACCGCGAACAAGGAAATCTACTCCGACCCCAGCGTCAAGGCCGGCAGCGAGCGTTGGGTCCGCTTGCGGTGGAGTTCGGTTCAACGACATCGCGATGGCCTGACCATTGACGCCTTCGGTCTGCCTCCCATCGCTACCGTGTTTGCCAAGATGATGACCGAACGCATGCTGGGAGCGGTGGCCTCGCACAGCCAGAAAGATGACTATTCGGACTTGATGCTCAGCGCGCCGCTGATCGGCTTTATTGCCGTACGTGACCGCTATGACCAGCAGCAGTGTTTGTTGGCTGGCAGGACATGGCAGCGGGCGCATCTGTTCGCCACTGCCAAGGGGATCGCCGCGCGGCCCTGTAACGAATCCGTGGAAATGGTCGACCACGAGCGGGCGCTGGGCAGACCGGCCTCGCGTGCCGCGTTGCTGAACGAAATCACCGGCGATCCCGCCTGGCAGCCGACCTTCGTTTTCTATATGGGCTATCCCACGCTAACGGCGCACGCCAGCCCGCGCAGGCCGGTGCCATGGGTGGAACTCTGACGAGGCAGTTTTGACTTGTGTCAGGACCGTCTCGGATTGTGCCTGCTGAAAAACTCTGAGTTGCCTTGCTCGGGTAGTGCGGCGCTTCAGCGCCGCGTTCAAGCTTTGTTTCTCATCCTGAGCCGGCTTCAGCCGGCGGCACCAGCGCTGTTTCGATTCTTCGGCAGCCTGCTTGAGTCGTGCCGAAGGGTACGGTAGAGGGTCAGCATCCGTCTTGAGTTCCCTCACATTTAGGCGTATATTTGCTCTTGTACTGTGGTTGTAGGTTCCTGTCATCGGCTCCCGGCGACATTGGACCGTCGCAGATTCGGCGAAGCACATCGGTGGGCGATCGCCCACTTTTTATTTCCACCCCGTAATCCGCTGTTACACGGCGAGTCCAGGTGGTAGCGAGAGCCTGACGGGCCCTCTGTGCTCAGGGTTCGGGAGCAGCTAAAGATGGCAGCCGGATTGGACAAAATTCGCGAGATCGCCGAACGGGTAGCGCAGTCGAGCGGCCTGGAGTTGGTCGATCTGGAGCTCTGCGGCGGTGGCAAGGCCCGCATGTTGCGGCTGTTCATCGACAAGCCGGGGGGCGTAACCCACGAGGATTGCGCGAGCTTCAGCCGCGAAGCAGGCACCATTTTGGACGTTGAGGACGCGGTGCCCGGCGCCTCTTACTTGCTGGAAGTTTCGTCGCCGGGTCTGGATCGAAAGCTGGCGAAGCCGGAAGACTTCCAGCGCTTTACCGGCAGCCTGGTGAAGCTGATGACGCGCGATCCGGTGAACGGCAACCGGCATTTTGAAGGCCGCCTGAAAGCCTTTCAGGATGGCCGTCTCAGCCTGGAGCTGACCGGTAGGAAAAAGTCGAAGAAGCACGAAGCGGTTGAACCGGGAGCGGAAGTCGAGATCGAGCTGGCAAACGTCGAGAAGGCGAACCTGGTTCCCGAGTTCTGAAACAAGAAGTTTGGCAAGGCCCAGCTAAGGTGGCACGAATTTATGGCGAGTGAACTGTACAACGTAATCGACGCTCTCAGCCGTGAGAAGGGTATCGATCCGCAGATCGTGGTGACTGCGGTCGAGGATGCGATCGTCGTAGCCACCCGGAAGTATTACAAGACGCAGGAGAACCTCCGCGCCGAACTCGACAAGGAGAGCGGCCAGATCCGCGCCTTCGCCGTGCGGTCGATTGTCGAGGGCCCGGACCAGGTCGAAGACCCGGTTGCGCAAATCACGCTGGACGATGCCAAGCGTATCGACCCGGCTGCCGAAGTCGGCGGTGAACTACGCACCTACAAGGCCACCGATGTTCTGGGACGCATTGCCGCGCAACTGGCCAAGCAGGTCATCTTTCAGAAGGTGCGCGAGGCCGAGCGCGACACCATTTACAACGAGTACATCGGGCGCGTGAACGAGATCATCAATGCCACCGTCAAGCGCACCGAAGGCCAGGACGTCATCGTCGATCTGGGCAAAGCCGAAGGCCGCATGCCGCGCAAGGAGCAGTCACGCCTGGAGTCGTTCGCTCCCGGCGAGCGTGCCCGGGTCATGATCGTGCGCGTGGAGAAGGCTTCCAAGGGACCGCAGGTGGTGGTCTCTCGCGCCGCGCCGGAGCTGGTTTCGCATCTCTTCCAGACCGAAGTGCCGGAAATCTACGACAACACCGTCGTCATCCGTGCCATCGCGCGCGAAGCTGGCGAGCGCACCAAGATCGCGGTCATGTCGAAGGACAAGGATGTCGATCCCGTGGGCGCATGCGTCGGCATGAAGGGCATGCGCGTGCAGTCCATCATCCGCGAACTGCGCGGCGAAAAGATCGACATCATCGAATACCACGAAGATCCTGTGACTTTCGCCGAGAAGGCATTGCAGCCCGCCAAGGTCAGTCGCGTCACCGTGCTCGAAGGCCACGATAAGCACCTGGAAGTGATCGTGGATGACAGCCAGTTGTCGCTGGCCATCGGCAAGAAAGGGCAGAACGTTCGCCTTGCCGCCAAGCTGCTGGGCTGGAAGATCGACATCAAGAGCGAGGAAGAAAAGCGCCAGGAAGTGGAAGAGCAGATGCGCGGCATGATGACCCCGCAAGCCACGCCGCTGGAGTCGGTGCCCGATCTCGAGCCCGGCATCATCGAGAAGCTGGTGGCCGCGGGAATCACCACCGTCGAAATGGTTGCCGACATGACACCCGAGCAGTTGGAAGAGGTGCCCGGCATCGGCCCCAAGACCGTGGAGAAAATCAGTATCGCGGTCAACAACTACTTCGCCAGCCTGGATGCTGCTGAGGCCGGCACCGCAGAAGAAGCCGTGCTTGCCGAAGGCGAAGTTTTAGCCGAAGGCGAAGTTTTAGCCGAAGGCGAAGTTTTAGCCGAAGGCGAAGTTTTGGCCGAAAGCGAAGTCCCGTCTGAAGGCGTAGCTCTCGCCCAGGATGACGAAGAAGGTGGCGAAGCGATTGGCCAGGATGTCCCCGCCGAAGAAGAGGCTCGTGAACTAGAGGAAGAGGAAGCTGCGGAAGACGACGCCAAAGCTGGCGAAGACCCGGACGAAATTGATGAGTCGGAAAGCGACGACGAGGCGGACGAATCCGAAGTCGAGCCCACGTCGGAATCCGATGTCGAACCGGGCGAAGAAGGCGGTCAGTCGGGTGACGAAGAAGGTCTTCCTGACGTGCCGGAAGCTGATTCCGAGAGCGTCGAGGAGCTGGCGGACGAAGGTCAGGCGTTCGAGGCTGGGGTTGTCGATGGCGTCGAGAATGCTCCTCTCGCCGACGAGGGTGAGCGGATTATCCACGAGCGGCCTGAAACACCGAACGAAAACGTTCCCGACGAAGAAGAGCCGGGAGAAAAACGATCGTAAAGCAGTGGCCAGTGGTCGGTGGCCACTGGCCAGTTGAAAATCGGGTGGCGCACGCGTTCAGGCGTGCTTTGAGCTCACCAGGTAGAGATTTCGTGCTTCCGAGGCCGAACTAATTGAGGAAATCCTAACTGGCCACTGGCAACCGGCCACTGGCCACTGAACCGTGAGGATGCTATGCAGGCGTAAGCGGACAGGACATAACGGAGGAAACAGGGCGGAATGCAACACAAGATTCGCATCAACGATCTGGCCAGAGAACTCGAGGTCAAGAGCAAGGAAATCCTCGACGTCCTTCTCAAGGTCGGCGTAACGGAAAAGAAGACGCACTCCAGTTCCATCGAAGTGGATCAGGCTGAGCGCGTCAAAAAGTATTATCAGGAGCATGAGCCCAGCGCGGGCCGCAGCTCGCGCGTGGCGCCCGCGCCGGACGAGTTTAAGCCGAAGATCGATCTTTCGCACATCTCCAAGCCAGGCGATGTGCTAAAGGCCATCACGCAACGGGCCGCCCAGCCTGCCGCACCTCCGCGTCAAGTCGCGCCTCCGAGTCATGCGGTCCCCACACGGTCGGCTGTAACTCCGCCGTCGGCTGTTCCGCCAAAGCCCGCACCTCCGCTTACCGCAACCGCCAGCACGCAGCCGGCAACGGCGGTTGAGCCGAAGCCCGCACCCCGTTTCATCACACCACAGTCGGTGGCGCGTCCACCAGCCGCAGTGATTGTGCGGCCTAAGCCGCCAGCCCCACCAGCCGCGCCGGCGACCCATGCGTCCACCGTTTCCGAAGCTGCGAAGCCAATCGAGGCCACCATTCAAGATCAGGTAGCAGTCCTCGACGAACCCGAGACTGCCGTTGCACCCGAGACTCTCGCCCCCGAAATCGTCGCCGAGATTGAATCCGCCCACGCCGGGCCTCTTAGTCAAGCGCGTCCAGCGGCTCCGGCGACACCGTCCGGGCAACCGGGCGTGCGTCCTGCGCAGCCCGCCGCAGCCGCTCGTCGGCTGATTGTGCCCCAGACCGGGCCGCGTCCGGTTTATCTGGCGCCTGCACGTGCGGCAACGCCGCCGCGTGCCGTCATGCCCGAGCGTGGCAAACCCATCTTCCAGCGTCCGCGTCCCGGAATGCCTCCCGCGGGGGGTCCAGGCGCTCGTCCTCCGGCGCGGCCGGGTGAGCGTCGCGGTCCCCATCCCACACGTTCTGGTCCGCCGGGAGCTCGTCCTGGATTTGCGGGGGGTCCTGGTGTTGGGGCTCCGCCTCCGCCGACGGGCCGTCCGATGGGACGTCCGGCGCGTCCCGGACAGCGTTACATTCCGCGTGGTGTGAAGGAAGGCCCGATGAAGGGCTTCGTTCCACCGCCGCGGCTCTCGCTTTCAACTGAACCGCTGCCCATCACGCGAGCCATCACCATTCCCGAAGGTGTCAGCGTGAAAGACCTGGCTGAGAAGCTGGGTATTCGCGCCAAGGACCTCATTGCCCGCTTGCTGGCGCGCGGCGTATTCGCCACCGTCAACCAGACGCTGGATTCCGATCTCGCCACCGACATGGCGCGTCACTTCGGCGCCGAAACTTCGGTCATCACCTTCGAAGAGCAATTGGCGAAGGACGAAGGGCCGGCCGAAAAGGCAGGCGAAGACGGTGGAACGCAAGCTGTCACGCGACCTCCAGTCGTCACTATCATGGGCCACGTCGATCACGGCAAGACCAGCTTGCTCGATGCCATTCGCTCCACCAACGTCGCCGGCGGCGAGGCTGGCGGTATCACGCAGCACATCGGCGCATACAAAGTTGCGATCACCGATCCCAACTCGCCGGCCTTCGGCCGCGAGATCGTCTTCCTCGATACCCCGGGTCACGAAGCTTTCACCCGCATGCGTGCTCGCGGATCGAAGGTGACGGACATCGTGGTGCTGGTGGTAGCCGCTGACGATGGCGTCATGCCGCAAACCCTGGAAGCCATCGATCACGCCAAAGCCGCCAACGTGCCCATCATTGTCGCGGTCAACAAAATCGACAAGCCTGACGCCTTGCCCGAGCGCGTGAAGAAGCAACTCGCCGATCGCGGCTTGATGCCCGAAGATTGGGGCGGCAGCACCGTATTCGTGGAGGTTTCGGCGAAGCAGAAAACCAATCTCAATCTGCTGATGGAAATGATTTGCCTTGTCGCCGATCTCCAGGACCTGAAGGCCTCGCCCGATCGCCTGGCCAGCGGCACCGTGCTGGAAGCCAAACTCGACCGCGGCCGCGGCCCGGTGGCGACCGTGCTGGTGCAGAACGGTACGCTGCACAACAGCGACAACTTTGTCGTGGGCAACGTCTTCGGAAAAGTTCGCGCAATGTTCAACGACCGCGGCGTCGCGCTGGAATCAGCCGGCCCAGCTACTCCAGTCGAGATTCTCGGCCTGGAGGGATTGCCGCAGGCTGGCGATCAACTCGTCGCCGTGGCCGATCGCGAGAAGGCGCGCGGCATCTCCGAATATCGCGAGGCCAAAGCACGCGAAGCCACGCTGGCCAAGAGTTCGCGCGTCTCCCTCGAAGGCCTGGCCGAGCAGTTGAAGACCGCTGGGCAGAAGGAACTGTTCGTCATCCTTAAGGGCGACGTTGGCGGCTCCATCGAAGTCCTCAGCGATGTGCTCAGCAAGCTGTCGAACGAGCGCGTGAAGATCAACATCATGCGCGCCAGCGTTGGCGCTATCACCGAAAGCGACGTGTTGCTGGCCTCGGCGTCGAATGCCGTCATCATCGGCTTCAACGTGCGGCCGGAGCGCAAGGCGCAGGAGTTGGCCGAGCAGGAAAAGGTCGACATCCGCCTGCACTCCATCATTTACGAATTGCAGGACGAGATCAAGCGTGCCATGACCGGCCTGCTTGAGCCGATCGTCAAGGAGACCTACCTGGGCCGCGCGGAAGTCCGCGACACATTCCGCGTTCCCAAGGTTGGCGTAATCGCCGGCTGCTCCGTCATCGACGGCGTGGTCAAGCGCGATGCCGAAGTGCGGTTGCTGCGCGACAACGTGGTCGTCTTCAAGGGCAAGATCGGCTCGGTGCGGCGCTTCAAGGAAGATGTCAGCGAAGTTCGCAACGGCATGGAGTGCGGCATCTCGATCGCGAACTACGGCGATATCAAGGTCGGAGACGTGATCGAGGTCTTCGTGACCGAGCGCGTCGCCGCCGAAGCGTTTGTGTAAGAACAGTTGTAGGTGGTCGGTTGTGCGGTCGTCGGTTGTTCGGTCGTCGGTTGTCGGTCGTCGGTGGCTGGACGGTCAGTGGCTTCGAAGCCTTCTGCGTTTTGTGTCAGGGCACGACTTTAGTCGTGCCGCCGAAGACCTTTTATTTTTGTCATCCTGAGGCGGGCTTTAGCCCGGCGAGGGATCTGCTTTTCAAGCCGCGGATCGGCAAAACGAACACCATCGTCCCGGAACTGAATCCTCCGCAGAGAGGAGCCGGTATCCGGGATGTTTTGCAATAGCCTCGTAAAGCATTCTTGGAAAGAAACACCTCAGTGTCCTCTGTGCCTCTGTGGTGAACAGCTTTCGCAGGTACCAAGATGATCGCGTATCTCATGCTCGAGATTCGCATCGAAGGCGCGCACTCGCTCAAGGACAAGCGCCAAGTGGTGCGAAGCGTGAAAGACGGGCTGCGCAACCATTTCAATGTTGCCGTTGCCGAGCTCGATCCGAGCGACGCCTGGCAGCGCGCCACTCTCGGCGTAGTCAGCATCTCCAGTTCTCGCGAGTATCTCGAGGGCTTGATGCACAACGTCGAGCGCCACGCCACGCGAGTGGCCAACAACAGCGGCGGTGAGGTCACGGATTCCTTTCTGGACTTCGTTCATGAAACGGAATTCGGCGACCATATATCTGGGGAATCGTGATAGTTATCACCGCAAACTTGAACAACAGGCGTATGCTCTAACGTTCCCCTTCGCGCGGCGCACGGAGCGAAAGATATGGAGAACCGGGGACAGAAATATCATCGCGAACGCATCGAAGAGGCGTTGCGGGAAGAAATCGTCGCCCTGGTCGAGGGAGAACTGGGCGACCCGCGAATTGGTCTGGTGAGCCTCAGCGAGTTGCATTTGGGCCCGGGCGGCAAGACGGCGCGCGCCTTCATCGTCGCCGCCGGTACCGAGGATGAAGCCCGGCAAAGCATCGAGGGATTGAATGCCGCGCGCAGCTACATCCGTCACGAGCTGACTCGGCGCTTGGGACTGCGGCAGGCTCCGGAAATCTTTTTCGAGCTTGACCGTTCCGAGCAGTACGGTGGACGGATCGAAGAGCTATTGCACCGAATTCAGAAGCGAAGGCCAAAGGAACCACAGCGGCACAGAGACACCGAGAAATAAAGCAGGAGTTCAGGTTTTGGGTTTTGCTAATTGCTAATTGCTAGTTGCTAATTGCTTCTCTGTGGTGAATAGGGATGCTGAACGAAGTCCTCAATCAGATCGGTCGCAGACAGAAGTTCCTTCTCACCTCCCATGCCCGGCCGGATGGAGACGCGGTGGGATCGACGTTGGCCTGCGCCCAGATTCTGCGCAGCATGGGCAAGCAGGCGAGCGTCGTGCTCAGCGACGGCGTGCCCGGCATCTACAGCCCGCTTCCCTTCAGCGACACTGTGCTGGTTGATACCGAGCAGGCTCCTGAAGCCGAGGCCGTCATCATCCTGGAATGCGACAGCGTAGCGCGCACGCGTCTCTCCGGACTGGAGCGCCATTACCTCATCAACATCGACCACCACGCCACCGCGCGTCCCTTCGCCGACGTGAACTGGATCGATCCCGACGCCTGCGCGACGGCAGAGATGATCTTTCGCCTGGCGCGTGAGGCCGGCGTCAAAATCTCGCCGGAGGTGGCAACCTGCCTGTACACGGCGGTGCTCACCGACACCGGCTCTTTCTGCTTCCATGGCACCAGCGAGCGGACGTTTTCTTTGGCGCAGGAACTGGTGCGTTGCGGCGCCGATCCGGTGCGCATCGCTCATAATGTTTACTTCTCTACTCAGATATCGAAGATGCGCCTGCTGGGCGCGGCGCTGACCAGTCTGCACCGCGACGGCACGCTGGCCTGGATGCATGTCGATCGCGCCACCATGGAACGCTGCGAAGCCAGCGACGAGGATTGCGAAGGGCTTGTCAACTACGCTCTCGCTATTCAAGGTATTGAGGTCGCGCTGTTCTTCCGCGAGGAGCCCAATGGTCACTTCCGCGTGAGCCTGCGCAGCAAAGGATTGGTCAATGTCGCGGCCGTGGCTGCGGCCTTTGGCGGAGGCGGACACGAATGCGCCAGCGGTTGCGGGGTCGAGGGTCCGCTGTCGGTCGCTACCGAGCGTCTGGTCGCGCAACTCCGCATTCGCGGCTACGATGCGCACGTGCAGTAGCGCTTCGAAGGGGCGCAGCTTTAGCTGCGCCGTCAAAGCAAAAGAGGAATTGGCCTTCAGGCCCTGAGGGCACGCTCCCGCAGTGGCTAAAGCCGGACTCTCTGGTTGGCTCATCGGCACGCCTGAAGGCGTGCCCCTTCAAACAGGCTTAGAGTGTACCTTCCCTTTACCGGCAGCCCACCAAGTCCCTCCGCAAGCGGTCATCCTCCCGATAGAATAGTACTCTTGACTCCGACTCCCAACCTCAGCGAACGCGCCCGCCGTTCCACTGATGCTCTTGCTCTCTTTGCCTTCTGCGGATTTCTTTTCATTCTCGGGCTGCAGCTTGTCGGGCTCGTCGGCGTAGACGAACCGCGCTATGCGCAGGTTGCGCGCGAGATGCTGGAGCGCCACGACTGGGTCACGCCCGTACTCTACGGACATCCCTGGTTGGAGAAGCCGCCGCTGTACTACTGGTGCGCGATGATCGCCTACAAAGGCGCAGGCGAAGTCAGCGATGTCGCGGCGCGGCTGCCGTCGGCAGTTCTCTCGATGCTGCTGACCATCTTCATCTACGTTTGGACGCGCCGCTTCCGGCGCGGCATGCAGCTTGATGCGGCGCTCATCACCGCATCTGCCGCCATCATTATCGGCTTCGGCCGCAGCGCTGCCACCGACATGCCGTTGGCAGCGATGTTCACCGCAGCCATGCTCTCCTGGTATGGCTGGTACATGAGCGGGCGCCGGAACTGGCTGCTGGGGTTTTATTTCTTCAGCGCGCTGGCAACCCTGGCGAAGGGACCGGTCGCCATCTTTCTTGCGGGACTCATCATCATTGCATTCGCCGCGCTACGTCGCGACGGGCGGTTGCTGCTGCGCACGCTGTGGCCGGTCGGGATCGCGCTCTATCTCGCCGTAGTAGCGCCATGGTTCGTCGCGGTGCAGCGCGCGAATCCCCAGTTCTTTCGCGTCTTCTTTCTGCAACACAACCTGGAACGCTTCACCAGCAACCTGTATCACCATCCTGAACCGTTCTGGTTTTATCTGCCGGTGGCGCTTCTGGCGCTGGTGCCGTGGACTGTTTTCGTTGTAGCTGCCGTCGTCGACGCGATACGCGACTGGCGCTTCTCAGTGCAACAGCCGGCCGGACAGGAAGACCTGCGCACCTACCTGACGTTATGGTTCCTGCTGCCCATCGTCTTCTTCTCGCTCTCGCAATCCAAGTTACCGGGATACATTCTCCCCGCGGTTCCGGCGGGTGCCATTTTGCTCGCCGATTTCATTTTTCGCCGCGAACAAGATGCCGTGAAGCCCGCGATGTGGACGGTCCTGCTGCACGCACTGCTTTCCGCGGCAATGCTTATAGCCGCGTTTATTGTGCCTTTCAAGCTGCTGAAACTGGGATTGCCGCGGAACGTGATTATCGTGGCTGCGGCGCTGGCGATCGCAACCATTATCATGCTGTGGTTCACGCTGCAGAACCAGGGTTATCGCGTGCTTCGTTTCACAACCCTGGTACCGGTGATAATCGCGTTTTCGCTCACTCTGCGCGGCACTGCGCCCATGATTAACTTCCTGCTATCGGAGCGCTTGGTACAGGCCTCACTCCAGCAAACCGAGATCGGCCGCATTCCAGACATCGCCGTTTACGATGTCCCGCCAGCCGTTGAATATGGTCTGGCCTTCTACCGCAATCATCCCGTGGCCAGCTACGAGCGCAATGAAATTCCCGCCGGCGATCACATCGTTGTCGCTGCCAGTGGGACCAAAGCTGAACTGGAATATCGTCTGCCCGGCCGCAAGGTCATCCGCTTTGGCGGTTTCCAGCTACAACACCTCGACTTTTATCTGATATCGGCAGCCGAAAAGGGCCAGCATCCGTAGACCTTAGTGATGTAAGTATCTGAATAAGCAATAAATATTTACTTGCTTGTGTCAAGTACTGAGCAAAGTCCTTGACCGGATTCCATCCACTCATGGAGAATCAATTCGCCTCAATCATGTTTGCTCATCAGTTCACAACCCTGGCCAGTTGTGTTGCCGCTGTTATTTTGTCTCTCCGATTTAGTCACACCGCATCGAAGAGTGCCACGAAGCCCTTGCTGCGGATCCGGTCACGGTGGAACTGGGTTTAGCGCGAGGCATTCCCGCGTGGTTGGGCGGGAGACCCTCGTAACAATAAATGAGGTCGATGTGTCAGTGATCCGGCCGGTTACGAAAGTACAGTGGTCTCTTAGTACTTTCGTAACTTTCACAACATAACCATGCGCAGTACGCTCCTATTTGGGGTGATTGCGTGTCTGTCGTCGCCAGGTCTCCCGACTGCTTGTGCGAGCACGCTGACGGATGGAGGAGGATTATGCATTTCTGGCCGAGAAAAGGAAGTAACTTTGTTATCGAATCATGGGGAATTCCGAGACTTTATCTCTAGTCGTGGTTGGCATCTGACGAGGTGCGCCTGCTCTGCATCGCTCGTCGCGCTTGTACTTGTCGCAGTCATCACTGCCATCACGCAAACGGCCCTGGGCCAAACTTTCAGTGTGATCCACGACTTCACCGGCGGACAGGATGGCGCTAATCCCGCTGCCGGCTTGACCATCGACGCCCATGGCAACATTTACGGAACGGCCTTTGGCGGCGGCGGTACCGGCCGCTACGGAACGGTGTTTTCGTTAGACAACGATGGGGGAGGCTGGATCCTGACCCCGCTCTACAGGTTTGCTGGAGGCAATGACGGCGCGGGTCCGGCCAGCCGGGTAATCGAGGGGCCAGACGGTCTTCTTTACGGCTCAACCTCGGCGGGCGGCGGAGGTCCTTGCATTCAGTCCAACGGAGATCGCGGTTGCGGCACGGTTTACAGCCTAAGGCCGCCCGCCCGAGCTCCATCCACAGTCATCTTCGACTGGAGTCCGTCTATCCTCTATCGTTTCTCGGGTACCGATGGGCAGTATCCCCAGGGCGATCTCACCTTTGACCAGGCGGGAAACATTTATGGCACGACCGTCAATGGAGGCTCTGCCGGCTGGGGCCTGATTTATAGCCTGACCCCATCCAACGGCGGCTGGACACAGAACATTCTCTATCAAGCCCAGGGCAACGGCGACGGAGAGTACGCCTGGAGCGGTGTCGTCTTCGACCAATCCGGCAATCTCTACGGAGTGTTCGCACAGAACGGTCCCTATGGCTTCGGCGCACTTTATAAGCTGACGCCGTCGGGCTCGGGCTGGGCGGAAAGCACCGTCCACGGCTTCACCTACCACGGCGACGACGGAGGCTTTCCGCAAGGAGGGTTGATTCTCGATGCATCTGGCAATCTCTATGGAACCACGGTCCATAGTCTAACCGGCGGTGGCACTGTGTTTGAGATGGTGGCCTCAGGTGACAGTTGGTCCTACGACTTCCTCTACGGCCTCAGCGGCGGGATTGGTTTTGGTCCCTACGACAAGCTGTTGATGGACGCTTCCGGAAACTTGTACGGAACCAGCTTCGCTGACGGACAGTACGGCTTTGGATCAGTCTTTAAGCTGACGCGATCGGAAGGTGGATGGAGCTACACTTCCCTGCACGACTTCACTGGCGGCACCGACGGAGCTAGTCCGACGTGCAGGCTGGCATTCGATTCCAGCGGCAATCTGTACGGCACCGCATCTGGCGGCGGCTCTCACGGCAAAGGTGTCGTGTTCCAGATAACACCGTAAGCTCTCGGTTTGCGAGCATTCTCTCAGCGCAGGAAAGCCGTGAGTAAGAACCTTGCAGAGCTATGGTAGCCCCAAGATGGACCCAGCCTGCGGGCCGCATTAAAAGACCCACTCAAACTCTGGCTTGAGTGGGTCTTTCACATTCTCGCCTAAGTCTCGCGGAAAGGCCCTAGCGAGGCTCCTCTCTCTTCGGCGGTGGAGCAGCATGCTCAGCCGGCGGACGAGGTGCTGGAGCAGCAGCGTGTTGCGCTGGCGGAGCGGTGTGCTCTGCCGGCGGACGAGGTGCTGGAGCAGCGGCGTGTTGCGCTGGCGGAGCGGTGTGCTCTGCCGGCGGACGAGGTGCTGGAGCAGCGGCGTGTTGCGCTGGCGGAGCGGTGTGCTCTGCCGGCGCCGGTGGCCGCGACGTCTCAGCATTGCTCGGATGAGGCGCAGTTCGCTGCGCTGGTGGATGCGGGACAGATGCGGTGCTCGGATGCGGCGTCGTCTGTCCCTCCGGCGGACGCGGAACATTGTTGGGGTGCGCAGCGTTGTTCGTTGCGGGAGGGTGGGCCGTGTTGTTCGCCGTCGCTGGCCGCGCCGGGTTAGCATTGGTCGGCCGGGCCGCGTTGTTTGCCGACGGTGGACGTGTCGCTGGAGTATTCACAGGAGCATTCTTCGCAGCCACTACGCCGGCTCCCTTGAACGCGCCGGGCTTGGCCGTTGCCGCAATCGGAGGTTTCCCATGGTTCTCCGAGGCTAATAGCGTGCGATCCTGACTGGCAGCCTGTTGGTGCTGAGTCTGCGCGCTGGTTGCGGCAATGTGCCGCTCGTTGGCCGCTGCTTCCTGTTGTGGTGTAGGCCGCGCGCTGATTCCGCCGGTCCCGCCGTTATAGCTGACCCGGTTAACGGTAACGTTGTTGACGACCGTCGTGTTGTACACGTTGTGAATGTTGGTGACGTTCACATTGTTGACTGAGCGGTTGTAGTAGAAGGCTCCATTGCGCCATTCCCCGCCGTAGTAACCGCCGCCGGTATAACCGAATCCGTAATTAACACCGCCATAAAAACCGACCGTCGGGCCCCAATAGCCGGCATTCCAGACGAAGGCCGACCCTCCCCATCCCCAGTATCCGGGTGTCCATAGGAAACCCACCGTGGGCGCAACTATCCAGGTTCCAGGTACCCAGTAGTATCCATCGTCACCATAGGCCCAATAGCCCGGAGTCCAAATGTAGCCCGGACCGGGGCACAGCGGCTGTGTATAAACCGGCAACGGGGGCGGTGCAATGCCCACGGAAATAACGAGTTGAGCGCTCAGCGACATCGACAGAGCGACCAGGACGAGAGCTACCGCCAACAACCGACTACAACGAAACGCAGTCATGTTTTCCCTTTCTTTATCATTCATCGCCCGGCCAAGCGTCTGAATTCGACGGCATCTCCGCCGTCGAGCTTGCAAATTTGAGTTTCACCTTACTGCTATTCTGAAAACCCCAACTACCGGAAATTAGTTGCGGTTTTCGTTCAGGCTCTCTGATGCAAAATCTCTTTATGAGGATTCCTTGCACTGGCAACCAAAATGCCTTAAGGCTTTCACCTTACGCTTTTCGCTTTTCGCCGAAAGGCTCCTGGCTTCCTGTTCGCGCGGGAGGAGATCTAGAACTCGCCAATCGATGGCTAAACTCGCTTGAACTTGGACTCTTATTGGAGCAAAGGCGAGGGGCGAAAAGCGAAAGGCAAAGATCGGAATTTCGACTACCGTAGCGTACCCAGCTTGGCAAACGGCCAATAACCAAAAACAGCCTTCCCATAGATGAAGCTTTCGTCTACGGAACCGAAATCGCGACTGTCGTTGGAGAGGTTTCGATGGTCTCCCAGGACGAAGTAGCAATGCGGCGGCACCACCGTGTCCGGATAGGAGCGGACGTCTTCATACATTCGGGGCAGGTACTGTTCGGACAGGCGATGACCGTTCACGAACACAACCCCAGCTTCGATTCTCACGTTGTCTCCCGCTATGGCAATCACTCGCTTGATGTAGCTCTTGGCGGGATCGCGCGGATAGCGGAACACGATCACATCCCCGCGCTCGATCGGCTCCAGCTTGTAGACAAATTTGTTGATGAACACGCGCTCCTGGTCTTGCAGCGTCGGCATCATGCTGGTGCCTTCCACCTTCACTGGCTGGTAGAGAAATACGATGAAGAACGCCGAGACCGCCAGCGAGATGACGACGTCACGCAGCCAGCCCGAAGCAAGACGCTTTTGTGGTTGCACCGGAGCGCTCGCTGCGCCTTCCGTCAATCGATCCCGAGTTGGAGGAAGAGGCTCGGCTGAATTCTGTTGCCCGGAGTCGGAGGTCATGTCAATTGGTTAGACGATCTGTACTCATTATAGTTTCGTCAAGCGCAGTAAGGACAGCCCTGCTTTGCACTACCGCCGGCCGAGAAATGCCTCCAGCTTCTCAACTTCGTGGTTCGCCTGGTCGAGATACTTCCGAGCACGGTCGGTATCTGACCCCTCCAGCGCCTGCTTGGCCTTCGCCAGGTCCGTGCGCAGGTTGGCCCGCGAAGCCACGACGTCGCCGCGCAAACCCAGGCCGCTCTGATGCATTTGCTGCTCCAGCGCATCCAGGCTGCTCTCGACTGCGGCTGCCCGGCTGTCAAGATGGTCAGTCTCCGTCTCCATGTCGTCGAGGAGCTTCTTCTGCGCGGCAATCTCTGCAGACGAAGGGCCCGAAGGGGCGGGCGGCGGCATGAGACTCGCCTGCTGACCAACCTGATTCCCGTGCTTGCTGTGCGGCTGTGGATTCATCTCCGCTGGAGCAGGACTTTCCGCAGCCATCGGAGCCTGCGCCGCTGGCGTTTGCAGATTCGCGTCGGCTGGCGGCGCCGCTGGATTCGACGGGGCCGCCGCGGCGCCACTGCCCAACTGGGGTGCGGGCGCCACCGCGGAGCTCTGCGTGTGGGAGCGATAAACTTCCGTACCGCCGAAAACCGCCACCAGAATCACGATGGCAGCGGCCAATATCCAGCCGATGTGTCGACGGCCGGGCTCGGCAGGCCGCGGCTGCAATACCGCGCAGCCTTCCTGCTGGGAGGGTGTAGGCACGGGAATCGGCGACGGTGTTGTTGCCGGCGGTTGCTGTACCGACGGAGTGGCAACCGGTTGTTGCAGAGGCACTGCCGCTGGTGCAGCTGCGACGCCCACCTGCGACAGTGCATTGCGGAAGGCGTCGGCGGTCTGGAATCGCTGCGCCGGATCCTTGGCCACCGCCATCACGATGATGTCGTTCAGCGCCTTGGGAAGATTGGGCTGCAGCTCGATCGGTGGATGGGGAGTCTCTTTGACGTGCGCCTCCATGATGGAAAAACTGCTGGTCGCGCTGAACATGGTGTGCCCCGTCACCATTTCGTAGAGCGAGACGCCAGCGGAGTACAAGTCCGAGCGCGCATCGGTGGGCTCCGACTTCACCTGCTCAGGAGACATGTAGCACACCGATCCCAGTGTCGTACCTGTGACCGTCATGCCCAGGTCCTGGGTCGAGCGCGCAATGCCAAAGTCCATCAGTTTTATCACGCCCTGTGGTGTCAGCATCATATTGGCGGGCTTGATGTCGCGATGAATCACGCCTTTCCCGTGGGCATAGCTCAGAGCGGTCAGCACCTGTCCCATGTAATTCAAGGCATCGGCGGTGGAAAACGCTCCCCGCTCAAGACGGTGGGCCAAGGTATCGCCCTCCACGTACTCCATGATCATCACCAACTGGTTGTCAGCCGTGAACGCGGTCCTGAGCTGGGCGATGTTGGGATGCTCCAGGCTGGCCAATACCTTGATCTCGCGCATGAAGCGATTCGCCAAGTCTCCTTGCTGGGCCAGGTCCGGAAGCAGGACCTTCATGGCCTCAACGCGGTCCGAGATCACGTTGCGCACCAGGTAAACCTGGCCCATTCCTCCGTGGCCTAACTCGCGAACGATTTCGTAGTCGCCAATCCGTTTACGTACCTCTTCCGCCATAACCATGTCTCCTAACCCTCGATCGCGTGCCCCATCGGCCAGAGGATCTACTATGCCGCATCTCTTGCGTGCTGCAACTCAAGAACGGGAGTCTACAGAATTCAGCAAGTCGAACGCGGCGCAATTATGCGCCCCCGGCCTTTGAGGGTCAAGGAGAACCCGCGACCTACCGGTCAGCAATTCGCTGGCACCGGACCAAACACGTTGGGAGCGGCTTATTGTGAGCCTTATGCGTGGCCGCCCGTTCTCCGATACAATGCATCGCAAGGGTTTTTCCTTCATGACGAAATCTGCGCTGTTCCTGTTGATCATCCTGCTGGCTGTGGTTTGCGTGGCCCAGGGAGACCATGTGCCTGCGTACAACCATGGGCCACTGAAGCCCGGCGACGCCCTGCCCATTCTTCCCAGGGACCAGTGGCGGGGCGAAGCCTTCCAATATCCCTATCAGGTTCGCGCTTATGAGTTGGCGGCTGAGATCCCCGATGTGATTTACCAGATGCCGTGCTACTGTTACTGCGACCGAATAGGGCACAACAGTCTGCACAGTTGCTTTGAGAGCACGCACGGGGCGCACTGCGGGCTTTGTATGAAAGAAGTCTTCTACGCCTACGAGCAAACCATGCTCAAGAAAACTCCAACCCAGATCCGAGCCGGCATCATACGAGGAGATTGGAAGGCCATCAACTTGGAATCGGTGGCGAAGAGCCATTAGCAAGGCTCGGCGGTCTTACTCACAAAGGTGGGTTGACGAAGCTCCCGACTTCCGGTTATAACTCAGCGCAACCGCCTGCACGAGATTTTGGGGTTTTCCACAGCCCGCAGCAGTTCTCTGTCGCACTGATCTAAGGGTAGCTTACCGGATGAAGAAGAAAGCCAAAGAAAGCGTCAAAGGAAGCGCTCCCAAGAGCATCAAGGCAAAGAGCTTGCCAATGTCCGCAGCAGGCTTCGAACAGTCAGGTAGAGGTGCCAGGCCAATGAAAGTCTCGGAGGACCCGCGTTTTTCACAGGCTGTGCAAAACTATGAGGCGGGCTTGAAGGCTCTGCAAGGCCACAAGTATGACAAGGCCAAGGCTTATTTTGAGAAAGTAGTCGCAGGTCCGAGTCCTGAACTCGCTGACCGGGCGTCGGTACACCTGCACAGTTGCAACCAGCAGATGAGCCGGGCTTCCAACACCTTCAAGACGGCCGAGGAACAGTATGACTACGCAGTGTCGCTGATGAACTTGGGCGACTATGTCACCGCGCGCGAGAACTTCGACCTGCTGACCAGAAATTCTCCCAAGCTGGATTTCATTTGGTATGGTATGGCTGCCCTGAATTGTCTTACCGGTCACTTCCCCGAAGCGCTCAGCAACCTGGGCGAGTCCATCCGGCTGAATCCGGCAAACCGTTATCAGGCGCGCAACGACTCCGACTTTAAGAATCTGGCCGACGACCCAAGATTCACCGAACTGCTCTATCCTGATACCAGCGCGGAAGCCGTCATCGAACCTGATAAGTGGCGCTACTAGACTTCTCAATTCGAGCCGACCATGCCAAGTTACCAAAGTTCCGCTGATGGACTTCCCCTCAAGGTTGTTGCGATGGGCGGCGGCACTGGTCTGTCGACCTTGCTTAGTGGCTTAAAGCATTACGTTAGCTCTGCTATGGAAAATACTGAACCTAATGCTATATCAAATATTTCCGACCTGTCGGCAATCGTTACCGTCAGCGATGACGGCGGCTCCAGTGGACGTCTCCGCAAGGAGTTGAACCTTCCCGCTCCAGGCGACGTGCGCAACTGTATCGTCGCGCTCTCGGAAGAAGAGGCCCTGCTCTCGCGGCTCTTCCGCTATCGTTTTCCCTCTGGCGAGGGAGTCGGCGGACACAGTTTTGGCAACTTGTTTCTATCGGCCATGACTGCCATCAGTGGCGACTTCAACCAGGCGATCGAGCATTCCTCCACGATTCTGGCTACGCGCGGCCACATTTATCCTGCCACCACCAGCAATGCGCAGCTCTATGCCATCATGGACGACGGTTCCGTGGTCCGCGGCGAAACCAACATTACCGCCAGCGATCGCCGTATCGTTGAGCTTCGCATGACGCCTGACGACGCTGAGCCGCTGCCCAAGGCCATGGAGGCCATCGAGAACGCCGACCTCATTACCATTGGACCGGGTTCGCTATTCACCAGCCTGGTCCCGAATCTACTGGTGCACAACGTGGCCCAGGCAATCGCCAGCTCGCCGGCGGTGAAAGTCTTCGTGTGCAACCTCATGACCCAGGCCAACGAAAGCCTGGACTTGACGGCTTCCGATCACATTCGCGCTCTCTACAAACACGCTCGGTATGAGTTCTTCGATTACGCACTGGTGAATCGCACGCCGGCGTCGCCGCAGCTGGCGGCCAAGTATGCGGAGAAGCGGCAGTCGCAGATCGAAGCCGATGTCGACCAGATTGAGGCGCTCAGAGTGAAACCGGTGCTGGGCCAATACCTGATGGAAGAGGAACATCCCACCGAGGGCCTGATCGCGCGCCACGACACCCATAGAGTCGCGCAAGACCTGCTCCGGCTTATGATGGAATTGCGCGACTCGCCCGTAGCCGCATTGCACGAAAAGCAATAATTCACCACAGAGACACAGAGGCACAGAGAAATAATTTCTTTCTAGAGGTCATCTCACAAATGAATGTGTCAGGGCACGGCTTCAGCCGTGCCGAAGGCGGATCGTGATTGACTTGGGCTTTAGCCCCTGAGAACTCTTTAGCCCTTGAGATCCCCGATGTTACAGGGCTAAAGCCCTGATCCTCGGTGTGGTCGGGCTCGGCACGACTAAAAGTCGTGCCTTGACACAACCCGGGAACGATTTATGAGATGACCTCTACTTTTCTCGGTGCTCTCTGTGTCTCTGTGGTGAAATGGGGGTGTCTGGTCCTTACGCAAATGCCCAAAACCGCCTCCGCAAACCCCGCGAAGCACAAGCGCTCCACTTTCGCCATCGCGATCCTCGCTGCCGGAAAAGGCACGCGCCTGAAGTCACGGCATCCCAAGGTGCTGCACCAGATTGCTGGCAAGCCTTTGCTGGCTCACGTTGTAGCGGCCGCAATGCAAGTTGTGCCTGCAGAGAACATCTTCGCCATCATCGGGCACGAAGCAGAGAAGGTGCGCTCCGCTCTCCAATCCACCGGCATCGGCTTCGTGCTGCAAAGCGAACAGCGCGGCACGGGACACGCCATGATGCAAGCTCGCGAGGCGCTGCGTGGCTTTGAGCACGTGCTGGTGCTTTCCGGTGATGTTCCGCTGATCGCGCCGGGGACGATTGCGCGCGTCCGCGATTTCCATACGAGCCGCAGTGCCGCAATGACGATCCTCACTGCCGAGCCATCCGATCCCACGGGTTATGGACGCGTCTTCCGCCGTGTGGTCAAAGGCAACGAGACCGACGAAGTGGAGCGCATCGTCGAACAGAAGGCCCTGCGCGGAAAAGAAACGGGACGTCGCGAAATCAATTCCGGCATCTACGCTTTTGCCACGGGCCCGTTGTACGCGCATATCGGCAAGCTCGGCACCGACAACGCGCATCATGAGTACTATCTGACCGACATTGCGGAGCTGCTGCGAAAATCCAAAGAGAAGGTGCTGGCGTTGCGTGCAGACGATTCCCACGAGGTGCTGGGCGTCAACACTCGCATGGAATTGGCCCAGCTTGATGCGCAGCTTCGCGCTAAGAAAGCGCGCGAGCTGATGCTGGCCGGCACAACCATCTTTCGTCCCGACAGCTGCGATATCGACGCGGATGTTGAGATCGGGACCGACACGGTAATTGAGCCTTTCGTGCAGCTCATTGGCAAAACCAAAATCGGCGCCGATTGCCGCATCCGCTCCTATTCCGTCATCACCAATTGCGAAATCGGCGACAACGTCCTGATTCGGCCCGGTTGCATTCTGGAGGATTCTGTTGTGCGCAAGGGCGCGCAACTGGGGCCGTACTCGCATCTGCGGCCCGGAAGCGATATCGGTGAAGATGCGCACGTCGGCAACTTTGTTGAAACCAAGAAGACTCGCCTTGGCAAAGGATCGAAAGCCAACCACCTGAGCTATCTGGGTGACTCCGAAATTGGCGAAGGTGTGAACGTCGGCGCCGGCACCATCACCTGCAACTACGACGGCGTGCACAAGCACAAGACCGTGATTGAAGACGGCGCCTTCATTGGCAGCGACAGCACGCTCGTCGCTCCCGTTCGCATCGGACGCGGAGCCTATGTCGGCGCGGCCTCCTGCATCACCGACGACGTTCCAGAAGACGCGCTGGCTGTCGGGCGCGGCCGCCAGGTCACGAAGGAAGGCTGGGCCAGGCAACGCCGGGCGCATGTGAAATCGAAATCCAAATAGCTGCCTCGCAGACGGACTGGTTCCATCATCCCACGCGCCCTGAACGACGCTGCTCTACAATAAATGCGATATGCATATTCGCACGCGGCGTCCACTCTCGCGACGCTGTCTCCCGGCCTGCGTCGCAATCGCGCTCCTGCTCTTTGCGAGTTGCTCCCATCAAGCCGCCGCCAAGCGTTATGACTTGCAAGGCCGCGTCGTGGCAGTCGATGCCGCAAATCATGAGCTCACGATTGCACACGGGGACATCCCCGGATTCATGGAAGCCATGACCATGCCGTACCTCGTCAGCAGCGGCAATGACTGGGTCTTCCGCGCGATTGCACCCGGCGATCAGATCCACGCGACGCTGGTCGTCAGCGATCGCGCGGAGCTTCAGGACATCAGCTTCTCCAAGGGCAGCGACACCGCTGGCGATGGAACTTCGCAATTACACATCCCGCAACCCGGCGAAGAAGTTCCCGACTTTACCCTGACCAATCAGAGCGGCGAAACCATCCATTTCAAGCAGTTCCAGGGAAAGCCGCTGTTGTTGACTTTCATCTACACGCGCTGCCCGTTTCCCGATTATTGCCCGCGCATGAGCAGCAACTTCGCCCAGGTCCTGCGGCAGTTGCAGAAGAATCCGAAAGCGTTCGCGGAGTCGCAGCTTCTCAGCATCAGCATCGATCCCGAGCATGACAAACCTGCGGCCTTGCGCAGCTATGGCGAGCGCTATGTGGGCCGCGTCGATCCCAGCTTCCGGCACTGGCAGTTCGCATCGGGGGCACCCGAGCAGGTCCGCAAAGCTGCCAACTTCTTTGGACTGGCTTACAACACCAAAGACGGGCAGATCGTGCATGGCCTCAGCACCGTGCTGATCGGCAAAGACGGAAAAGTGTTCAAGGTATACTCAGGAGGCACTTGGAAGCCGGACGATGTCGCCGCTGATATGGTCGCCGCAACCTCCGGCGGATGAGATTTCTTCGGCAGGACCGGTCTTGATGCTGTCGAACTTCTGGTTCATAGCGCCGCCGCGAAAGCACTGACGCATTTAGCCTGATGGCGTACCGCAGTGCCGAATACAACTTAAGGAGCCCACATGGGTCAAAGCTACAATCCTGTTGCTAGATTGAACGAGCTAATCACGGGTATTGAATTGGCCATCTTGACCACGACTCGTCCCGACGGCAGCTTACACAGTTGTCCGATGGCGGCTCACGGCGTCGATCCCACAGGTGTATTGTGGTTTATTTCCGGCAGCAACACCGAGAAAGTCGAGGCCGCCAGGACCAACCAGCGCGTGAATCTCTCTTTCGTCGATCACGCGTCTCAGCGCTACGTTTCCATCAGTGGCTTCTGCGAACTGGTGCGAGACCACGTCAAAGCCAGGGAGTTGTGGAATCCCACCTACACGTCATGGTTCGCTGGCGGCCTAGACGATCCGAACCTCATTCTCCTGAAGATTGCCGTACAGCAAGCCGAGTATTGGGACACATCGGCCGGCCGCATGGTGGACCTGCCCGGCTTTAACAAGCCAGCTATCCAATAGCGAGCCGCCAAAGGTCTGCCGAGAGGAAGGCAGCACTACGCATGCGGTCGGCACCCTGCAATCGGCTCTACGGCAGCATTACCGCAGCACCATCAATCGCATCCTGCTTGACCGCCATCAGCGCTTCATTGGCTTGATCCAGAGAAAACGACGTCACCTTCGGTCGAAGGCCGATTTCAGCTGCAAGCTTCAGGAAGTCGCGAGCGTCGGCGCGGGTCATGTTGGCAACGCTGCGTATCTGGCGCTCGCCCCACAGCAGGCTGTCATAATCGAACTGCGGAATATGGTCAAGGTGGATCGCATTGATCGCGACCACCCCGCCCTTTCGCAGACTCGCCAACGCAGCCACCACAACATCTCCGCTGGGCGCAAAGGTCACCGCACGATCGAGCTTCACCGGGGGCCTTTCGGTTTCAGTTCCCACCCACTTGGCGCCAAGCGATTCCGCCAACTTGCGATGGGAAGCTCCTCGTGTGGAAACGTATACGTCGCACTTCCAGGCACGAAGCACCTCAATCGCCAGCGACGCCGATGCGCCGAATCCGAACAGCCCCACGCGCTCGCCCTGCTCCACTTCCGCAACCCGCAGGCTACGGAATCCGATGATGCCTGCACACAACAGCGGCGCGGCATGTAAATCGTCCAGCTCCGGCGGCAACGGAAACACAAAATCAGCGCGCGCCAGCGCGTATTCAGCATAACCACCGTTCACGCTATAGCCGGTGAACGTCGGCGCGTCGCACAGGTTTTCCATCTGACGCTTGCAGTACCAGCAAGTGCCATCGATACCGCCAATCCACGAGACCCCGACTCGCGTGCCGACCGGAAGCTCCGGTGTGGCGCCGTCGGCCACGTCTCCCACAATCTGGTGACCGGGAATGACGTGCTCCAGGCGCATCGGAAGCTCGCCTTCGACAATATGCAAATCGGTGCGGCACACGCCGCAAGCGCGGACCTTCAGCAAGACGTGGCCCGGTTCGAGCGCCGGCTTTGGAACGTCTTCGATGCGGAGAGGGCGCTGGGCGATATCTCCGGGAGCAAGTAAAACCGCGGCTCTCATAGGCTTCTTCCCAATATGGACCTCAGATGATTGTACAACTCAGACGGCAGTTCTGAGTTGCAGTCGTCGTGAGCCGATGCGATGATCTGGGCATGCGATTCATTACCGCGATGTTGTGCGTCTCGATCGCGTTGGGCAGCGCGGATGCTCAGCAGCAACTGTTATTGTTGCATCACAGTTGGTGGGAGTCGGGAGCCCAGAGTTATAGCGATTGTATTGAGGTCGAAAGTGACGGTTCGTACCACTTCGAACATACGCCCATTTTCATTGGGCAACCGGAACGCCATAAGATCCATGCCGGCAAATTCCGTGATGATGAGATGAATCAGCTTAAAGAACTGCTGGACGACCCGGCACTGCAATCGCTGACCACCCCCAATCCAGGCAACACAGGAATGACGGGAACCGATGTCTGGTGGATTTCCATTAGCCGCGGCGACCAAACGCAGCGCCTCTGGTTCGCCAGTACGTCGGTACCGAACGTAGTCCCCGCAAGTAGACTCCCGAGCATCAATCAAACATCCGCCACGAAGCCACTGCTTAGCTGGTACAAACAGCTCAGCAAACGAAAAGACGACATCGACAAAACGGCGACACCAACTTGCTCGCTTAAAATACAGACTCGTTAGACGCTTATCTTCTGCTGTATCTTCTTCTGCGACAATATTGTGTATGATCGCACGATTGATCTTATTGTCTTTATCGCTACCGCTAGTCGGACTCCTTTCCGCCGCTGACAAGCCGGCCAGTCTCGCGCAGACGCTCACCGAAGTCTCTGCTGCCTACGCCAAGCTTGAGCCCCAGTCGATTCGTCCCGCCGAAGGCTTCATCGAGTACGACTACCTCATTCCCGCCGGCTACTACAAGCAAATGTGGGACTGGGACGGATTCTTCATCGGCTCGCATCTGGCGCAGCAAGACAAACCGCAGTATCTGAAATGGTGGGTACTGGATTTCGCCGGGGCCATCGATCAGGACGGCTACGTCGCCGGGTGCATCACTACGAAGGGCCCGCGCCCTCTCATGGGCAAGTTCGCCATGAAGCCGTTTCTGGCGCAGGGAGCGGTGATCGCCTCGGAGGGCCTGGGCGACTATCAGTGGGTCAAGCCGATCTGGGAGAGCTTGCGCAAGGTCATCACTTATCGCGAGCAGACGCAATTTGACCCGAAGTACGGACTGTTCTTCTGGGAGAATGCGATCTCATCGGGTGCCGACAACAACGTCGCCCTGACCAACGATCCCAACGACAAGAGCGCCATCCTGGCCACGGACATCAGCACCTTTCAGTTTCGTGAGTACAAGGCCATGGCGCAACTCGCCGACAAACTTAGCAAGCCCGACGAGGCCGCGGAATATCGCAAGAAGGCTGCCGATCTGAAAGCTGCGATGCTGGCGCACATGTGGTTCGCGCAGGAGATGATGTTCTACAACATCCGTCGCGACACCGGCAAACCAGTCAAGCGCATCAGCTATTCCAACTTCGTCCCGCTGGTTGACGACATCCTGCCGGAAAAGAGCGCACAGGCGATGATCCGTCGCTATCTCTGGAACAAGGATTACATGCTCGCGCCCTACGGAATTCGCAGCCTGAGCAAACAAGATCCCGACTACAACAACGCCGCCATCATTGTTCCTTATTCCAACTGGCAAGGGCCGATCTGGATCAACGCGAACTACCTGAATTACATTTCGCTCAAGCGCTACGGCTTCGACAAGGAAGCTGCGGAGTTGTCAGGCATTCTCGGGCGAATGGTTTTGGCCGACATCCAGAGGTGGGGATCGATGCACGAGGACTACAACGCCGAAACCGGCGAAGGGCTCGCACCCACTCCGGAGCAATCACCGAATCACGTCTTCGCCGGCTTTGTCGGCTGGAACCTGCTAGTGCAGGACATGCTCCAATGCGAGGTGAAGGGCGAATGTCAGTTCCTGCGAACGTACAGGAAGAACAATGAGCAATAGGAGGAAACGACTCGGCCCGCAAAAACGCCGATCCTCCACTCAGGATGACGAGGAGTTGATGGTGTTTCTGGCGAAAGAGCAAGAAGCGAACAGCGATTCTACTGGCGGCTGATAGCTAACAGCTGATATCTTGCTTACGGCGTCCCGTACACCTTCTTGTATACCTCGGCGTTACGCACAATGGCCTGCACGTACTCTCGCGTTTCGGTGAACGGAATCGATTCCACAAACTCTTCGACGTCGCGATAGTTGCCGGAAGCGCGCCAGTCCACTACACGCTCCGCGCCCGCATTATAGGCCGCAAGCGCGTACTCCACTTGTCCGCCGAATTCGTCCACCATCTGCCGGAAATAGTGTGTTCCCAACTCGATGTTAGTTGTCGGATCCAGGAGCGAGTCCGTGCTGTAGTGTTGCAATCCTTCTTTTTTCGCCTCACCCTTGCCCGTTCTCGGCAGCAACTGCATTAACCCGTAAGCGTTGGAGTGCGAGATGGCACTGGGATTAAATTCCGACTCCTGGCGAATGAGCGACGCCACCAGGTAGGGATCGAGCCCGTTCTCCTCGGAGTAGGTTCTCAACGCGTCCCAGTAAGGGCGTGGGAACAGTCCTTGCCAATACGGAGCGGGCAGCGCGTTTACGTCCATCGAGAAATATCCGCTGATGGCGTGCTTCAGCGCCTGCAGTGCCCGGTAATATTCGCCGCCGCTGGAATAAATCTTCGCAATCTCCACCATCTCCCAGCACGGGCCAGTCGTGCTGCCCGCCTGCAACTCGTGCACAGCCAGGTCGGTCATGCCGGCGTTCTCCAGCAGCTTGGCGCGGTTGTAATGGAGATCGTCTTCCGGAGGATCGACGATCTGCGATACCGGGTCCAGCGCTGCCGCCGACGGAACGTGTTGCAGCGCAGCCACCGTTACCGCGGGCGCTGCCGGCAACGTCGCCAGACGACGACGCCCCAAGACGGCGTAGTAATAGTTGCGATAGCGCTCGGAAAGCTTCTGATAATACGAGCGGGCCACACCATAATCGCGATCGTCCTCGGCCATGCGGCCACGCCAGTACATCGCATTGGGAACTTCGTTTGTTCCCGGATAGAACTCAACCTGCTCCTCAAAATATTTCTTGGCTTCGTCTTTGCGATTCTGCCGGTAGGTTAGCCACGCGCACTTCCAATGGGCGTAGGCCGCCTTCGTCCCGTCGGGGAAGCGCTCGTGAATCTCACGGTAGTAGTCGAGGGCATGATCGTAATCCTTGCGCAGCAGATACATGTTACCGGTGCTCAGTAGCGCCTCCTCTAACCACGGCGACTTTGGGGTCGAAGCGCGCATGTGTTCGAGGATGTTGCTGATCGACGCGTCGTCATTGGTTTTGCGATCGATCTCGACTTGCTGATACCACTTCTCCGCGCTGGCATCGCTGCCATCGTCCGGGATGCGGTCAAGCGCCTCGCGCGCCTGACGCGTGTTCCCATCATGCATGTAGGAGTTGGCGAGCTGAATCAATCCGGCAGACTGCTTCCCTGCCGGAGCAAGATCGACGACATAGCGGTACTCATCGGCAGCCGCACCGTAATGCCGCGCGGCATACAACGAGTCGGCTCGCTTGAGGTGCTGGGCATACGTCACAGGCGGCAGCGATGGTTCCTCGGGAATCTTCCGAAGATCGACCTCTGCCTGATCGGCGACATAGCTGGTCGGATATTCGTAGTAAACCCGCTGCAGGATCTCGGCTCCATTGCGACCTTGTCCAGCCTGCACATAGGCCTTGCCCAGGAAGTATTCGGTCTCCGCCTTAGCAGGCGTGCGATGCGCCTCCAGCAAGCGAATGGCATCGCTCGGCCGATTCATTGCCAGCAACGCCTTGGCATTGGCAATGGTCGCATCGTGCTCGTACAGCGAATCGGGAAAGCGCGTACCGAAATCGCGGAGATAGGCAAGCGACTCCTCGGGATTGTTGCTCAGCAAATACGAGTTTCCGATGAAGAACGCGACGTAGTCTTTCAGCTCGCCAATTTGCGGCTGCGCCTTCTGCAGCGCCGCAATTGCCGCGGGGTATTGCGCGTCAAGATAGTGGGCATAGCCAATGGCGAACCAGGCCAGCGCGCCGGCTTCTGTACCGGCGTGGGTGTGCGCGTAGTTCTCCACCCCGGTGTATGCGGCGGGGGTACGGAGGTCGACAAGCTGCCGCGCCATGGGTCGCAGATCGCTGGAGGCCACAAAGCTACGCCTCATCTGGTGCGCGCGGGCCGTCGTAACTGTCTTCCGCGAGTGCGAATGGGCCGTCGTCGACTTCCTCTTCGCTGCACTGCCCGACTTGTGTGTACTGGACGAAGAGGATGACGACTTTTTCTTCGCTGTGGTGGAAGACGAAGCGGTACTGTCCTGCGCAAGCAGTGCATTGCCTTGCACGGCCAGCAGGCAGGCTAGAGTGGTAACGAGAAGACGGCTCGAAGAATTCACTGAACTCAGTTTAGCGCGATTGCCTTACCGAGCCTATGACGATTCGTTGTCAGAATCGATTCCCACCTGTGAGTATGTCCGAACTCTGCTATCGTCAGCCGTACGCCTGGCCGGTAATCGACGTTGCCTGGCGCGCCTATCGGGACTGGGGTTTGCGGCATCAAACCGGAGGGCATACTGCGGACCTCCCGATCCAGAATTCAGCGGCAATGGTCTTGGGCTAGGTAGCGCGCCATCAGCCCGTCGCTTCAAATAGGATGACATTTGCCTATGATTGAGAGTATCGCGTGAAATTTGCTGACATCGTGTTTGGTCGTCCCTTGGCGACCGAGGAGGACAAAGCCGAACGGATTGGTCCCGCCAGGGGCATTCCGGTGTTTGGGCTCGACGCCCTCAGTTCGGCTGCATACGGGCCCGAGGCTGCGCTTACCTTGCTCATTCCTCTGGGAATGGCGGGCGTTCACTTCATCTGGCCCATCACCATCAGCATTATCGTTTTGCTGGGCATCGTTTATTTTTCCTACCGCCAGACTATTACGGCTTATCCGCAGGGAGGTGGCTCCTACACTGTCGCCAGCGAAAATCTTGGCAGATGGCCCGGCCTTCTTGCCGCCGCGGCGCTGATGATCGATTACATTCTGACCGCTGCCGTGGGCATTTCCGCGGGCGTGGGGGCCCTCGTCTCCGCGGTTCCCTCCTTACAAACTCATACGGTCGCCATCTGTCTTGCAATTCTGTTGATTCTTACCCTGGTCAACCTGCGGGGAGTACAGGAAACCGGCGGAGTTTTCATGCTCCCGACTTATCTGTTTGTCGCGTGTCTGCTGGGAATGATTGGCATCGGTCTGGTGAAAGCATTGCTGGCCGGAGGTCATCCGATCCCAGTGATTGCGCCGCCTAAGCTGAGCGGCGCGACGGCGGCTGTCAGCGCATGGCTCATCCTTCGCGCTTTTTCCAGCGGCTGCACTGCCATGACTGGAGTTGAGGCAGTCAGCAATGGAGTGATGGCGTTTCGCGAGCCGACAGACAAATATGCTCGCTTAACCCTGACCATTATCATAGCCATCCTGATGGTGATGCTGGGTGGCATTGCCTACCTTTGTCCGATATACGGAGTAGCGGCAACGGCGCCGGGGCAACGGGGATATCAGAGCGTCCTGTCCCAACTTATTGCGGCGATCACTGGCAGAGGCGCTTTTTATTGGACGAGCATTATCTCCATCCTGATCGTTTTGGCCTTATCGGCGAACACTGCATTCGCTGACTTTCCCCGCCTGGCGCGTGCTATCGCCAGAAATCAGTTCCTGCCTCAATCTTTCACCTTGCGTGGGCGAAGGTTGGTGTTTACCCCGGGTGTCTACGCGTTGGCATTCCTTACCGGCGTGTTGCTCATTGTTTTCCGCGGAGTCACCGACCGGCTGATTCCTTTGTACGCCGTCGGCGCGTTCCTCGCGTTTACCTTGTCCCAGGCCGGCATGGTGGTTCATTGGAAGAGGAAGGGCGGGCGAGGTGCGCGAAACAGCATGGCGATCAATGCTGTAGGCGCGATCGCCACCGGCATAACCGTTTCCGTAGTGCTCATCACAAAGTTTCGCGAGGGCGCATGGATTACTGTGCTGCTCATTCCTGCCTTGATGTTGATGATGTATTTGGTCCATCACCATTACCAGCGGGTCGAGCGCGCAACTGCACTGGACACTCCGGTGAATACCACGGAGATCTGCGAACCCGTCGTCCTGATTCCAATCGAACGATGGAGTGCGGTCTCCGAGAAAACCCTGCGCTTCGCATGGTCCATCTCTAAACAGATCACCTTTGTCCATGTCGATTGCGGCGACGAGCAAGACACCTTCCGGCAGCGGTGGAGCGAACTCGTAGAAGTGCCAGCGAGAAATGCACAACTTCCTGTGCCCAATCTGGTCGTACTGGAATCGCCTTTCCGATTCGTGGTCAAGCCTATTCTGGAATACGCGCTGAAAGTGCAGGCTGAAAATCCCAATAACCACCTCGCAATCCTGGTGCCTGAGTTTATTGAGCATCACTGGTATAACGTTTTGCTTCACAACAATCGCTCTCAGCTGCTCAAGACCTATATCAATCTCCAGGAAAATCCGAGGATCACCGTCATCAACATTCCCTGGTATCTGCATCCGTCCAAACAGCCCTAGCAGGCAGCTGAAAAAGTCGTCTTTGGAGTGCTTTGTAACAGGGCACGACTTCAGTCGTGCCGAAAAAGCCGCTCATTTTTGTCATCCCCAGCGGCCTTCAGGCCGCGAGGGATCTGCTGTTCCGACTTTTTCAGTAGCCTGCTAGGAATATACCTGGGGCTGCAGTTGAGCGGAACGTTCCCCGATCATATGGTCATCGGGAACGCGAGGCAGCGTGAAGACAATGATGAGGCTGACGAGCACCAAGATGGCGATGATGAAGATACTGCCTTCCGGGCCGGTCGCTCCGCCGCTCAGGATCGGCTTCCCTACGGGATGCGTGGCGAGCAGATGATGCTGAACCATCAGTCCGCTGTCGGCGACGCCGTAGAGGAAGGACTGTGCCCAGTCCCATGAGCAGTGGAAGCCGATAGCCCACCACAGAGAGCCGGTGCGCCACAGGCTCAGACAGAAGACCATACCAGCTAATCCCGCCGCTAGCAGTCCGATGGGCGACTCACCCGGATTGCCCTTGTGGCCTAGCCCGAAGAGGAATGAGAAGACGACGGCTGACGTCCAGAATCCCAACACTCTGCTGTGGCGGGTCTTGAAGATCCACTGGTAAATGCCGGCGAGGCCGCGCGTGAGCGTGTACTGGAGATAGCCGCGCGTCAGATACTCCTCCAGCACGCCAACCAGGAGGAAGCCGAGCAGCCAGATTACTCCGTAGCGGAGAACATCGCTGCCAAACAGCAAGCGGCTGTCGATGACGAGCAGTCCGGCCTTCCACAGAGTTGCCACGAGCAGAGACAGACACGTGACTCCCCACACCAACCCGGAGAAGAAGTGTGGGAGCTTGCGACGACCGCCCAGGCCGTAAACGGAGTTGGGGCGTCGCTCGATCTTCGACATGATCCAGGTAACGAGGAGGACCAGCACGATAGGGATGGACTCCTGGATGAGTCCCGACTTGATGGTTATGACTGAGGCATTGTTTGCGAGTTTGGCATTGGCCGGGAAGAATTTGTGGCCGATAACGTTCACAGCCACGACCAGAACCGCCAGGATAGCAAGGAAAATGAGCAGGCTCCAGCCCGCGCGAAGGCCGTCTTTGCCGATGAATACCTTGCGTAGCGCGGACGGCTGCGGCGGTAGCGCTGGTTCGGTAGGCACCAGAGCTGCGTTTTGCTGGGGCAACAGTTCGCCGGTTTCAGTGTTCAAGGAGATTCCTCAAGTGTGACAAGAAGTAGTACGCAAGCAACAGTGTAATGGTTCCCGCGCAGGCTAAACTTGGCCCGAATAGTCGCACCGCCGTCGCCTCATCCTGAGGAAGCTCTGATTAAGTCGGTCCTCGAAGGGGACGGCCTTTCCAGGCCGTCCGTAGATGCCGCAATATCATGCGGCTTTAGCCGCTGAGGGACTTCGCCTTGACTTGGTCAGGATTTCCCTAAGTATCCCAAGAAGGCCTGTGGCGAGTTTTCGAAGCCGGGAAACACGGCGTTCAAGTTACGGTTGCCCAGGTGCCGCGATACTGCCTCACCCAGCACGCGGCGGAAATCCGTGGTCAGCGCCAAGTCGCGTCCGTCGTTGAGCTGCGACGGATCCAAGCCCGGCCAGCTTCCATAAACGCGGCCGCCGCGCACCGGCCCGCCAAGGACGAACATGACGTTAGCGTGTCCGTGATCGGTGCCACGATTGCCGTTTTCGCGGGCCGTGCGTCCAAACTCTGACATCGTCACCAGCACGGTGTCTTCGGTGAGTGGGCCGAGGTCGGTCCAGAAGGCGGCGATGGACTGGGAGAAATCGCGCAGCACGTTAGCCAGTTGACCATCGGTTGCGCCTTCATTCACATGGTGGTCCCAACCACCGATATCGGTGAAGGCGATCTGTACTCCGAGATTGGACTTGATGAGCTGAGCTGTCTGCCGCAGCGCATCGCCGAAACGGCCTTTCGGATAGTTTGCGCCCGGCGCAGGTGTGTAGTGTTGCGGATCGGCAGACTTCAGCATCTTTACTGCTTCAAATGTCTCGCGGCCGGTGCCGTGCAACACGCTGTCGACTGACTGGTCATACATGGCTTCAAAAGTATTGCCGACCGGCGCAGCAGAATTTCCTCCGGCGATAGCGAAGCCGTTTACATTGCTGACTGCTACCGCCGACGCCTTGCCCGAGAGAATGCGCGGCAGCGACGTGCCAAGCGCGATGGCGCGGAATGGGCTGTCGGCAGTACCCGGCTCCGATTGCAGTGTGCGATTCAGCCAGCCATCGCTGGTGATCTTCACACCCGGCGTGCCGGACTCCATGTAGTCTTGCGCGTCGAAGTGCGACCGGGTCGTGTCCGGTGAGCCTGCGGCATGAACGATCGCGAGTTGCCGCTGGTCCCATAGCGGCTTAAAAGACGACAGCGACGGATGCAGCCCAAAGAAGCCGTTGAGATCGATCACCTGCTGCCGCGGAATACTGATGCTGGGCCGCATCGCGTAATACGCGGGCTCGGCGTGCGGCACAACAATGTTGAGGCCGTCGGCTGCGCCGCGTTGAAAGATGACCACCAGCCGCTTGTTGTTGGGGCCGGCTTCGACAGCGCCCCATGCTGCCCGCGTAAGGAACGAAGGGATGGCCGCCGTCCCGACGACCGCCATCGCACCGTTCTTAAGGAATGTCCGCCGCGTAATGCTCATGTCTAACTCTCTTCACTTACGTTGAAATTCGGGCGAACCCAGTAACAACCCGGCAATGACATTTACGTTCGCCGGATGCGAAGGATCCTTGAATTGCGCTGCCGCCTGCGGGTCGACGATTTGGCTCTCGATGGTCTCGTGCGTCTGCTTTGAGATGTCACCCGGAACCAGTGCCTGCTCCAGTTCCAATTGCACCTGATACGGATCGGCGTCGGTCACGTCTGTCCCATTCAGGAGCCGCGCGAGATCGAAGCTGGTACCCTGCAACCGATTCGCCGCCAGTGCCAGCCCGAAGTTCATGCGATCCAGCAACGCCGCTGAGTTTACCCAGACATCCGCCTTGGTCGAATAGCCCGTGGGCGGCTGCGCGCCATAAAGCTGCATGCCCATCTTGTTCAGAGTGCCCAACAGCGGTTGCGGGTCAACGATATCGGCTTGCGTCGCTCGTAGAGACGAGACCACGAATTCAAACGGAGTTTTCACTCGCGCGCGATAGGCCTCGGGCGCCCAGAATTCCGGCGAGTGGAACATGGTTTCGAGCACCGCGCGCAGATCTCCATCGGTCTTCAGGAACGTCTTCGCCATCGCGTCAATCAACGATTTGGGCGGCTCGTCAGAAACAAAACGCTGCGCAAGCTCGGTGGAGATGAAGCGCGCGGTCGAAGGATGGTGCGCGAGAATCTCGAGCACTTCCCTTCCCTCGCTCTCGCCGCCGTCCTTGATTTTGTGTCCCAGGACAATTTTGTCGCCCGGCTCGTGCAAACGTGGCCTGTAGACGAAGCCGCCGCCTTGGCCCGGCTGATCGATGGTCCAGCCGGTGAAGACGCGCGCCACCTGGGTCACATCCTGCTGGGTGTAGCCTCCGTTGACGCCAAGCGTGTGCAGTTCCATTAACTCGCGCGCATAGTTCTCGTTGAGTCCGTTGCGCCGCTTCTGTTGATTGTTCTGCGCGTTAGGCGGCGGACGCGGCACGGGATATGTAATGCCCCCGCGGCCAAGGGGGCCGCTCATTCGTGGATACTGTGGGTGCGCCGGAACTCCGAGCGCCGCATCCGAGTTCGGACCCTCGCTCTGCCAGTTGTCGAGATAGAACAGCATGGCCGGGCTCTGCGCCGTCGCAAGCAGCAGGTCCTTAAACTTGCCCAACACGTGCGGACGGATAACATCGCGCTCGTATGCGGTGACCAGGTAGTGGTCGGCGCCCTTTCCGATGAAAATGTTGAAGTGATTGAACCAGAAATCGGTCAGCACCTCTTCCAGTTGGCGGTCACTATAAACCGCCCGCAGGAGCTTGGCCGACTGCACTTCGGTGTTGATTACGCCCACCGGATTATTGAGCGCCAGCGCTGTTTCGCGCTGCTCGGGAGTAAGGCCGGCGAACAATGCCTGCCGCTTCTCGAAGCCGAGGCCCTGCGTCAGGTCGCGCTGCTGCGCAACCGGCAGCGCCATAATGTGCTGCATACGCGCGCCCGGCGGAAGCAGCACCAGGTCATCCACAACTGTGTGAGCCTCACGCCGGTCTTGCCGGCGCTGCGTAAGATCGGCTGTCTGAAGGACTGGCTGAGGATTCGGCAAACTTGCGGACGGCGCAGAAGCATTTTGAGCAGAGGCTGCGGTCGCAGCTGCGTTCTGCTTTTCTAGCTGCTGCTGATTCATGCGATCCATTGCAGCCGCATAGATGGCATGCCGATACGGATCCCGCGGCATGGGCGCCTTCCCATCCATGACCGCTTTTATCACCGGATTGGGCGGAAATTCGAACAACATTTCGCGGCTGCTCATTGTGAGCGTGCGATATTCCGCCAGCCGCGCCTGCATGGCAATGTCATTAATTCTTTCTGGATGCAATTGCAGATCGATCCACTTGTCAACGCCCATCGCCGCCACAGCTTGCACATCGCCTGGGCGCGGACCGAAGGTCAGGCGATCGAGCGCATGTAACGCGCGCTTTTGTTCGTCGACCGCATTCGTGGCCTTATTCTTCTTGGCGTACAGGCTGATCGCGACCAGAAGCAGAAGCGCCGATAGAGCGACCCAGCGCAATCGCAGTCCGCGACTGATGTGATCCCAGGAACGACTATGCGGACCGCCCATGAATGCTTACTCCGTCGGAACGATTCAGTCTGTATAAACCTGAAGGGGCGGAAAAGTTGTGCGAAGCTCGATAACTTCGCAAGCGCTCTACTTCGCCAGCTGCTGCTCGATGTCGGATGCAATTCGTTCCGGAGGCGTAACCGGAGCGTAGCGCTCAATCACCTTGCCCTGCTTATCGACGAGGAACTTGGTGAAGTTCCACTTGATGGAGTCGCCCAGCAGTCCGCCCTTTTCGTTCTTCAGGAACTTGTACAGCGGATGAGCGTCTTCGCCGTTCACCTCGATCTTCGAGAACAGCGGGAACTCGACGCCATAATTGAGTTCGCAGAAGGACTTGATCTCGTCGTCATCGCCGGGCTCCTGATGGCCGAACTGGTCGCAGGGGAAGGCCAGCAGCTCGAAGCCGCGGTCCTTGTACTTTGCATACAAGTCTTGCAGACCTTTGTATTGCGGCGTGAAACCGCACTTGCTGGCGGTATTGACGATCAGCAGGACCTTCCCCTTGTAGGCGCTGAGCTTCTTGTCTTTGCCGTTATTCAGGGTCGCGGAAAAATCGTACAAGCCCACAATTGCTCCTCAAATCATCTCACCACAGAGACACAGAGCGCACAGAGAATTGGGGTCTTTAGTTTTGTCGCCCCGAGCCTCATTGGCGTGAGAAGTAATCCAATTCGTACGTTGGCTGCGAGCCAAAATCCAAGAAAGCAACCAGGGATTTTTCTCTGTGTCCTCTGTGCCTCTGTGGTGAATCCTCTTCGCTAGTACGCCTTCGCAATCACCACGCGCTTCTCCACCTGCTCGCCGGTGACGATGCATTTGCCAGGGCCATCGTACTCGTCGACCAGCGGAATGCAGCGTATCGTCGCCTTGAACTCCTTCATGCGCACGTCACAACGTGCATCATCTTTCAGGTGCGCCATGACGAACTTGCCTCCGCCCTTCTCCGCAGTAACATCTTTCAGCACCGACTCTACTTCCTCGATCGAGTTCGCCAGCACGGTGTTGGCCTTTAGCCGCTGTTTCGCAGCGTCGTACATGGCCTTCTGCATATCGCCGAGAAGCGCGGGTAACTTCGACGCCAGCTCGCCTTGCGGCATCGGCTCCTTCGTACCCGTGTCGCGCCTTTTCACCACGACATTGCCCGACGCCAGATCGCGAGGTCCCAGTTCCAGCACAATCGGCACACCGCGCCGCTCCCAATGGAAGAACTTCGCGCCCGGAGACTGCCCTTCGCGATCGTCGACCTTCGCACCCATCTCATTGGCGATGCGATGCGCCGCCTCTAGCACTTTGTCTTTCTCTTCGTCCTTGCGGTAGATCGGCACCATCACGGCTTTGATAGGCGCAAGCTTTGGCGGGAGCACCAATCCTTTGTCGTCGGAATGACTCATGATGAGCCCGCCGATCAACCGCGTGCTCACGCCCCAACTGGTTTGCCACACGTACTCCAGCTGGCCTTCCTTGTTCTGAAACTGCACGTCAAACGCCTTGCCAAAGTTCTGCCCGAGATCGTGACTGGTGCCGGCCTGCAGCGCAAATCCATTCTGCATCATCGCCTCAATACTGTAGCTCTGCAGCGCGCCGGCAAACTTCTCCGACTGCGTCTTCAGGCCCTTGATCACAGGCATCGCCATCACGTTCTCGGCAACGTCGGCATACACGTCGAGCATGCGCAACACTTCCTGCACCGCTTCCTCATGATTGGAGTGGGCAGTGTGGCCCTCCTGCCAGAGGAATTCCGTGGTGCGCAGGAACATGCGCGTCCGCAGCTCCCAGCGAATGATGTTGGCCCACTGGTTCAGCAGCATCGGAAGATCGCGCCAGCTCTTGATCCACTTGGCGAAAAAGTGGCCGATGATGGTCTCCGACGTGGGCCGCAGCACGTAAGGCTCTTCGAGTTGCTTGCCGCCGGCCAGCGTCACCACGGCCAGCTCCGGCGAGAATCCTTCGACGTGCTCGGCTTCCTTATGCAGAAAGCTCTGCGGGATCAGCATTGGGAAGTAATAGTTCTGATGGCCGGTGGCTTTGAAGCGGTCGTCGAGCTCACGCTGCAACAACTCCCAGACAGCGTAGCCGTTGGCCTTGATGACCATGCAGCCTTTGACGATTTCCGCCGGCTCGGCCATGTCGCCTTGCAGCACGACGTCCTGGTACCAGGTTGCAAAATCCTGAGCGCGCGAAGTGATAGGAGACTCTGCCATGAATGCTCTTTCGTTTTGATGATTGAACTTCCTCTACATTATGACAGGTGGGGTGACTGCGCATGGCTCGAGTCACGGCCGCCGTGCGGACCATGTAATGCTGTTTCGGCACGGCAAAGCCAGCCTGACCGAACGCGTCTTTGATCAGGGTGTTGGTGGCGACGTAGACCTCCCAATAGTCCTTGTTGTTGCAGAATGGACGAACTGCCAGCACCGGACCGGCCAGGTGAAGGTCAGGATCTCGACGCTGGGCGCGGGATCCGTCATCACGTTGGGAATCTTTGCCAGTCCCTGCCTTCAGGATCGCGATCGCTTCCACAACCTTGATGCCAAGGGCGATTAGCAGCGTAATGCGGACATCGATCTGGTAGCGCGTCCTCGCTCAGGATGACAAACCCGAAACCTCACCGCTTCTTCCCGCTGCCGCAGAACGAGCCGGTGGGCAGCATGCTTTGGGTATAAG
>JBEKTC010000002.1:0-46876 GCA_049516475.1 Candidatus Korobacteraceae bacterium | reverse complement strand
TCCAGGTCCAACGTAAGCAGCCCGGTCGAAGTCGAGTTCTTCACCGGCAAGCGCTGAATCCGGGCTCCCGTTGTCGCCAGCACAATTCCAGTTTGTTCCGTCGCAAACTCGCGCAAAGCCAGCACCGGAAAGGCTCCTCCATCGCGCGGCATATCCACCCTCACATCGATGCGCTGGGCAATCGCGAGCGGAAAGCGTGTTTCCCGAACCGGCTTCACGGGCATGCCGTCGGTTGCGATCAGCTCGCCTGACAGAGTTCCCAGATCGATGAAGAAGTTGGTTCCGCTGCTGCCGTTAATAATGCGCAGGCGCACTCGCCCGCCTTTCTCAACCTTCACGACCTCGGGATCGTTCAGCGTGCGATCGTTGGCCAGGTACGCGTCGTAATCCACGTCATTGGCGTCAGGCTTGCCGCTCCCCATATTCATCGCGCTTGCATTTTGTGACTTGGCAGCGCTCGGCATCGCCATTCCCGGCTTCATCGCAGCCGCGCCCTTGCTGCCTTGGCGCAGCTTTGCATAGATCTCTTTCGGCGGCGTGAAGCTGAAGTCCCCCAGAAGAATCACGATCTCCTGCTCATCGCGGTGCTGCTCGCCGGTCTCATGCACAATCAGCGGAGCCGCCAGCAGAAAGGCCTCCTGCAGCCCCTGATGCGAGTGCATCCAGTGCGTGCCCGCAGGCTGGACGGGAAAGTTGTAGAAGAGGCTCTCGTTCGGGCGCACGACGGGCTGCGTCACGCCGGGAACGCCATCATCGCTGTTTGGAGGATGAAGCCCATGCCAGTGGATTGCCGTGGGCACCGGCAGCTTGTTCTCCAGCACAACCCGAAACGGCTGGTTCACCACCGATGTCATCCCTTGCGTGCCGTTCGGTTGCAGCAACCCCATCACGTTGGCGGCTTTGCCGTTGATCTCCAGCGTCCGCTGTGTGGCTTGCAGCGTAGTCGCCGTCGTCGCCGACTCGCCAGCCTTCGCTTGATCCGCCGGAACGGAGTGCAGAAGTTCGGCAAGGCTGGCAGTCGGGAGCACTGCGCTCCCTGCCAAACCGCAGAGGGAAGAAACCAGAAACTGGCGGCGGGAGAACTCCTGATTCACTTTACGATTGCCTCTTACACGCCGACTGCAAACCGAGGCATTCTACATGGAAAAACGACGTTTTACACGCCAGAACGTCCACGGCCAAAGCCTGCGAATGTACCAGCAAGCCATCTCATAAATGCTTTGTGTCAGGGCACGGCTTTTAGCCGTGCCGTATGCGAATCCTGAATGACTTCGGCTTTAGCCCCTGAGAACTCTGATTTTACAGGGGCTAAAGCCCTGATCCTCGGTATGCTTCTAATCGGCACGACTAAAGGTCGTGCCCTGACACAACCCCGGAACGATTTATGCGATGACCTCCGTAATCGGAAATTTTGGTTACACGCTCGGCTACTCCCTCGAGCTCGGCTTGAAGATCATTCCCTGGCTGGTTTTGCCATTCATTGCGACAATCAGTGGCGAGTCGAACCGCAAGTGCCGCACGCAGCCGTGCTCTTCCATCGCGGGCTGCTGGCCCAGCCATTCCCAGTCGATGAAACCTTCGCCGGCATCGGGATTCACGGTGAAATAGCCGATCTGGAAGGCGGTGAGGTTCTGGAAAAAATGGCTACCTTGCGAGGGTGCTACGCGGAAGTCGCGGAATCCCGACTCCACGATGACCCGCGCGCCGGAGATCTGGTCCCAGGCCACCGGAATTCCCAGCCACGGATCGGTGGAACCCCAGCGCCCCACGCCGATTAGCACATACGGGATGTTGGCTTCGCTCAATCGTGCGTTGAAGTGGGCGACGCTCTGCGCTACGTCATGGCTGCGCGCGCGCTCGAAGCGGTGCGAATCAACCACGATGACATCGCAGAGATCTTGCAGTCGGCCATTTCCCAACACCACCGAGCTCTGGCAGATGAGACTTTCAGGTCCGACATCGTCCATGCGAATGTCTTCGCCTTCTCGCGAAAGCACCAGCGGCCGGAGTTGCAGAAAGCCAAAATCGGCGACATCGTTCGCGTTCCGCGGCAGACGCACCGCGAACTCAATCTCCACCGGCCTGCCCAGCGCATCCTCGCCCATCCCCATCAGCCGGTCCAGGATCTGCGGAAGCGGAAACGTTCCGTGCTTGAGTATCGGAGCGAAGCTCACGATGCGCGGCCCCTTGCGGCTGAGTCCGTCGTAAACCGCGTGATTGTCCGCCGAATAAGTGGAGGCGAGCATCTGCAATGTGCCATCTCCCTCGGCAACATCTAGACCGAAGGACACCTCTCGCAGCTCGCTGGCGGGATCGTCGGTGTGCAGCGGGTGATTGAGTTCCAGCGCCCAGAATTCCGTCTGAGAATTCGCCAGCATATCCTCCACCGACGAAAACTGTACTAGATGCCGCGGATGGCGCGGGCTGAAGGTAAGACACTTGCCACCGCTGACCACTCCGCGTCCCAGCCCCAACGCGACAGCAGCAAAGCCGTCGGCAACCTTTATGGGACCGATGGGATAGAAGTTGCGCGATCGCACCACGCCGGAAAAATCAGGATAGAAGCGGTTGCCGTGCGCTTCTCCCACCACTTGTTGCAGCACGACTGCCATCTTCTCTTCTTCCAGCCGGTAAGGAGTTGCTCGCACGTACGCCTTGGCATGTTGGCTGAACGTCGAGGCGTAAACCAGCTTGATGGCCTCCAGCAGTTGCTCCAGACGCACCTGGATGTCGGGATGCTGATTGCCCAGCATGAACGTCTCGTACACTCCCGAGAACGGCTGGTATTGCGAGTCCTCCAGCAGGCTGGAGGAACGCACGGCCAGCGGATAATGCACCGCCTCCAGAAACGCAAGTAAGTTGTCCAGCAGCGGAATAGGAAACGACGCTTCCAGAAATCGGCGCGTCATCTCGGCGTCGTCCGTGCCGTGAATGGCGAGATCGAGCAGATCGTTGTCGTAGAGAAAGCGATCGAAGACCTCCGTCGTCAGCACCAAAGTCGGCGGCACGGCAATGCGAATACCGGGCAGACTGCGACCGACTCCGCGCTGGCGCAGAATGTGACGGATGAAAGCGAGTCCTCGCGCCTTCCCTCCCAAAGAGCCGCCGCCAATCTGGAGGAAAAAAGACTCGGCAGACTGAAATGTGGCGGCATTGAATTCGCCGATCAGCGCCTGGCTTTGCTCACGGCGATACTCGGCAATCGATTCGATCAGGTCGTGTCGCAGGTTCTCCAGAGTTCCGAAGTCGCTGACCTTGCGCGGCCGCAGCTTCTGCGCCAGGGCGAATTCCGTGCGCGCCATCAGCCAATGCGAGAAGTGGTTGTGCTGACCGTGATAAGCGAGGCTCTCCTCCGGTATCGTCTCCAGCAACGTCTCCAGGGCATTCAAATCGGCGGCGCGCGCCACTTCTGTCGTCCCATCGGGCAAGTGGAAGACGAAATCTCCGAAACCCATTTCCTCCGTCAGAATGTGGCGCAGATCTCCCAGCAAGGTCGGCGACCGCTTCTGCAAAAATGAATACCCTTTTTGATGCGCGCGCTCCATAAACTCGGTGCGGCTGGACTGAAGAACGATAGGAACATCAGGAACGGTCTCGCGCACCATGGCCGCCAGCTCGAAGCCGGCCTCCGGCGTCAGTTCGCCCCCGCGCGGAAATTCCACGTCGGAGAGAACGCCCAGCAGGTACTCGCGATATTTCATCACTTCCCGCTCCGCCTCCTCGTAGTTGGAGCAGAGCAGTATCTTCGGGCGCGCCCGCATGCGCACCAGCTTGTGCGCCACATTGAGCGCTTCGCTCAGCAACCGCCGCGACTGGCTGATGATTTCGGTGTAAATCACCGGCAGGAAGAGCGAGTAATACGTAATGTCGTCTTCCACCATGAGCAGCACGGGGACGCTCATGGTCTTGGTGTCGTGCAGGACGTTACGCTTGTCCTCGATGTAGTTGACCATCGAGAGCAAAATGCGCGCGTTGCCCTGCCACAGGAAGATGCGATCAATGTCGGTGTGGGGATTGCGCGCGATGAAGTTTTGGATCTCGCGGTAGTCGTAGGCCAGGACGATCACCGGAACGTCCAGGCCGGCATCCTTGATTTTGCGCGCCAGTTGCGCGGCATCCATATCGCCCAGTTGCAAGTTGGTGACGATCAGGTTGAAACGGCGCTGCGACTGCGCCAAATCCACCGCCTCGGCACCGCTGGGGACGTGTGTGATACCGGGCACCTGATGGAGATTCATCTCCAGCGATTCGCCAATCAGCAACTCGTTGAGACGCCCGTCTTCGCGCAGGATGAACGAATCGTAGAGGCTGGAGACCAGCAGGATGTCGTTCACGCGGAACGGCATCAAGTTCTCGAAGCCCTCGAAGAGGCGCTCGGAAGACGGCGCGGGATCGGGAGTGGGATGTGCGGTGGTCAAAAATCACCTATAAGAGAAACGGGGTGGATTGCTCCACCCCGCATGATACTCAAGCTTGGAACCGGAGACTACACCAGTTCTGATCCGGTCAAAGCTTCGAACTTAGAAGCAGGCGATACGGTTTGTATCAGGGCATGGCTTCAGCCATGCCGAAAGCACCCCAAGATCAATGGGCTTTAGCCCCTGCCGCCTTTCGCTTCGCCAAATACGTGAAGCAATAGGGAAATTCGTTGGGGAAATCCGTCAGAGCAGCTTTCATCGGGTTCTCAGCAATGTATTCCTGATGTTTTAGAAAGCTCTCCCGATCGTTCACACGCACTTCCGAAAATCCGTGTTGCCAGACCTCGCCTGAATACCCAAGCTCCTTCTTCAGGCGATAAGAAAATCCGCCTTTGATGAACTGCATTGCCTTCTCAATTGTCATGTCCCCATGGACCGTGAGTAACAGATGCACATGGTCTGGCATGACCACAAAATCATGCACTTGAAATTTTCGCGCCGCCACATACGAACGCAATGTCTCGATGAACAGCATCGCATTGCGCTCCGATTGCAGCAATGCTTGGCCAATGCTCGTTTTCGTGGTGACAAAGAACGTGCGCGATGGGCTGAGGATCTGACTCGGACTCGCGTTGCGCAGAGGTACCGACATAAGCAGGGGCTAAAGCCCGGTTCCTTCTTGTGGCTGTTCGGCACGGCTGAAGCCGCGCCCTGATACAAAGCTCGTGAACACCAAAACGCTTCCTATCGGAAATCTCTCACAACCGTCGACCGCCGATAAAACCAAACGGGGTGGATCTCTCCACCCCGCATGATACTCAAGCTTGGGACCTGAGACTACACCAGTCCCTGGTCCAGCATGGCGTTGGCAACCTTCAGGAAGCCGCCGATGTTGGCGCCGTTCACCAGATTGCCGGGAGTGCCGTAGGTTTCGGCGGTCTCGAAGCAGGTCTTGTGAATCGCCAGATTGCCGGGAGTGCCGTAGGTTTCGGCGGTCTCGAAGCAGGTCTTGTGAATCGCCTTCATGATGTTGTGCAGCTTGTGGTCGACTTCCTCGCGAGTCCAGCTCAGCCGTGCGCTGTTCTGCGCCATCTCCAGGCCCGACGTTGCCACACCGCCCGCGTTCGCCGCCTTGGCCGGACCATAGAGGACTTTCGCCTCCAGGAACAGCTTGGTGGCTTCCAGCGTGCTCGGCATGTTGGCGCCTTCGGCTACGACCTTGCACCCGTTGTGGATGAGGTTGGTCGCGTCCTTGGCGTTGATTTCGTTCTGCGTGGCGCTCGGGAAAGCGCAGTCGGCCTTGATGTTCCAAAGCGGGTTGTAGCCCAGCTTCAGATCGGTCGGCATGAAGATCGCTTTCTTGTACTGGTCCGCATACTCGCGAATGCGACCGCGCTTCGTGTTCTTCAGCTCCATGATCCACGCCAGCTTCTCAGCATTGATGCCGTCGGGATCGTAGATCGCGCCGTCGGAATCGGAGACGGTGACCGGCTTTGCGCCCAACTGAAGCAGCTTCTCGACCGTGTACTGCGAGACGTTGCCGCTGCCGGAGACCAGGCACAGCTTGCCTTCCAGCGTTTCCTTGCGGGTCTTCAGCATTTCTTCGGCGAAATACACGCAGCCATAACCAGTCGCTTCCGGACGAATCAGCGAGCCGCCCCAGTGGAGGCCCTTGCCGGTCAACACGCCGGTGAATTCATTCCGAATGCGCTTGTACTGGCCGAACATGTAGCCAATCTCGCGTCCGCCCACGCCAATGTCGCCGGCGGGAACGTCCGTGTCCGGCCCGATGTGCCGGCACAGCTCGGTCATGAAGCTCTGGCAGAAGCGCATGACTTCGTTGTCGCTCTTGCCTTTGGGATCGAAGTCCGAGCCGCCCTTGCCGCCGCCCATGGGCAGCGTGGTCAGCGAGTTCTTGAAGACCTGCTCAAAGGCCAGGAACTTCAAGATGCCGAGGTTGACCGAAGAATGGAAGCGCAGACCGCCCTTGTAGGGGCCGATAGCGCTGTTCATCTCAATGCGGAAGCCGCGATTGACTTGAACATTATTATTGTCGTCAAACCACGGCACGCGGAACATGATGAGGCGCTCAGGTTCGGTGATGCGCTCAAGAATTTTCGCGGAGATGTATTCCGGATGTCTCTCCAGCACGGGGCGTAGAGACTCAAATACTTCCTGCACGGCCTGATGAAATTCAGGCTCCGCAGGGTTCTTGGCCTTTACCAGCGCCATTATTTCGGTGACGTAATTGGCCGGCGTCTTGATTCCGGCAGTAGTGGTAAGTCCAGCACTCATAGAGGTCCTCCTCGAACCTTTTCACTATCATTGTCCTGTAGGGCCGATACAGAGATAAAACTCCCCGCCCAATAAGCAGGCGGATTTGTAATTGAGGCCAACTTCATTTGAGTCCTCAGCGGGCAATTAGGCAGTGACTGCTGTCACCCGAGGGGGTGACTAGCCCGGACTATGGTAACGCCAGCCGAGGCAGGACGGAGAGGAAAATTGTACGGAGTACGGTGTCATAATGTGCTCATGCCCTGCAGCTTTGCCAGCGATGTTGTGATGTATCATAGTTGCTCAGGGAAAGGTCTTGCTTACAGCATATGCCGGTAACCATTCCAGACGAAGTGCTTGCGGCGGCCCACATCAGCGGGTCTGAGCTGAAGCAGGAGCTCGCGCTAACTCTGTTTCAGCAAGAGCGGCTGACACTGGCGCAGGCCGGTCGCCTTGCGGAAATGGACCGGCTGGCGTTTCAGGCTCTACTCGCGGAGCGCGAGATCCCAATCCACTACGGAATAGAGGAATTCCACCAAGATCTGCAGACGCTTCACCGACTGGGCAGACGGTGATTGTCGTCTCCGACACGTCATCCATCCTCAACCTCGCGCGGATCGGGCGTCTGGAACTCCTACCGTGCTCTCTGCCAAACAGGTAACTGGTTTTCGAGCGCACTAGGCGCGATGCTTGCAGAGCAGCGCGAAAATGGCCATTCCTGCAAGCCGCTAACGTGCTATTTCAGAATGCGTACATTTTGAATCAATCGTATAACCCGTGCCAGTTGCGGGTTGGACATGCTTCAAATGTCTGGCTCAATAATGGGCCGCATGAAATACGGGTACGCCCGTACCAGCGACGACCAAACGACCCTAGAAGATCCGTTACGCGCGGGTGTACTATGAAGCAGTATGGACGAAATTTTGGCTGCTCACGAAAAATTTCTTAGTGCATCCATTTCAGATCTTCGAGAGGCAATTCTCGATCTCGTCTACAATGCTGACTCCTCTGCGCCCGAGTTAGTAACCGCGTTGCGGAAGCGTGGTTTCCGACAACAAGAACCCACGATCATCTCCCTCATTCAATCAGCGGTCGCTGAACCTGAGAATGCTACGAACATCAAGACCGACTCCCGTAACGGAGAGGTCATATATCGATGGGTTGGACAACACTATGGATCACGCCGAAGCCTGGCAAATCGGGCCGTTGCCCACGCCGTTGCACAGCAGGAACTCGAAGGCTTGAAGGTGCCTGAGTCGACTGTTGCTGACTTGCGCCGCGCCGCGCTGGGCGAGATCGGCACCGATGAGGTCATCCGCAACATCTACGCTCGGTTCAGCCATGTCCCCATACTCCGGCCATGACCATTACCTTGACCCGGCAACCGGCGTCCTAAAAAATTTCCTCGGCATCACGGACGCGGCCATCCTCGAACAAGCAGAAGCGTCCCTTGTTGCGACACGTTCTTACGAACTTTCGCAGACGCCCCTTAGAGGCCGGTTCGACCTCGCCCACCTCCAAGCCATACACCGCCACCTGTTCGGCGACCTTTACGAATGGGCCGGACAGTTGCGAACCATCGACATCAGCAAGGGCGGCCACCTGTTCGCGCATCACGCCCACATCGGCAACTCCGCCGCGCTGATCTTCAAGCAGCTCGCGGAGGAGAAGCACCTTGCTGGACTCGATCCCGCCACGTTCAGCGATCGCGCGGCGCATTATCTCGGCGAACTGAACGCACTGCATCCCTTTCGCGAAGGAAACGGCAGGGCACAACGCGAGTTTGTGAGCCATTTAGCTCACACGACTGGCTATTACATTGCCTGGGAAAACGTGAAACAGCAGGATATGTTGCAAGCCTCGATTGAATCCTTCAAGGGCGATACATCCAAACTCGCGGCGCTCATGCGCGACAACCTCCACACTCTCGACCGTGACACGGGAGGTGGGCCGCCCTAGCCAAAGGGAGGCCAGAACGGGGCACCCATATTCAAAGGTCGGGAGTCTGGTTCTTTAGCGCAAACTTATTCCCGGTAATGCGCCCCGCCGTGCCGTACATCAGCCCCGCGCACCCAGAAGATCACATCCTCGGCAATGTTGGTTGCGTGGTCGGCGATGCGTTCCAGGTTGCGGGCAATGAGCAGAACATCCAGCGCCTGACGCGTGCATGACGGTTCATCGTGCATCTTCTGCACCAGCACAACGAAGGCCTCGTCCTTCATGCGGTCCACGATGCCGTCCATCTGAAGGACCGCCTCGGCTACTTCCGCCTTGCCGTCGAGAAACGACTCCAGCGCGCGCTGCACCATGGTGCTGACGCCGTCGGCCATGCGCGGAATATCGACCGGCAAGTCGATCTCCGGTTCGCTGATCAGGTCGAGCACGCGCTGCGCGATGTTGACGGCCTGATCGCCCACGCGCTCCAGGTCGGCGTTGATCTTGACGATCGCGAGGATAAAGCGCAGGTCGATCGCCATGGGCTGCTGCATGGCGAGCAGATCCAACGCCAGCTCGTCGATCTCGCGCTCGGCGTCGTTGATGGCACTCTCGCCCGCCAGTACCATCTGGCAGAACTTGCTGTCTCGCGTGCGGTACGCTTCGGTGGCGCGATCAATGGCCTGTTCCGCCAGACCCCCCATCCGCAAGAGTCTTTCTTTTAAGTCGTCCAATCCCTGTTGAAAGCGGCTGCGCATTATCCAAACCTGCCTGTCACGTAATCTTCCGTCCGCTTGTCGGCGGGGGTGGTGAAGATCTTCTCCGTCTTGTCGTACTCGATGAGGCTGCCCATCAGAAAAAATCCGGTAAGCTCGGCGACCCGCGCCGCCTGCTGCATATTATGAGTCACGATAACGACCGTGTAGTGCTGCTTCAACTGAAATATAAGTTCTTCGATCTTACTGGTGGAGATGGGGTCCAGCGCCGACGCCGGCTCGTCCATCAGCAGGACCTCGGGCTCGACGGCGAGCGCCCGGGCGATGCAAAGCCTTTGCTGCTGGCCTCCGGAAAGACTTGCTCCCGACTTCTTATGCAGATTGTCCTTCACTTCATCCCACAAAGCGGAGAGTTTGAGCGAGCGCTCCACCAGTTCGTTCAATTGCTTCCGGTTTCGAAAGCCGTTCAGCTTCAGGCCCGCAGCGACGTTGTCAAAAATGGACATAGTCGGAAATGGATTCGGCTTCTGGAACACCATGCCAATGCGGCGACGCACGTCGACAGGATCGGAGCCGCTGCCATATACGTCCATCTCGCCGACTTTCACCGAACCTTCGGCGCGGGCATCGGGAATGGTCTCGTGCATGCGGTTCAAGCAACGCACGAAGGTACTCTTCCCGCAGCCCGAGGGACCAATCACGGCGGTCACATGGTTAGCCGGCACGCTCATGTCGATGGAATTCAGCGACTGGTTCTTGCCGTACCACGCGTTCAGTCCACGGACTTCGATTCCCACACCCATAACGAGCCCTTACGATCCCTTCATCATTCCGCGACTGGTCGTGATGCGCACCGCCGCCACTGCACCTACGATCAGCAGGATTAGAATCAGCGATCCCGCCCAGGCTTGCTTGTGCCAGTCGTCATATGGGGAGATGGCGTAAGTGTAAACCTGCAACGACAGGGCCGCAGTGGGCTGGTTCAGCTTCAGGTTCCAAAACTGATTTCCGAAAGCCGTGAACAGCAGCGGCGCAGTCTCCCCGGCGACGCGGGCAAAAGCCAGCATGCAACCCGTGATGACGCCCGCCGAGGCGGTCCGCAGCGTGATGGAAAGCGTCGTTCGCCACCTAGGGATACCGAGCCCGTACGCCGCTTCGCGAATCACATTCGGCACCATCAGCAGCATCTCTTCGGTGGCCCGCGCCACCGTGGGAATCATCATGATGCCCAGCGCCACGCCGCCGGAAAATGCCGAGAAATGCTTTTGCCGGATCACGATCAGCGAGTAGACCGTTATGCCGACTACGATCGAAGGCACTCCATTTAATACATCGGCCGTAAAACGGATCACGTCACCGAAGCGATTGCGCCCATACTCTGCCAGGTAGATGCCTGAGCCGATGCCCAAAGGAACCCCTATCACGCTGGCCACCGCGAGAATCAATCCAGTACCCACGATGCCATTCGCCATTCCTCCGCCAGCTTCACCCGGAGGCTTTGGCGTCTGCGTGAGAAACGCCCAGTTCACGGAGCCCACACCCTTGATGACCAGGTAGGTGAAGATGGCAAGCAGCGGGACCAGCACCAGAACGGCTGCCAGAATGGCGAATCCGGTTGCTCCCCAGTCCGTGAGCCGGCGCCAAAGACTTACCGCTTGCGACGTGGATGGTGGCACGGAACTAGGCACTCGGCCTCGCAGTCCCGCCGGTGATACTCCACACCAGCAAACGCGCCAGGGCGTTCACGATCAGCGTGACGATGAACAGCGCCAGTCCAATCTCCACCAGCGCGCTCAGGTACATGTCGCCCGTGGCCTCGGTGAATTCGTTGGCGATAACGCTGGCCATGGTGTAGCCGGGGGCAAACAATGACTTGGCGACCTCCGGCCGGTTGCCGATGACCATGGTCACGGCCATGGTTTCTCCCAGCGCTCTGCCTAGTCCCAGAATAACTCCGCCCACAATGCCGATTCGCGCATTCCGCAGAACCCCCATGCGGATCATCTCCCAGCGCGTGGCCCCCAGAGCAAGCACCGCCTCACGCTGGTTCTGCGGCACCGCCGTCATCACTTCACGCGTGATCGATGCGATCACGGGTACCACCATAATAGCCAGGATGATGCCCGCCGCCAGCATGCCCAGTCCATACATCGGGCCGGTAAACAATCCTGTCCAGCCCAGCGTCTTGGCCAGAAAGGGCTCTACGTAATCGCGCAGCAGCGGAGCCAGAACGAAGATGCCCCACAATCCGTAAATCACGCTGGGAATCGCTGCCAGTAACTCCACCAGAAACGAGATGATGGCGCGCAGACGCTGGGGACACATCTCGGTTATGTAAACCGCTACGCCAACGGATAGCGGCACGGCCAGCAGCAGCGCAAGAAACGACGAGACCAGCGTGCCGTAGATAAAGGGCATCGCCCCAAAGCTGTCGTTGTTGGGGTCCCAGTCATGCCCGTAGAAAAAGTGCAGTCCAAACTGGTGAAGCGACAGCCTCGACTTGTCGACCAGTTCCCAAACCACCAGTAGCACAATGACAAATACCGAGACCGCACTCAGCACGATGATCCAGCGAAATACTTCGTCTGGGATCCGGCTGCTGCGCGGGTAAGAGCTCCTGATCTTTTCCAGAGCGGCGCCCGGCTTCCCTCCGTGCCGCCCAGCGTCCACCTTGGCAAGCGTGGGCATTGCCGTGACAGGCTTGGGCAGCCGCTCCATAGGACCGGGCGAGTTCATCGGATCGACGTTATCAGACATTTGTTAGAGAAGCGTTAAAGAAGCAATTGGCAGCTAGCAATTAGCGAGTAGCGATTAGCTCTGGAAAATGTGGTGCTTCGGATCCATCAAGCGGTTCACGTTATGCGAACACCTCAAAAGTACTGATCTAAATGCAGCTAAACGCTCTGGAGCTAATTTGCTAGTCGCTAGTTGCTAATTGCTAGTTACTGTTTCTTACGGCTTCACCTGCGAAGTAATCGCCGCCTTCTCCTTCACCACAACCTCTTTCGGCAGCGGTGCATAGGACAGAGCTTCCGTCATGCCCTGGCCTTTATCGAGCATCCAGAACAAGAAATCCTTCAAGATCTTACCCTTATTCGCGTCCGCAGGATTGGTCGGAATCAGCAGCCAGGTAAAACTAGCGATTGGATAGGCGTTCTTGCCGGGAGGGTTGGTAATCGACACCCTGAAGTCAGCCGGCATATTCACTCCCACAGCCGCCGCAGTCGTGCTCTCCAGGCTTGCTTTGACGAAATTGTGAGAGGAATTCTGGACGGTACCAAACGGAATCTTGTTTTGCAAGGCATAGATCAATTCGATGTAGCCGATTGATCCGGGCAGCTGCCGGATTGAGCCCGCAACGCCCTCATTGCCCTTGCCCCCGATGCCTACCGGCCACTTCACTGAAGTGTTCTTGCCAACCGTGCTTTTCCAGTCGGGGCTGACCTTCGAAAGATAGTCAGTAAAGATGTAGGATGTGCCGCTCCCATCCGAACGGTGTACTACCGTGATGTTCATGTCGGGGAAGTTCATCCCGGGATTGACCTTCGTAATCCTGGGGTCATTCCACTTCGTGAGCTTTCCCAGGTAGATGTCCGCCAGCACATCGGGTGTAAACTTTACGTCGCCGCTTATCCCCTGGATATTGTAAGCGGGCACCACGGCGCCCAGAACAGTTGGAACATGCAGGACCTTGACCTTGGACTGAGCAATTTGCTCATCGGTCATGGGACCATCCGTCGCTCCGAAATCCACCGTACCGGCCTGCACCTGGCGAATACCGCCACCGCTGCCGATCGACTGATAATTAATCTGAATGTTCGAATGTTCGTTGTGGTACTCGTTAAACCACTTCGAATAAATCGGATAGGGAAACGTGGCGCCGGCGCCATTCAATGTTGTCTGCGCCGATGCGCAGCTCGCAAGCACAGCGATGCAAAGCAGCACCCTGAGAGAGCGAATCACGTAATTTCCTCCTATATTTTGGCGAAACAAATCCAATCGTGGTTCTACGCCCGCTTTGTTACAACTCTGTTACATCGGGGTGAATTTCGCATGAAGACAAGCCCTTACGTAGTCGCAAGCCGCTTAGATTCCGGTATTTACGGCTGGGGAGAATCATAACTGTCAGAAACCTCCAACACCAGCTAAGTCACGTTCTTCTGCCGCCGCCTGAGATCTTCAATAAACATTTGCTCCATAGGCTTGTCATAGGCCCGCAGCACGTGGCGAACACTGTGTCCGCTGACTAGGTGACAAACCTCCTCGGCGAGGTTCTTAGCGTGATCGCCGGCGCGCTCCAGCGCTTGCGTCATAAACAATACATGGAAGCTCTCTTGCCGCGGCATGCCATCATGATTTTCCAGATGCCGCAGAAATATCAAATTTCGCAAGCGGTCCAGTTCGGCATCGGAGCGCAAGACCGCAAGCGCTTTATTCAGGTCGCGCTGGCTGAACGCGTCGTGTACGTCGCCCAGCATCTTCTCCAGTCGCGAGGCCATCACCGTGAGGTCGCGAATGTCCTGCAACTCGATGCGGCTGCCCACCGCCGCGGCCCGGTTGCTGCAATTCAGCAGAAGGTCGCCAATGCGCTCCAGGTCGATGATGAACTTCAGGCACGCCAATAGTTCGCGCGCATGCCCGGGACCGACCTCAGTGATGACCGAGGTCACTCCCTGATCGATGACGCGGTCGAGGGTGTCGAGTTCTTTCTCGCGCTCCCGCACACCGTCGAGGACGGACGACACCCCGGTCGCAATTCCCTCCGCGACAATTCCTGCTGCAATTCTCGCCACCCGGCAAGCCTGCAACGTTTGTTCCTGCAATTGTGCGCAGATTGCTTCTGGGCTGGGGGGAACGGTTTCGGCTGAACTCATTCTGTTCTCTTTAACTTGTTACACGTAGTGCCACGTTTTGGTGAGCCGGCACTCGTGAGCCAGCACGGAGGTCGAGCGGGCGGACTATTGGATGAAGAATAGCCTGCGCTTGTGAATTCCCCATGAAATTCCGGTTAAGTTCGCTTTAATTCACAGCCCAGGCGTATTGGAATTGCTACAGAGCGAGTCTTACGAAATCGTCACGGGCACACTCTGCCGCGGCAGCGTGAAGTAGAAAGTAGAGCCGTGGTTCAACTCGCTTTCGGCACGAATTGTGCCGGAGTGTGCCCGCACCACATGCTTGGCAATGGCCAGACCTAGACCGGTCCCGCCCGACTCAAGCGAACGCGCTTTGTCCACGCGGTAGAAGCGTTCGAACAGGCGCGTCAAGTGCTCGCTAGAAATACCGGAGCCGAAGTCGCGAACATAAAACTGTACGCCATCTTCCGATTCGCAAGCCCCCACCAGCACCTTGCCACCCTGATCGCCATATTTCAGTGCGTTGTCGATGAGGTTGGTAAACACTTGGTGGATGGCATCACGGTCCACCAGGACCGCGGAGGACGCGGTATTCATCACCGACAGTTCGATGCCTCGAGCGAGCGCCAGCTCATGAAATGTCTGTACTGCGTCGTCCAGCAACTGGTTCGGCATCGCAGTCTGAAAGTTGAGCTTCTGCTCGCCCGACTCCACTCGCGCCAGCACCAGCAGGTCTTCCGTGAGACGCGCCATGCGCATGGCATTCTTGCGGATAATTTCGACAAACTCCCGCAGGTCGTTCGGCATGCCGCGGCTTTCCAGCAGGGTTTCGGCGTAGCCCTGAATGGAGGTCAACGGCGTCCGCAGCTCATGCGAAACATTGGCGATGAAGTCGCGCCGAGTCTTCTCCACTCGCTCAATTTCGGTCTGGTCGTGTAACACCGCGACGGCGCCTCCGCCTGGCATGGGCGCCGCGGTCACGTCGAAGACGCGCCCGGAAAAAATCTTCGCAGCACGAGCCATGGTCACGTCGCGGGTGGTCAGGGCGGTTTGTACCGATGCCAGGATTTCCGGGTCGCGCACTGATTGCACCAGCGGAGCACCCAGCCGCACGCCGCTGGGCAGCAAACGCTCCATGCGCTGGTTGGCCCACAAGACACGCTCGTCCTGGGCGACGGCGATCACCGCTTCCTGCATGGAGTTCAACAGCGTCTCCAAAGTCTGCCGGCTGTTCTCCAAAGCGCTGAAGCCTTCCTCCAGCTTGCGCGCAGTTTTGTCGAGCGCCGACGCCACATGCGCAATCTCGTCGCCCGCTCCTTCCTGGATTCGCGCTGACAGATCGCCGGCGGCCACGCGCTCGGCAAAATCGGTGATGCGAAGCAGCCGTCTGCCAATTGACTGGGTTGCGACAAAGGCCAGCAAAAGCGCCAGCAGTCCAGCGACCGCCGAGCCTTCTAGCAGATCGCGACGAATCTCACGATTGGCTTCGCGAATCGAGCTGAGGGGATACGCCATGCGCACCGCGCCGCCGGGAACGGGCACTGCCACATACAGCAGGTCCACTCCGATCGTCTTGCTGAGGCGCGTGGCACTTCCAATCTGTCCCTGCAGCGCTGCGACAAATTCCGGGCGGGCGGCGTGATTCTCCATGGTGTCAGGGTTAGCTTCGGAGTCGGCCAGGACCTTGCCCGTCGCGTCGATAACGGTGATCCGGGCCCCCGCAGCCGGGGCAGCCTGCTCGGTCATTTGCTTCAGAGAACCGGGGGAAGCGTCGGCCACGCGTGCGGCGAACATCTGCGTCTTTTGTCGCAAGGAGGTTTCAATCTCGCGACGCAGCATGTTCTCCCAGGTACGACCGATGAGCAGATCGAGTGAGACAGTACACGCCGCAATGACCACCAGGGCCGCGAGAAACAATTTGACGAAGATGCGACTCTTCACGGTTTGCAGCTCTTCACGATTTGGGAATTTCGAAGCGGTAGCCCGCTCCGCGAACCGTCTTCAGATAACGAGGCTCATCGGGATTAGCCTCGATTTTCTCACGAATGCGGCGCACATAGACGTCAACCGAGCGCGGTGTGACGTAGTGGGTGTCGCGCCAGACAGCATCGAGCAGTTGGTCGCGTGTGAAGACCCGGCCGGGATGCCGCGCCAGATATTCCAGCAGACGGAATTCCGTGGCCGTGGTTTGCGTCAACTGGCCGCGAACCGTCAAGGTCATGCCGCCGCTATCGATTTCGATGTCGCCCGCCTTGACAATGCTGGGCGCGAGAGGACGTTCGAACCGCCGCAGCACGGCCCGCACGCGGGCCACCAGTTCGCGTGGGCTGAACGGTTTGGGAATGTAATCGTCGGCGCCCATCTCCAGCCCGATAACGCGGTCCGACTCACTGGTCTTGGCGGTCAGAAAAATGACCGGGGCCATGGAAAGCGACGAGGTCTGGCGGATGCGCCGGCAGAGTTCCAGACCGTCGCCTCCAGGAACCATGATGTCGAGGAGAAATAGCGACGGAGATTGTTTTTCGGCGTCGGCGATGACTCCGGCGGTGGCGGTGAACGTGCGAACGCCATAGCCGGCGGCTTCCAGATGGTGCCGAACCAGGCGCAGAATATCGGCGTCATCTTCCACAACAAAGATCGTTTGCTTCACGGCTGTATTGTAGCCGACTGTAGGCGTGGAACTATCGTATGAGGGAATCACGTACGTAGGTTACATGCATCTTTGTTACAGGATGATGAAACTGGACAAAGTAATTTCAGGAGGTATCCAGATATTGACCGCTTCGTAATATCCCACAATGTGGCATATGGCAGCCGACTGCGCCTCGTTATACCACAGCGTAGGACGTTCCAATGTTGCGGGATTTCACGCGCGCAAGGCGCTTTTCGATTGCGGCGCCTCAGCGGATGCTGGTTGACCAGGCCCGGGTCAGGTAATCCGTCATACTGAGTGAAAACATGATGATCAGGAAGAAGATCGCGGCCACCACGGTCACCATCGTCAGCTTCGTACTGTAGCGCAGATGCATGAAGAACAGGACCACCAGGGTGCCCTTGATGGTCGCAATCAGCAACGCCACCACGATATTAAACACGTGCAATTCGACGGTTGCCGCGAACACCGTCAGCGCCGTGAAGACCATCAAAGCAGCCCAGATGGTCACGTAAAGACTCACCGGCACCACATGTGACATGGGATCGAAATGCTCTTCCGTAGGCTTCGCCATTAGCCACCACCGTGTTTCTTGCTGATCAAATAAAGCAGCGGAAATAAATAAATCCAAACCAGATCGACGAAGTGCCAATATAAGCCGACATTTTCCACCGGAGTGAAGTAGGAACGGCTGTAGGCGCCGCCCAAGCCGGCAATGATGATCCAGGTGACCAGGCCGACTCCGATAATCATGTGCAAAGCATGCAGTCCCGTCATCGCCCAGTACAGCGAGAAGTAAATCTCGGTATGCACGGGATCAGTTGCCGGATGCGCTGGATCGCCGGTCTCAAAGTGGAAGGTCGGCCCGGGAAATTCATGATTCACCCAGTGCTCGTGATACTCGACCGCTTTGATCCCGAGAAAACCGCAGCCGAACACGATGGTAATCAGCAACAGGACAGCCATCAGCTTAGGCTTGCCCATCTGGGCGGCGCGGACGCCCAATGCCATGCTCAATGAGCTGCAGATCAGCACCGCCGTGTTAGTCGCGCCCAGCCAGATATTCATCTTCTGGCTGCCTTCCACGAATGCCTGGTAGTAAGAGGCGCGGTACACCAGATACGCGCAAAAGAGGCCGCCGAAGAACATGATTTCCGTCAGCAGGAACATCCACATGCCGAAGGTGGAGGTTTCCTGCTGCTGCTCCATGTCCGCAAAGTGGTGTTGCAGCGCGTGCTCAGCGACCTGGATATCGCCCATATCGCTAGTGGCCAACGGTGACCTCCTCTTGCGGCTGATGCTCGTAGTCGTAGGCTTCCCAAGTCACAATCGGCGTCTCATCGAAGTTGTGGGTGGGCGGCGGCGAAGGCGTCATCCACTCCAGGCCAACGGCATTATACGGATTCGGTGGCGCCGGCTCCCCGTAGCGCAGGGACCACAGGAAGTAGATCATCGGCAGAACATAGCCCACGGCCAAGATCGACGCTCCCGCGGTGGAAAGCACATTCAGCACCTGGAACTCCGGCGGATACGCGTGGTAGCGGCGCGGCAACCCCATGTAGCCAACAATGAACAGCGGGAAGAAAGTGGTATTGAAACCGACGAACACCAGCAGCGCCGACAGCTTGGCCCACGCTTCGGGATACATGCGGCCGGTGATCTTGGGCCACCAGAAGTGCAGTCCAGCCATGTAGGCCATCACCATGCCGCCCACCATCACGTAGTGGAAGTGGGCTACTACAAAGTAGGTGTCGTGGACGTGCACGTCGACGCCCAGCGAAGCCAGGAAGACGCCCGTCAGGCCGCCGACGGTAAACAGCCCGATGAATCCGAAGGCGTAGAGCATCGGCGTGTCGTAACGGATTGCTCCTTTGTACATCGTCGCCGTCCAGTTAAAGACCTTCACCGCTGACGGGATAGCGACCAGGTAGCTGAGCAGCGAAAACACCAGCGCCGCGTACACCGAAATGCCGGCAACAAACATATGGTGCGCCCAGACCAGGAAGCCGAGAACGGCAATGGCAATCGAGGCCAGCGCAACGAATTCGTACCCGAAGACGCGCTTGCGCGAGAAGCAGGTTACAACCTCGCTGATGACGCCCATGCCGGGCAGGATCATGATGTAGACCGCCGGATGCGAGTAAAACCAGAACAGGTGCTGAAAAAGAATCGGGTCACCACCCAGTTGGGGATTGAAGATGCCGATATTGAAGGCACGCTCCAGAGCGACCAGCAAGAGCGTAATCGCGATTACCGGGGTCCCCAGCACCATGATGAGCGCGGCCGCATAGTTCGACCAGCAAAACAAGGGCAAGCGCCGCCACGTCATGCCCGGCGCGCGCATACGATGAATCGTGACAATGAAGTTCAATCCGGTAAGGATTGACGAGAATCCCGTAATAAATATCCCGACCGCGGCGCCGATTACATGTGTATTGGAATAGGTTGTGCTGAACGGCGTGTAGAAGGTCCAGCCGGTATCGACGCCACCGGTGACCATCGCGGTCAGCGCGGTAATAGCGCCGGCCATGTAGATATACCAGCTCAGCAGGTTCACTCGCGGAAATGCCAGGTCTTTGGCGCCGACCATCAACGGAATCAGGAAATTACCCAGCGTTGCCGGTACCGACGGGATCAGGAAGAAAAACACCATGATGATCCCGTGCATGGTGAACAGCTTATTGTAGGTGTCGGACGAGACCATGTCGCCCGCCGGAGTGAGCAACTCCAGGCGGATCAGCATGGCGAAGAAACCGCCGATCCAGAACATGGCGGTGATCGAGACCAGATACAGCAGCGCGATACGCTTGTGGTCTGTCGTCAGCAGCCACGACTTGATGCCGTAGTTCGAATTCAGGTAGTTCTCGCGTTCGACAGCTTGTACGGCGGTTGCCATGTCACACACCTTCGGGTTCTGGGACCTTACTGCACACTCGATGTCTCGGGAGCCGGCGGGCGATTGCTCCCCGTCTCATTCTGTTGCGGTTGCGCCAGCGACTTAATGTAGGACACAAGTGCCCCTAAACTTTCCTCGGAAACCTGTCCCTGGAAGCTGGGCATGATGGGCTTGAAGCCGGACACAATCTTGGCGCCGGGATTCAAAATCGATTCACGAAGATAATTCTCGTCGGCAGTTACGGTGCGGCCGTCGTCCAGCAGCACAGGCTTGCCGAACACTCCCGCCAGGTTCGGGCCGCGCCCCTGCGTATCGAAGCGGTGGCACGTAGCGCAGCCCAACTGCTGAAAGAGCTGCTGGCCGTTGGACGCCATCGAACCCGTCCCGCCGCCCCCGCTGAGCCATGCCTGGAACGCAACCGGCTCCATCACGATCACCTGGCCGATCATCCCGGAGTGGTCCGTACCGCAGTATTGCGAGCAAAACAAATGGTACGTACCGGTTTTCGTGGTATGGAACCAGACTTCGGTGAACCGGCCGGGCAGCACATCAGCCTTCACCCGAAATGCCGGCACAAAGAAGTCGTGGATCACATCCTGAGAACTCATTACCATCTTGACGTCGCGATCAACGGGTATGTGCAATTGATTGATCTCGCGCTGCCCGGTTTCATGTTCAAACTTCCACATCCACTGCTTGCCGACCACGTAAACTTCCATCGCTCCCTTGGGCGGACGCGCCTCCTGAAAATAAATCAGCGAGCCCCACGCAAAGAAAATCATGCAAATGCCGAGCGGGATCAACGTCCACGCCAATTCCAGCGGGAGGGAGCCTTCGATCTGCACCGGATGCGGATGGACTGAGCGGCGATACTTCACCGCGAACACGAAGATCACGGCGAAGATGAGCAGCGAAAAAAACGCCGACACCGCGATCAGCAAAAAATAAAGTCCGTCCACCTGCCATGCCAAAGCCGAGGCACGCTCCGGAAAAAGTGGGAGGTTCTTCCACATATCGATCAGGCCCGTCCTGTTCTCTGGCTGCCGCCGTGCGATTCGCGGCGAAACATCACGATAAGAAATCCGCCCAGGATCAGCATGGTGGCAGTACCCGCCAAACGCATGATATTGGTGACCACGGCGCCGTACCGTCCGGTCTTGGGGTCATAGTGATAGCAGTACAGCAACACCTCATCCACTACGTTGCCGATGTTGCCGCGCGATGCTTCAATCAAACCCAGCCGAATGTCTTTCGGCGAGAACTCCACGCCGTAGTAGTACTGGGCAATCCTGCCCGCCGGTGTCACGATCATGAGGCCGGTGGCGTGAATGAACTGTCCGCTGGCCGGATCGCGGCGGTAGTGAAAGCCCACCGCGTCGGCCAGTTGTTTGATCTGCGGCTGCTGGCCGGTGAGAAAGTGCCAGCCCTCACCGTTGGTCTTATGCTCCAAATGCTCGTTCATCCGAGCGATGTAGGTCTGCTTCGCGGCTGCCGCATCCTTCGGCGTTTCGTCCGGATTGAAGCTTACCGACACAACCTCGTATTCCTTGCCCGGCGTGAATTTCAACATACTCAGCCCGCTGGCCTCACCGGCTAGCTCTTCGCCGCAAAGCATGGGGCAGGTGTAGTACACCAGGTTCAGGATCACAGGCCGGCCCGAGCGGAAATAGTCGCCCAGCTTCACCGTCTTGCCGGTCTCGTCTTTGAACTGAAGATCAAGCGGCACCTGTTGATTGAGCCGCTGATTGATGCCAACATTCGCCAAGTCGGACGGACTGACCTGCGAAGCGGGCTGCGAGCTCTTGTCCTGGAACGACGAGGGCGGCTGCGCGAGGGCGAAGGTCGTCGCCATCAGCAAGATCGCGAGTTGTACCAAGGTCTTCACAGCTTTAAGTCCAATTGCATTGCCCGTGTCATCCCGACCGAGGGCTTCAGCCCGAGCGGAGGGACCTGCTTTTGTGGCAGGCCTGAAGGCCTGCGGTTCCTATGCCGTCCCTACGAGACTCAGGTTCGTTTTCTACTTACCCAGCACTCCGCTTCGCTCCGTGCTGGGCTAAGGTGTTTCGCGCCTACGGCGCTCGGGCGTTACTATTCGTGCAGCCGATTCAAATAACAGACCCGATGATCGCCCTTCGAATCACGGTTGCTTCTGTTCTCCGGCCGTCGGCTTCGCCGAACTGGCTCCGCTTGCTGTTGGTCCCAGCGGCCCTGCTTGCACATCCAACATCTTGGTATTGCCGGCAGCGGTCTGCGTATTAATCTCCGCCGGCGGCGAATTCGGCCGCTGTGGCAATCCCCGCTCCACGATCAACTGCATTGCCAGCGATACCGGAATGTGTATTGCCCCACCGGGATCGGCAAACGGCTGCTTCGGGTTCAGCAACTCCTGCTCCGAGTTGACGTATCGGCCCATCTCGCCAGCATCGTAAGTCTGCAAGCGTGGCTCGGGAAAAATATCCAGGTTCACCGCCGGCGTATTCTGCAGCACGGAGCGCGAGCCACTGGCGACCGGCGGCGCCTGCTGCGCCTGTCTCATCGGATTCATCCGCGGCTGCGGAAACAGCGCCTGACTGCGGGCCATGAAATGGAACATTCCCCACAACACCAGTTCAATGAAAACGCCGGTGATAAAGAGTCCGATAAGGAACCACAGAATGCCGCTCGCGCTCAGGTCGGCACGCTCGTAGTCCACCTGCGGATTGCGCAAAGGATCGTAATTGTCGTGGTTAGTGGCCATGTCCCGATCCTTGATGCAGGAAATTCGGTATCTGCGGGTCATACAGCGGCAACAACGGCCGCTGGCGGAAGTTATAGAAGAAGAATCCCAGCCACAAACCTCCGATAGCAATGACCGGCACAACGTACCAGATGCTGAGGTAGAAGTGTCCGCGCTCGTGCGCGAAGTTGGGCACTACGTACCAGTAAATGTCGACGACTCGCATGCACATCAGGAGAATCGCAACGCCGATAAGGCGGCTGCCGGCGCGTTTTCGTTCGCGCGATAGCAGCAGGCAGAACGGCAACGCGAAGTGGAACAGAATAATAATGAGCGACACCACGCCCCAGCCGCCATGAATGCGGTTCAGGAAGAAACCGATTTCCTCCGGCAGATTGCCGGCCCAAATGATGAGCCACTGCGAGAAAGAGAAATAGGCAAACAGCATGACGAAGGCGAGCATCAACTTCCCGAGATCGTGGAACTGCGTGGGCTTGATGATCTCGCGATAAGGGCTGACACGCGTCAATAGGGTCAGGATGACAACACAGAACGCCAATGCTGAAAGTCCTTCTCCGGCGATAAAGATCAAACCGTAGATGGTCGATCCCCAGTGCGGATCGAGTGACATCACCCAATCGACTGCCGCGAACGAAATCGAGAGCGAGTAAACAACTGCGCCCAATCCGCTGATGCCCTGGAAGAACGGGAGCGGACCGTTCAACGGCTCGTAGAGTCGCTTCCCGCGGTTATACAGAACCGTCTGAAAGAGGATCCAAAGGGCGAAGTAAATGATGGCGCGGGCGATCCAGCCGCCGAAGCCGCCGACGTGCAGATACCAGCTGTTGTGCTCGGTGAGCGCAGGGTTGGTCATCCAGGCGTAAAGCTGGTTGCGGCCAAACAGGATCGGCAGAAAGAGGACAGCCATCAGCAACAGGCCGCGAGAACCCGCTTCCAGCGTGCTGCGAATGGCCAGGCCCCAGAAGCCGCCGGAGAGGTACTGAACCATCAGCAATCCCAGGCATCCCATGCTCAGGCCGAGCCAGAACATAAATCCGATGAGGTAGCCGCGCAGGAGTTGCTCGGGCGACATCACATATCCCACGATGGCGAGCACCACGCCGACAAGGCCGACCCCGAGCCACATATTCTGCCAATGGCTAGTCTGCGCCGGCACAACATTATCGGTCTGGCGAAGAGTGACGGTTTGCTGGCTCATGGCTTCGCGCCTCCTGTAGCTGGCGCCGCTTGCGGCGGAGGCGGAGTCGAGGCGTCCGTATTCGCGCCCTGCGTGTCGTACGGAGGCATGACAAAGACGCCCGCGGGTGGGGTACTGGCGACCTGTTCGCCGGAAGGCACATCAGCCTCGGTGGCGTGCTGGCTTAACTGCAGCGCGCGAATATAGGCAGCGATAGCCCAGCGGTCGGCCGCCGGGACCTGCTGGGAATAGTCGGGCATAGCTCCGAAACCGTTAGTCATCACGTCGAAGAAATATCCGATCGGGGCGTGCCGCAGCCGCTCGATGTGATACGACGGCGGACGCTTGAAGCCGCGCTGCACGATCATTCCATTGCCATCACCAACTTCGGAATGGCAGGGCGCGCAGTAGATGTTGAAGCGCTGTTGTCCGCGCGCCATCACTTCGGCGGTCACGGGAAATGGCAGGTAGTCGCCATCGTTGCTGCCGATCTTGCCGGTGTAGAAATAAGTGTCGGCGTCCAGATGTCCGCGGGCCACGGTTCCGGAAATGATGGGACGCTCGGAACGATGGTCGGCGTAGAAATCGCTCTCCACCAGCGGACGCTGGTAGGGCTGGACTTGCATGTCCTGCCGGCAGCCCACCAACAGCAGCAAGGCTACAGCGGCCAGGAGGCAAGCTGAAACCTTCTGCCGCGAAGGTCCAGAGCCACTGGAAGGCCGCAAAGCGGAGGGCGCAATCCTGAATTTTGCTGACCGATTAATGCGGCACCTCCGAGATCGACGCCGGCTGAAGGCTCCGCATGAAGCGTTCCGTGCCCTCGAGATCGAAGTTGGGATCGGCGGCCTCCACGCAGAGGAAAAACTTATCGCGGGTCACCAGCGAGAAGCGGTCGACATTGAAAAGCGGGTGATGCGGCATCGGCAAGCCATTCAAAGCGAACATTCCGAAGACACCACAAAGTCCCGCGAACAAGATCGTCAATTCGAAGGTCGGGACAATGAACGCCGGCCACGACTGATAAGGTTTGCCGCCGATGTTCAGGGGATAGGAGATGCAGTTGATCCAGTACTGCAAACCATATCCGGACGCCCCGCCGAGGATGCCACCCACCAGCACAATCAAGGGCACGCGACTCTTGTGGAAGCCGACGGCTTCGCTGGCTTCTTCGATGGGAAACGGGCTGTAAGCGTCCATCTTGCGATAACCCGCGGCATAGGCCGCCTTGGTCGCGTTCACCAAGTCGGTGGCGGTGTCGAACTCCGCAAGCAGGCCGTAGATGGGCGGTGCGAGCTGTGCGTGACTCACTTGGCCTTCACCTCCGCCTCCGGCAATAGCGCCCGCATTTCGAAAATTGAGATGGATGGCATGATGCGAATGAAGATAAACATCGCCGTCGCAAAGAAGCCGATGGTGCCCGCCAGAACGGCATAGTCCCAGCGCGTCGGGGTGTAGTGGCCCCAGGACGACGGCAGGTAGTCGCGCGACAGGCTGGTGACGATGATGACGAAACGCTCCAGCCACATGCCCACCAGGATCACCAACGAGATCAGGAACAGCCATCCTGTCTTGGCGCGGACCTTGGGGAACCACAGGACCTGCGGGATCAGAATGTTGAACAGGATCAACATCCAGTAGAAGAAGGAGTACTGTCCGAACCAGCGGTTCTGCATCATGAACCGCTCATAGGTTGAGCCGCTGTAGAACGCGATGAAGGCCTCAAACGCGTACCCATAGGCCACGATCAGACCCGTAGCCAGCATGATCTTGGCCGAGTTCTGAAGGTGGCGCATGGTGATCATCCCCTCGAGGTGGTAATACTTGCGAATCGGGATGGCCAGCACCAGCACCATGGCAAAGCCGGAGTAAATTGCGCCGGCGACGAAGTAAGGCGGAAAGATGGTGGTATGCCAGCCGGGCATAATGGCCACCGCGAAATCGAAGCTGACGACGGTGTGTACCGACAACACCAGCGGCGTCGCAATGCCGGCCAGCAGAATGTACAGCGCCTCGTAGTTCTTCCAATGCCGCGACGATCCCCGCCAGCCCATGCCCAGGAGGCCGTAAATTTTCCTGGTGATCGGAGATTTTGCCTTCTCGCGCATGGTGGCGAAGTCAGGCACCAGGCCGACATACCAGAACACAGCGGAGATGGTGGCGTACGTCGAGACCGCGAACACGTCCCACACCAGCGGACTGCGGAACTGCGGCCACACGCCCATGCTGCTGGGATACGGGAACATCCAGTACGCCAGCCAGGGACGGCCCATGTGCAGCAAGGGGAACATTCCGGCGCAGGCCACGGCGAACAGCGTCATGGCTTCAGCGAAGCGGTTGATGGAGTTGCGCCACGTCTGCTTCAGCAGCAGCAGGATGGCCGAGATCAGCGTGCCGGCGTGGCCGATGCCGATCCACCACACAAAGTTGATGATGGCGAAGCCCCACGCGACCGGAACTTCAATGCCCCAGATGCCGACGCCCACCAGGAACAGGTAAGTGACCGCTGCCATCAGCACGCCCAGCAGCGTCATGCCGACAAACAGGCCGAACAGCCAGCCCAGGCCGATGGGGCGCGTCAAGACCGCATCGGCGATGGTGTCCGTTACGCTGCCGAACGTCTGCCCCGGCGCCATCACCGCTGGTTCGTCCGGCCAGGGCACGTCCTGCAGAATCGTTTTTTCCTCTGGTCCCTGCTGCATCGCTAACTGGGCTCCGACGGTTCAAGTTCAGGATTCGGGTTCTGCACGATCGCCATGTACGACGTCCGTGGACGAGTATTCAGATCTTCCAGCAAGTTGTAGTTCCGCTGCTGCGCCTTGATCTTCGAGACCCGGCTATTGGGATCGTTCAAATCGCCAAAGACGATGGCTCCTGCCGGGCAAGCCTGCTGGCACGCAGTAATTACTTCGCCGTCGCGCACCTTGCGGTTTTCCTTCTCGGCCGCGATACGGCCGTGCGTGATGCGCTGAATGCAATAAGTGCACTTCTCCATCACACCGCGGCTCCGCACGCTGACCTCAGGATTGCGCATCATCTTGAATTGCGGCGTGGTGAAATCCTGGAAGAGCAGGAAGTTGAAGCGACGCACCTTATAAGGACAGTTGTTGGAGCAGTAACGGGTGCCGACACAGCGGTTGTAGACCATGTCGTTCAGGCCTTCCGTACTGTGTACCGTGGCGCCCACCGGACAAACCACTTCGCAGGGCGCGTTCTCGCACTGCTGACACGGCACCGGCTGGTAGAACATGTTCGGATTTTCCGTGCCACCCTCGTAATACACATCGACGCGCAGCCATTGCATCTGGCGGCCGCGCATCGTCTGTTCCTTGCCGACCACCGGGATGTTGTTCTCCGCCTGGCAGGCGACAATGCAGGTCTTGCAGCCGATGCAGGAGTTCATGTCGATGGTCATGCCCCACTTCAGCTCGGTGTACTGATAATTGGTGTACAGCGTCATCTCCGGCGACGGCGACTCAATGCCTTCGTGCGCAAAGTCGGGATTGCTGATGAAGTCCGCCAGCGTCGCTTTGCGAATGATGTGCCGGTTCTTCAGCGGCTCCGTTCCCTTGGGCAGATCGGAGTAGTCGATGTATTGGAAACCCTGCGGATGGGCAAAGCCGAATCCCTCGCCGACCTTCTTGATGTTGGCTTCGGCATACCACGGAGCATCGCTGCTGCGAATTTTGTAGGCGCTGAAACCCACATCGGTGCCGACGCGTCCCGCCTTGGTGCGTCCGTAGCCGAGAAACACAGTGATGGAGTTATCGGGATGTCCCGGCTGCGGCCAGATTGGGCCTTTTACCTTGCGGCCATTGACGTCAATTTCCACGATGTCGCCGGTGACCAGCCCCGACTTCTTCGCCTGGTTCGGACTGATGAGGACGCCATTGTCCCAGCAGAAATTCGTGACCGGCTTAGGCGTTTCCTGCAGCCAGCCGTTGTTGGCCTTGCTGCCGTCGTAGATCAGCGGATCGCGGCGGAAGATCACTTCCATCACGTCCGGACTGAGGCTGTTGGTCGCAGGAATATTGCCGCCCTTGGAGGCGACCGTCTTCGCCGGAAACGCAGTATCGGCAACGTAGCCGTCGTTTAAGGCCTTGCGCCATGCAGTATCGAAGTCGTCCTTGACCTGGTCCTGCCAGTATTTGCGAACGATGTCGTAGCCCGCGGTTTCCGGCGAACCGACCAGCGCGAGAATGAATTCGTACGCGCTTTTGCCGTTGTACAACGGCGCAACGAGCGGCTGAACGATAGAAGCCGTGCCGTCGAAGGCGCGGGTGTCGCCCCATTGCTCCAGATAGTGGGTGCCGTTGATGTGCCAGTGAACGTGATCGTAGGTCTCGTCCTGATAGAGGCCGTGCTGCACGCGGAGCGGGACCTTGTCCATCGCATCGGCAAACCCGAAGTCGGCGGGCGCGTCGTACACCGGATTAGCACCAACGATAAGCAGCATGTCGACCTTGCCCGCATTCATCTCGCCGACCAGATCTTTCAACGCGGCGGTTAGGTCCTGCGGTTTGACTTGTACTGACTCCGTATAGATGACCGTGTTGCCATTGGCGCCCAGCGCCGCATTCATCGCGTGCGCCAGAGCATGAACTGCCGGCGGCTGATTATCGCCCGGGATCACCACGGCCGCGCCTTTGTGAGACTGAAGATCTTTTACAACCGCAGCAACGAACGTCTGATATTGCGGCGGAGCGCTTCCACCACCGCCGGCTCCCAGCCCGGCAGCGATAGCACGCGCCAATTGCTCCACTTCCGAAGCGCGCACAGGGAGGCGATGGTCGGCCTTGCCGCTGGTGTTGGTCGGCGTGCTTTGGATGGAGTAGAACCGCGACATCTTCTCTTTGAGATCGGGATTGCGTCGCGCCGCGAATTGGCGGGCATAGTAGAGAAAGCCCGGAAAACCGCTGGAGAGGAAGTCGCCGTCGAGCGAGAGAATGATGTCGGCCTTTTCCAGGTTGTAACGCGTTTCCACGTACTGCCCAAAGGCCAATTGCGATCCCGCGTGCACGTTGTCGCGGTTCACCGGCTCCCATTGGACCCACTTGGATTGCGGAAATGCCGTCTGCACCTGCTCCATCAGCGAACTCATGGTGGGCGAACTGGTGGGACAGCTGAGAATACGCAGGCCGGCTCCTTGCAATGCCTTCTGTGAATTCAGCGCGCCCTTCAGCGCGAGTACGTAATCGCTCCACGTCCTCAACTCGCCGACATACGTAATGATTTGCGAACGGTCGGGGTCGTACATATCGAGGATGGAAGCCTGCGAGAAGACGTCGCTGCCGCCCAACCCCGCAGGATGTTCCGGATTGCCCTCAATCTTGGTGGGACGGCCTTCGTGGCTTTCCACCAGAACAGGGGACCCATACGCGCCGAACGGCATAGCGCTGGCGAAGAACAGGGGGTTACCAAGGACAACTTCATTGGGCTGCCGTACGTACGGGACGATCGGCTGCACCGGTATCTTGACGCAGGCGGAAAGGCCGGCCAGCGCCATGGAGGCGCTCATCAGCTTCAGGAAGTCGCGGCGCGACGCGCTCTCCGGCCACACCGAAGCCTGCCGCGGGAATTCGCGGTGCAGCATCTCGAAGAAGCCATCGCTTTGCGCCAGTTCTTCCAGGCTGCGCCAATACTGCGGGCCGCTTTTGGCGCGCGAAAGCTTCGCCTGCACATCAGCGAGTTCCATCTTGCTGGGACAGACCGCCTCGGTTTTCTTCAGACTCTCTTTTTCCATTCCTCTTGAGTTTCCAGTTTCGAGTTGCCAGTTTCGAGTTGTTGTCAGTCGCCTTTCTTGAAACTCGAAACTCGAAACCTGAAACTTAGCCACGCCTTAGCGATGGCACGTACTGCAACTAGTAATGTCCTCAACCGTACGAATGTTGTAGCGGTGCTTCAACTCGTTGCCCAAAGCAATCTGGTCGGTGAATTCGGCGCCTTCGAATTTCACCTTATTGTCAGAGCCGGGCTGCTGGTAAGCCATGTTGAACACCTGATCGCGGGGCCGCAGGAATTTTTCCGGCGCGCGATGGCAGTTCAAACACCACTCCATCTGTAGTGAGTTGGCGGCGTAGGTCAGCGGCATTTTGTCCACCGGCCCATGACAGCTCGCACAACCCACACCCTTATTGATATGAATACTGTGATCGAAATAAACGAAGTCGGGCAGATAGTCCACGCGGGTCCACATCAGCGACTTGCCGGTGCGAAAGCTCTCGCGCACCGGCTCCAGCATGGGCGCGTTGGTCCAGATCTGGGCATGACAGTTCATGCAGGTCTTGGTGGGAGGAATGCCGGCGAAACTGGAATTTTCCACCGAAGTATGACAGTAGCGGCAATCGATGCCATCGCCGGCAACGTGATGTTGATGGCTGAAAGGGACCGGTTGCGCCTGGGCGACGTCCTGATAGGTGGCATAGGGCGAGCGCTGCATCTCCAGGGCCGCCCACAGCAACACCGACACGATCACCACTACGCCAATGATCGAGAGCCGCGCAAGTGTATTCGCACTTCGATGGAAGATCTGAGCCATTTATGTGAAGCTTTCCACTCTGTAGGTTCGGGCTCCGACTCCCCATCGGACCCAGCTTCGTGAGGGTAAGGCGACAACTGCCACAGCCCGGCGTGACGTGCATCACCCAAGCGAGTGATTATAGCAAGTGAAGTTGCCTGTAATGCAAGTGAGGGTTTCGGGTGCTGAAGAAAGTTTCGCTCACAGAGGATTTTGCTACCGCTTGAAAGAGCAGGAGCCGGCGCGATGACCAGCTCCTGCGAAGTCCTGCGCCTACTGCAACAAGCCAAACACCGCGACTCCGGTTTGTGTTCCCACAAAAACTTTGCCGTTGGCGATGACTGGCGTGATGAATTTATTGCCGTCCCCGAACTGATCGCGCGTTCCTGCCTGATTGCTGTTGTACAGCTGGTTCGCCAGGTTGGTAGCGTCGAAGGCGTACAAAACGGCAGGATTGGTGTTGGCGACAGCCCAGACGATGGCGTTCGAGGTTTGATTGGCGGAGACTGTAGGAGTCGTCCCGGGATAAATAAACAGGTTCGGCGACTGCGAACTTGGCGTGGTTGCGAGCATCGCATTGGAGATGGGAAAGGCCTTCAGGGTCTCGCCGGTGTCACCGTAATACACCACGTTGTTGAAGTACGCCGGGCTCGCCCAAACGCCGCCTGGCAGCGCGCCATCAATCTCCTGATAGATAGCGCTGTCATTGTTAGGATTGAACTTTCCCATGTTGTCGCGGTTGACGACGTAGATGTTGGTATCTTTGCCGGCGCCCACGGCGAGATGGTGCACCACATGGTTGTTGTCCATCAGGTCAGGCAACACGATTGCTCCACCGGAGCCCAGGTCTTCATCGTTGTCCGATTCTTGTACGGTGTCGGACATGTTGAAATAGTCGGCCACAGTGAGTGTGCCGGTAGAGTTGGAAAGCTTCATGAAGGCGTTGCCGTAGTCGCCGCTGACGGGAAAGCCTTGGGAGTTCAGCGTGGTATCGAAGGTGCCGTTGCCGTCGAGAAAGTAGATGTTCCCCGAACCGTCGGCGGCCAGTCCCTCACCGGTCATCCAGATAGCGCCTTTATTGCCGTTTGGCGTGACATCGATCACCGAGGTTTGCGCCAGGGTGCGCGAGTTGTAAGCCATAATCCATCCGGTGTAGGGACGGGAGTCGCAATGCGACGTGAAGGAAATGTAGAGTGTGCGGGCGTATTCCAGAATCGCGGCACGCTCGGCAAACTGTCCCGGAGCGAAGATGACTTCTCCATTCTGGCTGCCATCCCCCGTCCCGGGATACATAGCGCTGATCTCCGTCGGGCCACCGAACAACTCAGCGCCGCTCATCAGGTCTATAGCATGCAGCCGCTGGTGGTAGTTGCCGGAAGAATCCTTGGTCATAGCTACGAAGTAGATTGCTCCGAAGGGCCCGTTTCCTTTGTCGATCACGGGAGTGTCGGTGATGCCGATTTGCGGTGAAATCTGGCCGCAGCCATGATCGTCGCTAGGAGTTTCTCCCTGGCCGAGCGCGGAGACTTGCCAGAATTGGTGGCCTGAGTTGGCACTGAAGGCGTAAATGCTGTCGTTCTCCGTGACGACGTACACCGTGTCGTTCAAACTTCCACCAATGAATTGTTTGTTCACGAACAGAGGTTGCGCATCGACTTTGCCATCCACGGTAAAGAAATTGATCTTGCCGAAGGTATTGACGTTGACATTGGTAGTCGTCAAGGTGGTTTCCTGATTGGTCGATCCCTGACGGTAAACGTTGTAGTGGTACGTGAGCACGTCGGTGAGATACGGAATCGGCAGACCTTCGTTCGCCGGCTGAGCCTGGGCTGGTGTTGCGGAATTGGCTGGTATTGCCGAACTGGAAGTTCCGGCGGTGGCTGCTGAACCGCACAACAATCCAAATCCAAGGAGCAGCAGAACAGTCAGTTTGACTTGATCTCTCACAGTTCACCCCACGGGGAAAGGATTCACCCGAATCATGACAGTATATGCCCGATAGTGGCCCGGAATTGTAAAACTTTCGTAGCCGCAAAGCTGGACTGAATGGCCTTTTGGTGCTGGCGACCGCAGTGGAAAGACTGCCGGGGGGGCTGCCATCATCCTAATTATCTAAATTCCTAATGATCCTGCTCCAGTGTTACTCTTGATTGTTTGGGCCGACTGATAGTGTGCGGCTCAGTATCCAGCACGACCAGGCGCGCAGACGGAGATCCTGTCCGGCGTTTCCTTCGCAACATAACCCTCGAATCTGCCCAAGTAAGGCATTCGATTGAGTGCGATTGTGCGGTTTGTGGCATAAACTGTAAGTATCGCTTCAAAATAGAAAGAACCAGCACCGAATGTCATCCAACGGCTTTTATAGCAGTAATTCGTCGCGCTTCGGAAACATGCGCTCGTTGTTCAGCGTGTTCTCCAGCGATCTCGCCATCGACCTGGGAACCGCGAACACGCTGGTCTATGCGCGCGGCAAGGGCATCGTAGTCAATGAGCCCTCCATCGTCGCCATCAACAAGAACACCGGTGAAGTCGAAGCCGTGGGCAAAGAAGCCAAGGAGATGCTTGGCCGGACGCCCGGAAACATCGTTGCCATCAAGCCGATGAAAGACGGCGTCATCGCTGACTTCAAAGTCACCGAAAAGATGCTGAATTATTTCATCCAGAAGGCGCACAACCGCAAGATGCTGGTGCATCCTCGCATTGTCATTGGCGTGCCTTCGGAGATTACGCAGGTGGAAAAGCGCGCGGTCATGGACTCGGCGTATCGCGCCAAAGCCAGCGAAGTCCACCTGGTGGAGCAGGCGATGGTGGCCGCAATCGGCGCGGGCCTGCCCATCACTGAGCCCAGCGGCAACATGGTAGTTGATATCGGCGGCGGAACCACCGACATCGCGGTCATATCTCTGAGCGGCATCGTGTATTCGCGATCGGTGCGCATGGCGGGCAATCAGATGGACGAAGCCATCATGAATTACCTGAAGCGCAAGTACAACCTGCTGATCGGCGAGCGCACCGCGGAGCAGATCAAGATCGAGATTGGCTCCGGCTATCCGCTGGAGAGGCCGCTGACCATGGAGATCAAAGGCCGCAACCTGATTGAGGGCGTGCCGAAGACAATCACGATCGATGACAGCGAGATTCGCGAGTCATTGACCGAATGCGTGTCGACAATTATGAACGCGATCCGAGTGGCGCTGGAGCGCACGCCGCCTGAGTTGTCGGCCGACATCAGCGACCGCGGCATCGTACTGACCGGCGGAGGCGCGCTGCTGAAGAACCTGGACAAGCGCATCCGCGAGGAAACCGGACTGCCGGTCTCGATCGCCGACGACCCGTTGTGCAGCGTGGTTCTGGGCACGGGAAAAATGTTGAGCGATTTCAAGCTGCTGCGCAAGATATCGATTGACTAGTGGTGGAAAGAGCAATGCTTCAGCGCCGCGTCCGATTGCTGATAAGCGCGCGGGCTTTGGCCCCGGAAGTCCGGCTTCGCCACCGGCAATAGTATGGATACATTCCTTGGCCGCTATAGAAACCTGCTAGTACTGGCGGCCATCCTGTTCGCTCAGATCATCGGTCTGGCGCTGCAGGTACGCCGCCCATCCGACGCGGGCGAAACGCGCCTCATCCGCCTGTGGGCGGTCTCCGCGGTTACCCCCATTGAAAGCGCGGTCATCCACAGCCAGGAGTGGGTAGCGAATCTTTGGACAACCTACATTTATCTTCACGGTGTGCGACGGGAGAACCGGGAACTGCGCGCCGAAATCGGGCAGATGAAGATCGAAGAGGCGCGGCTCAGCGAAGATGCCCGCATGGCGCGGCGCATCCAATCGCTGCTCGCGTTCAAAGAGCAATACATTGACTCGACCATTGCGGCCCAGGTCATCGGCACCAGCGGCAGCGAGCAGTCGCGCGTGCTCTACATCGACAAGGGATCCAACGACGGCATCACGGTCGATATGGCGGTCATCACCCCGAGCGGCATCGTGGGCAAGATCGCGCAGGTCTTTCCTGACTCGGCTCAGGTGCTGCCCATCAACGACCAGTTCAGCGGGGTCGGCGCCGCGCTGAAGGACTCGCGGCTGCAAGGCATTCTGAAAGGTGCTCCCAACGGCGCAACTACGCTGCAATACATCATGAGCGACGAGAAAGTCGTTCCCGGCGAAGAGGTCGTCACCAGCGGCGGCGATCGCATCTTTCCGAAAGGCTTGCCGGTCGGCAGAGTTGTCTCCAGCGAGCCCGGCAAGGATCTCTTCCTCAACATTCGCGTAATTCCTTCGGCGCGGCTCGATCAGTTGGAAGAGGTGCTGGTGGTCACCAAGATCACCGAGAAGATGCCCGACGCGAAAGACCTTGGACCGCTGCGCGCGTCCGACATTCTCGCCGAGCGTCTGCCCACCGTTCCCAACAAGACTGAAGTTGACGCCGCGGGCAATGCCAAGCCAGCCGGCGGGGCTGCTTCTGCAACCACGCCAGCGGCGACTGGAACTGGAACCACAGCCGGTACTGCCGCTCATCCTGCGACTCCGGGAACTGGAACCAAGCCCAATGTTGGGGGGACGATTCCGAATAGGCCAGCCGGAACGGTGGCCGCTCCTCACCCAACCCAGGCAGGTGCAGCCGGTGAAACGAACGGGACGGTGAAACCGAAGGCGATAACTCCTGCTACCGATCGTCCCTCAGGAACAGCCGCGAAGCCGTTGAATAATGCCGCGCCAGCCGCGACTACGCAGCCGGGCGAATCCGCAGCGCAAGATAACGGCGATTCCCCGCCCGCGAAAAAGCAAGTCAAACCCGCTCCGGATTCGGCGCCCAACGCGCCTTCCGCGCAACCCGCCCCTCCTCCGGCAGGAGCGCCGCCACAGCCATGAGCACCCGAGTGATGCCGTTTCGCGGAAGCCTGACATCTCGGGAGCAGGTCTCGGTTTACGAATTCAGTTGGGCCGCAATCATCGTCATCCCGCTGGTCGCGGTGCTGATCCAGATCTTCATTCCGGTGAAGGTCCGTTTCATGCCGATCATCGATCTGCCCTTCATGGTCACGATCTTCTTCGCGACGGCCCGCCGGAATCCCATCAGCGGGTGCCTGACCGGCTGCGCTATCGGGTTGATGCAGGATTTGTTCGCAGGGCCAAGCCATCCTTTAGGGATGTACGGCATTGCCCTGACCATCATTGGATACTTGGCATCGTCGCTGGGTGTAAAAATCGACGTCGACAATCCGGGCTCGCGCTTCCTGATCACGTTCGCCTTCTTCGGAGTTCACCAGGGCGTGTACTACGGTGTGGCACATGGCCTGCTGCGCCAGGGATTGCAATGGAGCTGGAGCCACACCGCGATCTCCGCGCTGGCCAACGCGGTGCTTGGGATCTTCGTCTACAAGTTTTTGGACAGGTTCAAGCAGAGGTAGGAAAAGCAACCATCATAATGAGAAGAACACGGCGGGAGAGACGCTGAATCTGATGCTCAGCCGGCGTATGTGCTCTTTGGTGAGGTCACGTTTTCCATGGAGAATCTCGGAAACGATGCTTTCCGTGCCAAAGACGTCTGTAAGGTCCCTCTGCCGCAGGCCGTGCGCCTCCATCAAGTGACGCAAAACGTCAATTGGGCCGGCATCAGGAACCGGGTCACTGTTTCGCTCGAAATCTTCAACCAGGAGCAGCAGAAGACGCATCAGCTTCTGTTCGGCTGAGGTGAGATGCTTCTTGCTGCTGAGAACTTCCAGCCGGCCAATGTAGGCCCGGTTCTGCTTTTCGTCCCGAATGACCTCGGGCCTGATGGCCGAAAGCAAAGCTGCGTAGCTGCCAGTGAGCGCACTCATTTCTTCCAGTTACCTCGCGTGTATTCATCATGCGTCAGCACATGCTTGACGAAAATGATCTGCCAGCGGTATTCGATCTTAACGAAGAGACGGTAACTGTTTCCCTTGATATTGAATACCGTGTAGGGATCGACAAAATCCGCATGGGGATAGACCCTCCTAACATCCACCAGGCTGTGCCATCTTGCGAGCGAAGCGACCTTATACCATTGGGAAACCGGGCCGCCGAGCGACGGATCAGCCGCGACCGCATCGCGCCAGGCACTCTTGCTGATCACCCTCATTCTCGACGCACCGGCAAAATATCTCCTCCCGTGATTGTACTTCGCAATACGCGAAGATCCAAGCGCTCAGGAATGGTGGGCTTGGGGAATGGTGCGATGGTTGATGCACTCTGTCCTTTTCTGTCTGCGCCCCGTCCCGGAATAACGCTACAATAAAAGTGAATTCCGGCCGTCACCCGGTCACGCAATCGGCTGACCGTCGGAAGTCGGAAGAGGGCTGCCACGTGCAGGCTGCTGCGGCGGCAATATGACGCTATCGATGTCAACATCGTTTCATAGCAAGATTTGGGAAAGATGTAGTTATTGATGTTAGGTCGCGAGGAAAAAGTCTCTCAGCTCCGCCTCACCGCAGTGCAATACATCCTGCTGGGAGTTTTTCTGGTGCTTGCCTTCGGGCTGTGGCGCCTGCAAGTGGCGCGCAACGATTACTACAACACTCTGGCCGAGCAGAACCGCGTCAAGCAGGTCCCCATCCTGGCGCCTCGCGGCAAGATCCTCGATCGCGAAGGCCGCATCATCGTCGACAACTATCCGTCGTTTTCGGTGCTGCTGCTGCGCGATCAGAAGCGGGACCTGGACGCTGATGCCGACAAGATCGCAGCCGGGCTGCACATGCCGCCCGACGAGCTGCGCGCGCGCTTGAGGCGCATGGCTGCGGTTCCCGGCTACCAGCCGCTGTTCCTGAAAGACGACATCACGCCGGACGAGCTGGCGTTCATTGAATCGCATCGCGCCGAGTTGCCCGAGCTCGACACCATCACCGTGCACCGGCGCTTGTATCCCAAGAACGGATTCATGGCGCACGTGATCGGCTATGTCGGCCAGGTGAGCGAAGACATGCTGACCCAGCCGCAATGGGAGCTGTACAACCCCGGCGACATCGTCGGAATGTCGGGCGTTGAGCAGTACTACAACGATGTTCTGATGGGCAAGAACGGCTCGCGCCAGGTGCTGGTCAACAGCCGCGGCAAGGAAGTTGGCACCCTCAGCGATGTGCAGGCGGTTCCCGGCAAGCAACTAAAGCTCACCATCGATCTGGATTTGCAGATTGCCGCAGAAGAGGCGCTGGAGGGAAAGCCCGGCGCGATCGTTGCCATGGACCCGCGTAACGGCGAAATCCTGGCAATGGTCAGCCGCCCGGCGTTCGATCCCAACCAGTTTGCGGTGCGCATCTCGCGCGACGAATGGAACGCGCTGATGACCGATCCGGGCAAGCCGCTGCTCAACAAAGCTATCCAGGCGCAGTTGGCGCCGGGTTCCGTCTTCAAGATCATCATGGCGACTGCGGGTCTGCAAGAGAATGTCGCGCAAAGCCTCATCGTCAATTGCGGCGGCGGCAAGACATTCTATGGACGGTTCTTCAAATGCTGGATCTCGTCCACCCACGGCTCGCACGGCACCGTTGGCATCAGCAAAGCGATTTACCAGTCCTGCGATTCGTACTTCTACACACTCGCAGAGAAGCTGGGCATCGGGCGCATTGCAAAATACGCGACCATGCTCGGACTCGGACAGAAGACCGGCATCGATCTGCCGCAGGAAGTTTCAGGAGTGATGCCGTCGGAAGAATGGAAGATCAAAAACTTCAAGCAGAAGTGGTATGCGGGCGAAACGATTTCCGTTGGCATCGGCCAAGGCGCGGTGGCGACGACGCCTATCCAACTCGCCCATGCCCTCGGCGCCATTACCAGCGGCGGCGTGCTGGTGCATCCGCACGTGGCCTTCCCCGATCAGTTCCCGCCGGGTTTCAAGCAGGTTTCTACTTACAACGACAGGGTCAAATTCACGCTTGACGAGGACAATTGGACGACCATCACCGATGCCATGGCGAACGTGGTCTCGCCGATAGGAACGGCGGGCAGCGCGCGCCTTCCGGGCATCGATTTCGCCGGCAAGACCGGCAGCGCGCAGACCATTTCCAACGATCTGAAGAAGAAACTGGGCGCTGAGGGCAAGAAGGACTACAAAGACAACGGATGGTTTGTGGGCGTCACGCCGCGGCGCAATCCGGAGATCGTTGTAGCCTGCCTGTTTGAAGGCGGCGAGCACGGTGCGCTGGCCGCGCGCGTAGCGGCCAAAGTTATTGCGGCTTATGTTGCCAAGCAACGCAGCGTTCAGACGAACGTCGCCAAAGCCACCCAGCCTGCATCAGGAAACAAGCAGGCTGAGGTTGCCGCCGTCTGGCACGACGGCGATGCGAAAAATCCTGACAAGCTGCAAGCTGGACGCTTCGCGGTGCCGACCGGCAGCGCTGCCAAGCCAGTGAGCGCAGCTCCGGGTGTCGAGGCTGGCGAGAAGCCGATTCCCGCAGCCGACCTGGAAGCAACAGAGTCACACGCCGAGATGGCGCACCCCGAAGCTGCTGCCATGCCCATTCCGGCAGGACCTAAGCCTGATGATCTAAAGCCTGACTCACAGCCCGCCCAACAGACTCCCGCTAAGAAGAACACCGGCGCGCCGGTCGCGCCTCCGGCTGTAGCTCTTCCCCGGAGACAGCCGTGAGCCGCTACGTCTCATTCCGCGATTTCGACTGGGTGCTGCTGGTGCTGGTGTTGCTCATCTGCGCCCTGGGCGTAGTCGAGATCTATAGTGCGACGCTGAGCACGAAGTTTGTCGGCGTCCACCTGAAGCAGATTTACTGGATCCTGGCCGGAGTGGCGCTCATGTTCATCGTCAGCGTTCTGAACTACCAGGCGCTGCTGGAGCGGGTGCCGCTGATGTACGTGATCGCTATTGCGTCGTTGCTTGCGGTGGCGCTTTTCGGACATAAATCGCTGGGAGCGCGGCGGTGGGTGCAACTGGGCTCTTTCCACTTCCAGCCGTCGGAGTGGGTGAAGCTGGTCCTCATCCTTGCGATGGCGAAGTATTTCGCCGACACGAAGTCAGAATGCAGCGCTCAAGACATCGTTAAGGCAGGCGCGCTGGTCGGCGTGCCCATGCTGATGGTGCTGGTGCAGCCCGACCTCGGCACCGCGCTCACCTACCTGCCGATCGCGATCATGGGCTTGTTCCTCGGCGGAATGAAGGCCAAGCACGCGGTGGTCATCCTTGTGATAGGAGCGTTGCTGGCACCGGTGGCGTGGCACGTGCTCAAGCCGTATCAGCGCGACCGGCTCACCAGCTTCATGCAGCCGGAAGCTGACGCTCAAGGTCATGGCTATCAGGTGATTCAGTCGCTGGTGGCCGTGGGTTCGGGCGGCATCTTTGGCAAGGGCACCGCGCACGGGAGTCAGACGCAAGGCCAGTTTCTTCCCGTGCCGCACACCGACTTCATCTTTGCGGCCTTCGCTGAAGAGCACGGATTCATAGGCGCGATGGGCGTACTCCTGCTATACTTTATCGTGCTGATGCGTCTGATTCAGAACGCTCAGACGGCCCCCGACCGGGCTGGAGCCTTCGTAGTCATGGGTGTGGTTGCGGTTCTCGCATTCCACCTCCTGGTCAACGTTGGCATGGTAGTTGGATTCATGCCGGTCACGGGCATTCCGTTGCCGTTAATGAGTTACGGGGGATCGTCGGTACTGTTCATGTTCCTGGCGCTGGGTATTGTCATGAACATTCGTATGCGCCGGTTTGTGAACTAACGGTCAACAAGATTTGTTGTCGAGGCGTCATCGGGACGCAAACAGAAAATAGCCGGCCGCATCCGCCGGGAAACCATAGCAGTGACAACTCTGGTTTCCAAAGGATGACAAAAGATTACGACAGCCCTCACGTACGAGGGCATAGCCGGCCGCAAGCATTCAAAGGGGCCGGACAGGATTGCAGGGCGCGATGTTCGGGGCGGGAAACGGCCCCTCGGCTGAGTCTTAAGAAAATGCAGCCGGGTGTGACGCCACAAACCCAGGACGACGCGCTTTATACGGTGCTTAAGATTCCTCAAACTATTGGGTTACGAATCAGGTCAGGATCGCATCCGGACGAGAGTCCCGGTGTGTCCCTGGCCTAGCCTCCGTACAGTATTCCTGTCCCTCCACTCGCGTCCGGTCACCGGAGCATCCATGAACAAGGAACTTTACGTGTCTTCCACGCCGCACGAAACCAAAGTGGCGTTGATGGAGGACGATCAGCTCGCCGAAGTTTTTTTCGAGCGGGAAAACGAATACACCTTAGCGGGATCCATTTACAAAGGCCGGGTCACGCGCGTGCTTCCCGGCATGCAGTCCGCATTTGTCGATATCGGCCTGGAGCGCGATGCGTTCCTTTACGTCTCCGACTTCCTCGAGCTTTCTGGCGATGAAGAGGAGGACGAGGAGTTTGGCGAGATTCCCGCTCCGCGCGGTGCCATTGATGTGGGCAATGCGCAGCCGATGCTGGAAGCGCATCCCGTCGAAGCGCAGAGTGAAACCATTGAAGCTGAAACTGACGACGAAGCGGAGACCTTTGTCGAGGATTTCTCCGCTCCCGCGGAAGAGCAATCTGGGGATGGCGAATCTGCCGCTGCCGGAGACGATGGCGATGGCGCTCGCCGCTGGCGTGGACGACGTCGCCGTCGCGGCGGTCGTCGCGGCCGCGGATCCGAGCAAGAGAGCGCCGAGTCGAAGCCGACGGCGGCACCAACACCAGTAGAGCCGGTGGAACAGCCGGCGCCTCGCGTCGAATCGCGTCCCCGTCCCAGCTACGGACCGCCCGCCGGATACACGCCCATCATCCTGCCCGGAGAGTCGATTTCAAAGTACCGCAACCTGCCTCAGTCCGCGGTCGAGCCGCAAGCGCTGAGTGCGGACAACATTGCCGCCATTGCATCCGAGGACGTTGCGACTTCCGCGACGGTTGAAACTGAGGTTCAAGTTGTCGAGGAGATTCAGGAAGAGTCCGCCCACCTTGATCAAGGCTATTCCGTCGCCGAGGCGAAGCAGTCGGAAGCGCCTTCCGCTGTGGAGTCCGAGCAGGTCCAACCCGCTGCTGTGAGCGAAGAAGAGCAGCCGTCTCGACCGAAACGGCGGTGGGGAAACTGGCGCCGCAAGGCGGCGAATGCGGAAGTTGCTGCTCCTGTTGAACAGGAACAGGCGCAAACGATTCCGCAGGCGGAGGAGCATCCGATCAGCGAGCCGCAGACTTCCGGGCCTTCCGAAGTTGCAGTTGATGAAGACACGCAATTAGGTCATAAGAGCGAAGCTGCACTGGCTAAGAACAGTCTGCATCAGCAAGAAAAAACTTCGCATCACAACGCGGTTCAATCGGTCGCTGCTGAAGCGGAGCGCGGCTCAGAAGGACAACCTGAGGCTGAGCAGCCGACCGAGCACGAGGTGGACACGCCAGCCGGCAATTACGAACTACCCAGCCCCGAGCAGCACGCCGCACCGTCCATCGCTCCCGCAGGACACACTCTGGAACACGAGGACCTGGAAGACGAGGAGATGGAATTCCAGCCAGTCCCCGACGATGTGACTGCGATGCGCGAAGTGGCGGGCGATGAAGAACTGGTGCTGGAGGAAGAAACTCTGGATGCCGATAACGGATACTCCGAGCGCTGGGTGCCCAAGATCGCCGACGTCGACGAGGATGAAGTAGTCGCGGCGGAAATGCGTGGGGAAAAGATTTATCCAGCGGAGGAAGAGGAAGAGGCAGTAGAAGAGAACGGCGAGAAAGAGGAAGTCAACGATCACGCCGAACTGCGTGCCTCCGCTCCGACCGCGGGATATCAGCAGCGTAATGCGCAGCGTCCCGGCTATGGGCGTCGCGACTTTCGCGATCGCGGCCGCCAAGGCGGATCGCGCCGCAACATGCGCAGCCGCCCCAACAACAATCGCAACCAGCCGCTCATCACCGACCTGCTGAAGGAAGGGCAGGAGGTGCTGATCCAGATTGCCAAGGAGCCCATTGGCAAGAAGGGCGCGCGCATCACCAGTCACATTGCGTTGCCGGGCCGCTTCCTAGTTTACATGCCGACCGTCAACCATGTCGGCGTCTCTCGCAAGATCGCTTCCGACGAGGAGCGCCAACGCCTGAAGCGCATTGTCACCAGCGAGCGCGAGAACGGCCTGGGCGGATTCATCGTTCGCACCGCCGCGGTCAACATCAAGGAAGAAGATCTTCGCGCCGACATTCGCTTCCTGAAACATTTGTGGGCCGAGATCAAGACCCGCACCGAAAACAGCAAGTCGCCGGCGCTGATCTATCACGACCTGAACCTGGTGGAGCGGGTGCTGCGCGATCAAGTCAACGCCGACTTCTCGCAGATCTGGGTCGACACGGAAGACGAGTACGAGCGCGTGGTGCGCTTCGCCAACCGCTTCCAGCCGTCGCTGGTGCGCCGCATCAAGCTCTACACCAAGGACACGCCGCTGTACGAGCAGTTCGGCATTCAGGAGGAGATTAACCGCTCGCTGAAGTCAAAGGTGTGGCTGAAGAGCGGTGGCCACATCGTGATCAACCAGACGGAAGCGCTGGTGGCCATCGACGTCAACACCGGCAAGTTTGTCGGCAAGACACAGCGGTTGGAAGACACGATCGTGAAGGTCAACGTTGACGCCATCAAGGAAATCGTACGCCAGGTCCGGCTGCGCGATCTGGGCGGCATCATCGTGATCGACTTCATCGACATGGACGAGCGCAAGAACCGCCAGAAAGTAATGATGGCGTTGGAAGAGGCCTTACGCAATGATCGCGCGCCGTCGAAGGTTCTCCAGTTCAACGATTTTGGATTGGTCGCCATCACGCGCAAGCGCGTAAAGCAATCGCTGGAGCGCACCTTGGGCGAGTCTTGTCCGTATTGCACGGGCGCGGGCTTTGTGAAGTCGGTCGTTACCGTCTGCAACGAGCTCTACATCGAGATGCGCAAGATGGCCAAAGTCCACGACCTGGACGACATCACCATTCGGGTGCATCCGGAAGTTGCCAAGGCGCTGAAGGCCAACAATGGCAAACTCATCACCGAATTGGAAGACTTGACCGGCAAGACGGTGCTGGTGAAGAGCGATCCCGCGCTGCACCAGGAGATGTTCGATATTCACTAGGGGCAGTTGTCGGTTGTCAGTTGTCAGTGAAGAGAATTGGGTGCCCCATTCAAGGCCATCGTTTGGCCTTGAGTGGGGATTTTTGTTGACACTCATCTCCGGCGGGCCTTGCATCAGGGCACGGCTTTCACAGGCTGCTGAAAAAGTCGCGACCTTGCGATGTTTTGGGTAGAGCTAGCCTTTAGGCTAGCGTCTAAGTGCTTTATTTTCGATTCCGAGTCGGCTTTAGCCGACGGCACAGCTCGCGTTGAACGACTTTTTCAGTAGCCAGTTCAGCCGTGCCGCCCGTCACCCTCCCTTGTCTTGTCATCCTGACCGGAGCGTCCGCTTTGTCTTTCCGACTCGCTTCTTTTGCGAGACGGGCGGACGCGGAGTGGAGAGTCTGCCCTGAGCGAAGCCGAAGGGGACCTGCTTCTCCGCCGCGAATAACCCGAATCGTCACCCACCCCCTCCCCCCTCTGCGCTCGTAAATTATTGATTCCATTGAAAACTATCCGCAAAATATTGATTACAAAAGACTTACACGTAAAATATTGAGCCCCAAAGACTTAGCCACGGAAAATCAGGAAATCAGGCAAGCGGGTGCGCTGACCATTCTTCCTCTTGTCAAAGAACGTCGCCGCGATAACTACTTCGTACATCGGGCTGCCGGGAACTCCGGCGCCGAAGCTCAGCTTCGGCCTCTTCCAGTCTATCCGCCGCAACTCAATCATCCCGACAAGAAAATGAACCCTCCCAAACTAAAGTAACCACCATTCTCAAAATGGCACCCACGAATGTGCTGCGGCCTTTTGCCGGGGATTGCGGCTCTCCAAAGTACTTGGCGGCAGCGTCGAAAGCTGGCTCGTCCAGCAGGCACAGTACGACCTCGCCCACGTCCGGGCCGACCGATTGAAGCTCAAGCGGATCGAGTCCGCGTAGACTTCAACTTGAATCGATTGACCCCGGGCCCATCCTCTCACCAACTGAGGGCGAGAAGGATGGGACACCCGCACTTTAATCGATGTCATGGCGCCAGTAATCCACATCTCGGAAGCGGACGCGGCCCGCGATTTCGCCGGCCTGATGGCCCGTGTACGTGCAGGCAGCGAAGTCATCATTGAATCCGATGCCGGCGCTCTGGCGGTCGTGCGTCCCGCAGGCCTCGAGTTCCGGCCCCGCCCACTCTCCGAATCCATCGCTCTGGCGAAAAAGCACGCCGAAGCGCTGGGCTACGAGCCGCGGATGGATCCGAACTTCGCCGCTGACCTGGAAGAGATCATCCAGAGCCGCAAACCGTGGTCTCCGCCCGCATGGGAGTAATCCTCGACTCCAGCATCCTGATCGCAGGCGAAAGGCGTAAGGACAGCGTGTGGGAGATTACTGGAGCGTGTCGAGGCCCGGTGTGGAAAGACTACCGCTGCGCTCTCAGCTGTCACCGCTGTAGAACTGACGCACGGTATCTATCGGGCTAGGACAGAGGCCGACCGCAAGCGCCGGGAAGCCTTCGTCGAAGAACTCTTTCAGAACCGGCTCCGTGCATTCGCTCACGCTGGAAGTGGCACTGCTGGCCGGGCGCATTCACGGCGAGCAGACGAACCAAGGTGTCAGCATCGACTTCCCGGACCTCGTCATCGGGGCCACATCTCTCTATCTCGGTTTCGACGTAGTCACACTCAATCTCCGCCACTTCCAGAAAATTCCCGATCTGAATGTCCTCTCCCTGTAACGGCGTCAGGACATCGAAGGCCAACGGTAATCTCATTCTCGAGCGTGAGTACCTGACCGTAAGACGGTACTGGTGAAGAGCGATCCCGCGCTGCACCAGGAGATGTTTGACATTCACTAGTTCGTGGATCGTGGTTCGTGGATGGTTGATCGCTGAGAAGCCCGGGCGCAAGCCCGGCTTTCTTCGCGGGCAAATCTATACTTGACATGCGTAATGTAACGCGCTACGGTGCAAAGTGATCCGCTCGATCCGTCACAAGGGCTTAAAGCGCCTGTTTGAAGACGACGACCCTCGCGGTGTAAACCAGGATCATGTCGGTAAGCTTCGCAATATTCTGGCGAGGCTTGCCGCCGCGCGTACCGTCGAAGACGTCGACTTACCCGGCTTTCGGCTGCATCCATTAAGAGGTGAGCTGACGGGCTTCTACGCGGTGACGGTTCGAGCCAACTGGCGGCTGATTTTCCGCTTTCACGACGGCTACGCGGAGGATGTTGATTATGTCGATTACCACTAGGCGCGGAGCACGGCCAATGCTGATGAAGAACCCCCCGCACCCCGGCACGGTAGTCTTGCAGGAGTGCGTTGAGCCGTTAGGCCTGAGCATTACAGACGCCGCTGCGGCGCTTGGCGTCACGCGAACTACGCTGTCAGAGCTGGTAAATGGGAAACGCGGCATTTCGCCGGAGATGGCTGTGCGACTTTCCAAGGTATTTGGCGGCAGCGCCGAAACCTGGCTCGTCCAGCAGGCACAGTACGACCTCGCCCATGTCAGAGCTGACCGATTGAAACTTAAGAGGCTCGAGTTCGCGTAGTCTATCAGCTGAATCGATTGACCCTGGGCCCATCCTCTCGCCAACAAAGGCGAGAAGAGCCTGTCCCGAGCGGAGTCGAGGGAATCGGGCATCCGATTCGTTCGAGTTAACTGGGCATAGTCCGGCTTTTGATTGAGCTACTTGGAGGCCTGCGCACGAGCGATGGATGCCAAACTTACATTTCCATGGCTAGCTGCCCCGGGGCAGCCGCAATTCTGGTCAGTTCCAAATATGAGTGGTACGCCGGATGGATGTAAAAGCGCCTTGTGCCCGCGTTCATTTCGTCAGCGGTTTTCTGCGCCATCGCCAGTATTTTCGACGCGCTTTCCAGTTCATTCATGAACTCGAACCTTCCCGGTGCGACTTCATACCCGAAAAATGTAAGCTCGCCGAGCGTGCCCACGAAATCATCCGTTCTCTCAGGATCTGAGCCCGTCGCCGCAACGGCGCGCTGCATGGTCTCGTCGGTTACAACGTCCGGCCCTCTAACAAAATCAAGCAGCAAATTCTCTATTTCAGGGATTCGGGGAGATGCTTCAACCAACAGAGAGTCAAGGGCAAAACGCGAGTACTGCATCTCGCCCGATAAAATGTCCTTCTCTTCGATGCGGGTGTGCCCTCGATTCACGGCAAACTGTAGCGACGCCTTGATGAGGTAGATCAGATCGCGTGGGCGGGGCAGAATAACTCGCATTAGGTAGTCGCGGACGCAGACGCCTGCAACGGTTGGCGTGAAGTAACGCTCCCAAATCTCGTCCGGGCGTGAAACATTGGCACCCGACGAGACAAACCTCTCCTCGATGACCCTATAAAGAAGTTCGGAATCGCTCCAAAGGAGTCTCCTAACCGGCAGTTTATCCCTTTCCCTTGCGAACTGTATCATCGCCGCATGTATATCGCTGCGCAAAAACAGGGTGAAAAATAGACTTATAGGGTTTAGTTTAGAGGCATCGCGCGAGAAATCCCGCGCTATTCTCGAGCTGATACCGAGTAAGCTATAAAGAAACTCGCTTAAAATTTCGAGATCAGCAGTTTGCGTCCAGGTCTTATCTAAGTTATCAACAAGAATCACGACCTTGGCTCTTGCCGCAAGGACCTTGCCTAGCAGCACCCTTAGCTTGC
>JBEKTC010000001.1:0-45390 GCA_049516475.1 Candidatus Korobacteraceae bacterium | reverse complement strand
TGTGACCGCGGCCATGCCTCCGGTTTGAATGACCAGCAGCAGCGCCCATCCATAGAGGAAGCCGACCTCAGGATGAAACGCCTCGCGCAGATAGGCATACTGGCCGCCGACCGCCGGCCTGCGCGCCGCCAGTTCGGCGTAAACGAATGCGCCCAACATGGCCACAACCCCGCCTGCGATCCATGCGCCCAGGATAAGCGCGGGCGTGTGCAGTTGTTGCGCCACCACATACGGGTTGATGAAGATGCCGGCGCCGACAATGCCGCCCATCACGATCATGGTGGCGTCGAACAGGCCGACCTGGCGGAGCAGTCCCGGCGGGGATTCGCCTTGAGACGACTTGGAGGCCGTTGTGGTCAAATGCGGAAAAAAACCCATGAATTTAGGCTTTCGACTGTAGCATGGGCCTGGGATTATCGCCGCGTCTAGAAGGGGCGCGGCTTTTCTTGAAGGGCACGCCTTCAGCCGCGCCGTTACAAGCCTTTTGAGTTGTCATCACGAGCCCGCTTTAGCGGGCGAGGGATCTGCTTTCCTGGAAATTTCGGAACAGCAAATCCCTCGCGGCCTGGGGGCCGCTCGGGACGACAAAAATAAGCGGCTTATCGGCACCACTGAAGTCGTGCCCTGTTATAAAGCACGTCAAGAGCGACTTTTCCCGCAGCCTATGAAGGCGTGCTCCACCCTTCGCTCATCAACCTGATTCTGCCTGGTGCGACACATCTTCGCCTGTGGCCGCCGCCCGCTTCAGACGATCGCGAATCGCCTCCCACTCCGGAGCATCGTCGGGAGTATCCACGGCAATCCAGTCATAGTTCCGCGAATCAAGCTCGTGCAGCGTGCGATAGAGTTGGGCCGCATATTCCGCGGTATCCATCGGCATCAAAACAATCTCTCGCACCTCTGTCGCAGGAGGATGCCGCAATTGCAGGTACGCTCCAGCGCCTACCTGCGGCACCTCGCTCTCGCGAACCAGCAGCAGCTTCGTCCGCGGACTGTAATGTCGCGGATGCATTCCGGGCGACCGGTGTGCTTCGGCTGGTGTTTTCGCCAACAGCGTAACCGGCCCAATCACCGCTTCGATCTGCTGACGCGGCACTCCGCCCGGTCGCAGCAAAACCGGAACTCCTTCGGCCAACGACAGCACCGTCGATTCAATGCCGACCGTGGACGGGCCGCCATCCAGGATGTAATCCAAGCGACCGCCCAGGCCTGCTCGCACATGTTTGGCCGTGGTGGGCGAAAGCTGGGTGAACCGATTCGCGCTGGGCGCTGCGATGGGAATCCGTGCGGCTTCAATCAAAGCCAGCGCGACCGGATGCGCCGGCATGCGCACGCCAACCGTCTCCAATCCCGCGGTGACAAGCGCAGCCACCGCAGCTTGCTTTCTTAACACCAGTGTCAGTGGACCCGGCCAGAACGTTTGCGCCAAGATCTGCGCCAGCGGCGGCCATTCGGCAGCCGCCTGGCGCACCATCTCCATGCTGCAGACGTGAACGATGATTGGGCTGGTCGTCGGCCTTCCTTTGGCTTCAAAGATCCGCGCCACCGCCGCCGCGTCGAGCGCGTTGGCCCCGAGTCCGTACACAGTTTCCGTGGGAAACGCCACCAGCTTGCCGGCGCGCAGCAGGGCTGCAGCATGTTCGATCTCGGTTCGTGATGGAATGTGCGTGTTCTGCATCTGGAGACAATCAGTTTGGTAGAGCCGGCCTCGATGCCGGCCTCGCAACGCGTGATGTCGTTTCCGAGCCGGCCTTCATCCCCGGCTACAGAGCCAACCTGCCGCCGGCTGGTGCCGGCTTCGAAGACCAAAGAAAAAACGTAGACGCTGGCCTGAAGAGACTGTTTCGCAACCGGTGTCGCCGCTCGCAGCTTAGTTCAATTTCCCACTTCGCCCGGCGCTTCGCGGCTGATTTGATCGGCTTTCGGGCAGTTTATCTCATCGCAAAAATTCTTCGGCCAGTTGCGACACAGTCTCTGAAGGCCAGCTCTACCCGAACTCAGACCACCTCACCGGCTCCTCGCCTGCGACGGATCGCCCGAGTTCGCAGTGTCCACATCAACATACACACCAGAGCCCGGCGGATAGCAATTGCCATCCGGCGCGTAAGTCTGGCGGCAGGCCGCCGTCATCTCCGGACGCCGCGGGGACTGCGCGAACTGCCACGCATCGGCGAATTTCACTCCGCTATCTCCTGGGCTCGCCAGCGTCCGCGGAAGAGCGCAGCCCGGAGACGGTGGGCACTGGTCATTGCTGACAAAGAAATGTATCTCCCGTCCGCCCGCGTGGTCGCGAATATCGTTGGCCGTCACCACCGAAACCCTGGCCGACTCGCGAAACGGAATTCCCGAGCAGTAAATACCGGCGCCATATCCCGCTCGCGTCACGCCATCCACCCAGGCATGAATGTAGGCGCGCTGCTCTGGCAACATGCGCCCGCCCTGCTCCTGATCCAGAAAAATAATCGCGCCCTTGGCAAAGCCCTCTTGCTGCGCCGAGCGTACTGCCGCAGCTCCATCATTCGTTCCCACGCGCGCAGCATTGCCCGAAGCCTTCAGTTGCGTATATTCACGGCCATTGAACAGCAGCAGGAAGCCATAGCCCATCGTCTCAATCGATTTGCGCTTACCGCGCCAGGTGTTGCGATTCGCACCGGGAGGATTGTTCAGCCAATATCCAGTGAATGCGAACGTCTTGCGCAGAGCCATCATGTTGGCCTCGCCGGGATAGTCATTGCGATCCATGCCGAGATAACTGCGCTGCGCCCGCGCGCCCACTGTCAGCACCGAGAACGCGAGGACGGCTCCGTAGCATCGAGCGGCGAGCTTCACCTCAGTACTATCGCACGTTCCGCGGATGCAATGAGGTTTCTCGCTCGCGGCTCGTAGCTCGCGGCTCGCGGCCTTCTCAATGCTAATCTAGCAATCAGGCATGATTCTCGACGCTCTCCACAAGCTCGCCAACCATCGCACTTCCCTCACTCGCGAAGAAGCCCGCGACGTCATGGCGCAAATTCTGCGCGGCGAGGTCACCGACGCGCAGATCGGAGCTCTGCTGGTTGCCCTTCATATGAAGGGCGAAACGGTGGAGGAGATCGTCGGCTTTGCGCAAGCCATCCGCGAGGAAGCCACGCCGTTGCAATCCGAGGACGGCGAGGCGCTCGATCTCAGCGGCACCGAGCGCGATGCCTTGGTCGACACCTGCGGTACCGGCGGCGATACCAGCGGCACCTTCAACATCTCCACCGCGACCGCCCTGACCATTGCCGGCGCAGGTGTCCGCGTGGCCAAGCATGGCAACCGCAGCATCAGCTCCCGATGCGGCTCCGCCGATGTCATGGAGGCGCTGGGAGTCAACATCGACCTGCCTCCGGCGCGCATCGCCGCCTGCCTGCGGGAAACGGGCATCGGGTTTCTCTACGCTCCGGCCATGCACTCGGCAATGAGGTATGTCCAGCCTGCCCGGCGGGAGTTGCGGCTGCGCACGGTGTTCAATCTGCTGGGGCCGCTCACCAATCCAGCAAAGGCGTCAGCGCAGGTGGTCGGAGTCTATTCCGCCGATCTGGTGGAAAAGTTGGCCGAGGCGCTGAGCGAACTGGGTCTGCGCCGCGCACTGGTCGTCCACGGTCGCGACGGGCTTGACGAGATCACTATCACCGGGCCAAGCAAAATTGCCGAGGTGCGCAACGCTCAGGTGCACGTCTACGAAGTCGCGCCGGAAGACTTCGGACTCCGACGCGCGCCTCTCGAGGAGATTGCCGGCGGCGACGCCGGGCAGAACGCAGCCATCATCCGCGCGATTCTTGACGGCGAGCGCTCTCCGCGCCGCGATGTTGTGCTGCTGAACGCCGCAGCCGCGCTGGTAGCCGCTGGCCACGCCGATCGTATCAGCGATGCCGTTCCCCTAGCGGGCTATGCCATCGACAGCGGACACGCCCGCCAGCGCCTGCAATTGCTGGTGGAGTTCACGGCAAAGGGCTAGCTGGGACTGTTTTGTGTCAGGGCACGCCTTCCAGCCGTGCCGTATCCGCATTATCAATGACTTCGGCTTTAGCTCCTGAGAACTCTGATTTCACATGGGGCTAAAAGCCCGATTCTTGGAGGTCTCGTCTCGGCACGAGTAAAGGTTCTGCCCTGACACAACCCCGAACGAGTCAATTGGATGAGCTCAAACAAATTTGAGCCGCGGAGCCGAGAGGAGCAGCGCTCATTTACCTCACTCCAACACCTCATGTACACTCGACCTTGGTCACTTTCGATACTCCCATCATCCCCATTCGCATACGAGGGGCGGTTAGCTCAGCTGGTTAGAGCGCCTGCCTTACAAGCAGGAGGTCGCAGGTTCGAGTCCTGCACTGCCCACCAATCCTCTACCGTGCAGTCAAGCAGATAGCAGCCCTTCCCTTTTGTCGTCCTGTACCGGCAATTCCTCAGTGTGCCCAAAATTGCGTCCACCCAGCCGCGACATGGCCGTGAGGACCGAATCCTCGGAAGGATGAACATACCGGGAAGAGATAGCGATCGAGCTGTGCCCCGCGATTTTCGCAAGGGTGAACGGGCCGCAGTACGGAGCCATTCTCGTCAGTACGGTATAGCGCAGCACCTAACGCTCAAAACGCTTTAGCGGCAGCGGTAGAGACGCTCGAATCATTCAGAAAGAAGAGGCCCTGCCAAGCAGGACCTCAATGACTTCAGTCACACTGGCGGGAAGCTCTACAACCCGCTGTGGCCACGCGGGGTTCCGACGCCGGTGCACTGATCGTATTTCGGGCCCGCCGGGTGGCCGTTCGATCCTGTCGTGACATCGTAGAAGCGAGGTGCTGCGTACGCGACGTAATCATTCAGTTGGCTATAGATAAGATTGTTCTCTCCCGTGTAGTAATACCCGCCGCCCGGCGGGGCTTGTCCTAACCTGCTATTGCTGGCATTCACAATTCCGGCCAGGGCCGGAGAGGACACGCTGGTTCCCCCGACGATGTACCAGCTACCGCCCTCATCAGTATCGTAGACCCACACGCCGCTGTTAGGATCAGCGTTCAACGCAATGTCGGGAGTGGATCGGGGAGGATAAGCAAAAGGAGCTCCGCCAAAAAGTTCATACTGGTAGCCCGCCCACGGCCCCATGCCGTTCGAGATCTCTGGCGGGTTGGCCCAGAATTCCTTGGTGCTGTTACCACCGCCTGAGTCCGACCAGCAACTCTCACTGACGAAGTTCCCGTTCGAGTCGCGGTTGATGGTGGTACCGCCTAGCGAAACCACCCACGGGGAAGCGCTGGGATATAGGACTTCCGCTCCCGTGTCACCGGCGGATGCAAAATAGGTGATGCCCTTCCAGTAGTACCTATAGAAGTAGTTGTCATTCTGTTGTTCGGTGTTAGTTCCGCCGCCGCCGCAACTGGGGTTTCCAACACAGCTTTCTTGATATCCCCAGCTATTGGAAATATCGCCGCCACCGGCGGCGTTGACCTTGATGCCTGCCACCTCCTCGGCAAAGAGCAGGTCAGGCAAGCTTTGGCTGCAGGCCTCGATCAGATAGAGGGTGGCAGAGGGGGCCATTACGTGAGCCCACTCGATGTCCAGAGACTCCTCAACGTCCCAGCCGTTCTGGTTTGCCGGTGGAGGCGTCCCGCTGCAACTGGCGGTCAGGCCGTTGAGCGTGCCGAAACTGGTATTGGCATAGACCACCGTGAAGTTGGCGCTCGGCAGGCCCCAATAGGAGTCGAAAAACGCCAGATCGGAAGCGGCGTTCGGGTCGTCATAGGCATCGACCAGGGCAATTGCGCCCCAGCCGCCGGTTGGATGGTTGGTGCCGCCGCCGGACGGGTTGCATCCGGCATAGTTTGGCCCGACCTTGTAGACACATCCCATCGATGCCGGTGTCTCCGCAAAGGTGTTGTTCGGCACGGGAACAGACAAGGCCGTCCGGCCCTCGGGAACGAAAATCTTGAAGTTGGTGTGCACCGGGTGCCGAGGGTCCGAAGAAGGCGGTGTGATCACTGTGCCCCGCGGCTTGAAGATCGCAGGTGAGGGCACCGCTGGTTGCTGGGCTGTGATCGTCCCTTCCGGCGGGGCAGGCGTCCGATAATCGTCGCCAGAGATTTCCTGGGCCAGCACCCCTAATGCAGAGAGGAATACAGCTGCTACTGCCAGAATTCGAAGTAACGTTCTCATACACGGCTCCTCTCACGTGAACCACATTGTTGGTGGATCAGTGTGCTAGGTTTACTCCTACCACAGAGTTGTAGGCGTAGAACCAGTAATGGTCATGCGAGAAAATCTTCTCGCAGGATACCTACTCGGCAAGTAAGCGAAGAAGACCACGCACAGCCCGCTCTGCGCGCTTAAGCTAATGCATGCCGTTGGCAAGTGGTTGCAGTATGGGTGAGTTTGTTCCAGATAGCAACAAGAAAAGTCCAAGTTTGGACGCGCGTCCAGTTTTCAGCCTGCTCCTCCGAGCAATGGTAGTGTAACTCCTGCTCGTCTGTAATCAATTAAGGCTAAAGGCGGAAATTCCCTATGTTGTTGTAGCAGTTATCTCGGAGTCTCCGTGAATCCTTAACAAACTGAGTCTGTCACGGCGGAAGGTGTCGCACGCATCCCAGCAGGTATGAACGTGAGGGCCATGTCAAAGTGATCGGCCCCCTTTTTCTATACCACTCCCAGAATTAGTCTCCGGGTTGTTTTTGTAAGTCGCCCGTCATCGGAGAAAGTTCTCGCAGCAGGTCGGGTCGGGCCGGTCCATCCTAAATTGGCGATAATGTATGGTCTGCCGCCGGACTGCCCACGGAGCCAGACGGAACGATTCCAGTTGTTGGCGTTCCGTCCCCCACAACCTCTTCTTACACCACAGACCTTCGTTCAGGGCAACCGCCTGCAACTGATTCGTGATACGGGTAATAGGCCAGATGGCCGAGTGCCAAAGCACAATAGATCAAGTGCGCGCATCGTCTGCGCGCGGATCGCAACACATTAACTGCAACCCGTACTTCTCCCCATAAGGGAGTGCCTTCACCTTGAGCTTCCTCAACAATCCGTGAGCCCACGAAGTCCTTTGCTTCATGGGTGTTATGATTCTTGCAACCGTCCCATGACCACCGCTTATCGAATTGCCACCTTCTTCGCGCTCGCAATCCTGCTGCCTTGTTCACTGATTAGCCAGCAAACGCCTGCTCAGCCGCAGCATGCAGCACCGAAGTCATCTGGTTCGGCACTCGTTTTGGACTTTGGGCCCACGGCCAGCAACCCTGAAGGCAAGGCGGCCGCTGACAGATTCTTGCAGGCGATGGGAGGGCCAGCCAAGGTAAACGCCGTAAAGAGTTTGCGGCAAACCGTGGTCGCCCTGCGCCAGGGACAACGGGTGGAGCTTGAGCAGAGCATTGTTTACCCAGACAAGCAGGCGCAGAAGATGACACTGCCGCAGGGGAAGGCGCTACTGGTGGTCACTCCAACCGACGCGTTCATGGTTGTGCGGGGCCAGTCGCAGAATCTTCCCCCAACTCAGCGGGCCGCTTTGGACGCTACCCTGAAGCACGACTTCATCAACATTCTGCAACGCATCGACGACCCGAAATACGTCTTCGTGGCAACCGGCCAGGAAAAGGTGGGGGATGCCGAAGCGACCGTGGTAGACGTTGAAGCCGACGGCGTTCCAACGCGCTGGTGGATCGCCACCGACGGCAAACTCCTACAGGAACGCTACTCCGACATGACACAAGCAGGCGGGATCATTCAGACCATGACCTACTCGGATTGGAAGAGTTTTGGCGGCCTGAACTATCCCACGAAGTATAAGCTGTTTAGCGAAGCCGGACAGCCGCAGATGAGCATGACCCTCACCGCGATGGAAGTAAACTCCGCTGTGGATCGCAAAGTCTTCGAGAGGCCCGCACAGTGATTCACGGCAGCTAGCCTTAATCTGCAAGCCGGGGGTCGCAGCTTCGAGTCCTGGACTGCCCACCGCTTTCTACCGTGCAATCAAACAGATAGCAGCGCTTCGCATACAGCCCGTCAAAATGACAGCAGTGAAGTAAGCAATCGAGAAGACGGCAGTTTGTGGTCGATCGAGTCGAGCAGTTCTGTGATCGTCTCCAGCATTCTTGTGATCGCCTCCAGCATTCGATAAAGGAATATCTCACCGCAGCCAATAACCAGCAGGATCGCTCCGAGCAGAACGGCAGTCAGAGACATTGTTCCCCCCGTCTCACAGGTTAGCACGGTGCGCTGGCCCGCTACCTTAAGGGCTATTCATATACGATTGATCAGGTTTCCCAATCCCGGCAAGAGTGACACGACAGTGGAGATGTGCTCTGCTGGGCACCTGTAAGCAGTTGCTGGGCAGCACGCTCGGCCTTTTCCCTTGACGATTAGCAGATCGCTGCCATAAGCTTTGGGGCACACTAATCACGCCACAATTCAATCGGTTGTCGCGCTATCTCCCGCTTGGTGCAGGACGCCAGAAGCCGTTTTTCCCGGGCGACGGCGACGGCACGTTAGCGGAGCTGCGACGCGAGGAAACATTGGAATGAGATTTTTACGGACATACCCTATCGTTCTTATAGTTGCGGTCTTGTGCCCCTCGGCCACAGCAATCTACGGACAAAGCACCGTGCACTTCTAAATGGTCTTCCGCTGTCCATCCAGACTGGTAGGCGCGCTGCTTTGCTGCTTGCTCGCGGGCTATGCACGCGCGCAGTCCTCAGTGCCCAACCCTGCCCCGGCAAGTCAAGCGGCCAAGCCCACATCCAATGACGACAGCGAGTCCCATGTAACCCTCAAATCCCTGCCGAAAAACATTCTACAGGACCAGGAGGCATTCCTCACCACTCCGTTTCGCATGCAGTCTCAGAACCTTTTCTTCGTCGTACCTGCCATCTTCGCTACCTCCATCCTGGTCGGAAGCGACACCAAGATAGAAGCTCACCTTCCAAAGAGTTCCAGCACAATCAACCTGGCGGCAAACGCCTCCAATGCTGGGATGGCCGCCCTGTTGGGCGCGGGCGCCGGACTCTTTCTATTGGGTGAAAAGAATCACGATGAACACGAGCGAGAGACCGGCTTCCTCGCCGGAGAAGCCGCGATGGACGCTTATATCGACGCCACCGCTTTCAAATATCTTTCCGGGCGCGAGCGGCCCGACACCGGCAACAACCGCGGCAACTTCTTTGCCGGTGGCGACTCCTTCCCTTCCGACACTTCTGCTGTGAGCTGGGCCGCAGCCAGTGTTATCGCTCATGAATATCCCGGTCCACTCACCCAGTTGTTCTCTTACGGCACAGCAGCCGGCGTCAGCGTCGCCCGCGTTGTTGGCCAGAAACATTGGGTGTCGGACGCTGTGATTGGAAGCGCTCTTGGCTGGTACCTGGGACGTCAGATTTACCGCGCCCGTGCCGCCAACGAAATCAAGAGCTCAGATTGGGGGACCTTCGTGAAAGATCCCGAAGACAAAGCCCGCAATCCGAATTACATGGGGACAACATTTGTTCCGCTGGATAGTTGGGTTTACCCGGCATTGGCTCGTCTCGAGGGGTTGGGATATCTCCCCAAGTACGTCCAGGCGATCCATCCTCTCGCTCGCCTGGAGTGCGCCAGACTGACGCTCCAGGCCCAGGAAAATGTGGGATATCCTGAGGTCAACAACGAATCGGGCAGAGTGGTGGCGGCTTTGCGGCAGGAATTCGCAGTGGAACTGGCAAATCTGGAAGGTGCTGCCAACGTTGGCGTGCAGTTGGAATCGGCGTATGCGCGAGCTATCGAGATTATGGGCATGCCGCTGCGCGACAGCTTTCACTTTGCTCAGACTCTCTATAACGACTACGGCCGTCCTTACGGTCAGGGGTTCAATAGCATCGTAGGGGCGTCGATGCGGGCCGAGGCCGGGCCACTCGCCTTCTATGTGCGGGGAGAGTATCAGCGCTCAGCCTCTATCGCGCCCTACAGTCCGGCGACGGCGCAGGCCATCGCCACCGCGGACGGGCTTCCCCTGAATTCTGTTCCGACTTTTTTCGGGGTCAATCAATTCAACACAATTGAGGCCTACGTATCGCTCAATATGGCCGGCTGGGAAATGTCCTTCGGTCAGCAAAGCCTATCCTGGGGACCAGACGCCGGCGGATCGCTCATGCTTTCCAACAATGCGCAAGCCATGCCCATGTTGCGCCTCGGACGAATTACTCCCTATCAGCTTCCTGGACCCCTCGCTTGGTTGGGCATGATCCGTAATGAAGCGTTTGTCGGACGCCTTGGCGGCTACTACTACCTGCGCGGACCTTATCCTCAGTTTCCCCTGGTTGGCAACGGATATCAGCTTGTCAATCCTCAGCCTTACATGTGGGGAGACAAGCTTGGTCTGAAAATGACTCCTAACTTTGAAATCGGTGTCAGCCTCACCGTTATGTGGGCTGGCGAAGGCAGACCAGCCACTTTGGCTACCTGGCTACACACCTGGTCCAGTCACGGCAATGCTCAGCCCGTCGATCCTGGAAAGCGCTTCACCGGCTTTAACTTTTCTTATCGCATTCCCGGCTTGCGTAACTGGCTAACCCTATATGCGGATGGCATGGCCAACGACGAACCTAATCCCATTGCCTATTACAAACAGTCCGCGTGGAACCCTGGCCTATACTTTCCCCAGCTTCCGAAACTGCCCAATCTTGACTTGCGGGTTGAGGGGATTTACACCAACGTCCCCAACTTCCCGGGAATGGCTCCTTATTACTTTAATGAGCATTATGCCGATGGGTACCGGACGTACGGCGAGATTATGGGTAGCTGGGTTGGCAGGATGGGCGATGGCATACAGGCGTGGGGCACCTACTGGTTCTCTGCTCAAAACAAGGTTCAGTTGAGTTACCGCAGACAATACAACGACCCGATTTTCTTGGGCGGCGGTGGACTGAACGATGTTGCGGCAACCGTGGATTGGCTCATCAAGCCTCAAATCCAGATCTCGCCGATGGTGCAGTACGAGCGCTTTAACTTTCCCCTGGTCAGTCCCACTCCCAGGAACAACGTTGCAGCAGGATTGCAGATCATGTTCTGGCCCGTGCATCAGCCCTCACACCGCCAGCAAAAGGACCTGAGCGGACAGAATCCGTAGCGAAACCTGCCCACTCACTCGTTGCACTTCCAGCCGGATGCGATCTCAGTGCGGCTTCAGCTGTACTTCCCCGTAGTTTCCATAGGGCATGACGACGGACAAGCTCAGGTTCGACCCGTTGCCCCGCGCGAAGTTCGACGTAGATCCGCCGCCTTGCCACGCAGCCGAGTTCATCTTTCCGCTGGCCAGATCATAACTGTCCGACAAACCGCTGCCGGTCAAGGTGAAGGTCTGTTTTTGCGGGCCCTTGTTCGGCATCCTGCTTGGGAATTTCTCATTCGTCCAGTCGTAATTCCAGAAGACGACATCGACGTCGCCAGTGCTGTCCTTAACCGCAACACACGACCCTCCCGCCGTACCCACGCACGGGATGGGATCGCCCTTCAGTCCGGCAATCGCCAGCAGTGCCAGCATCGGGTGTGAGGGGGAGCCGTCAAGCTTGTAGTAGGCGGGCCAGTCATTGTTGGGCAGCTGCGACAGCGACAGAAACATCGTGTCGTGCACTGCAAACAGCGCCATCTTGGCGGCAAAGTCCAAAGCGAACGCCCCGGCGATGGGATCGTAGTTCAATCCCGGCTTGTTGTCATAGCTAGGTCCCCACTCCGTGACAAAGATCGTCGCGCTGCTATGGTTCTCGTTGATCTCTTTGCGTATCTCATTGATCAGTTCTCCATACGTTGCTCCGGTTGCGGCATTTCCGTACGCATGGAAGCTCACATAATCGATCGGAAGATGGTTCGCAGCGGTATAGCGGATGAGGCGCGTCGTCCAGTCCTGCTGCGGCGGCAGATGAACGTCCTCAGCTTCTGCCGGACCACCCACGCGCATGATCGTCCCGGGATGCTGGCGCCGGAAATTGTCAATGTCCTTCGCTACATGCGAGTACAAGATGGCGTAGGCATTGAATCCGGCCTCATCAGTGGAAGCCGCCGGGGTCTGCGTCGCCATCCAGTTCTCCGTAACAATGTTCATCTCGTTGCCGACTTCCCATTCCGTCTCTTTGAAGCCCTGTTCCACCACCACGTAGTTCAGATACGCGTCAATAAACCGGTCATATTGCGCCCATGAGGTCGGGGGACCACCTTTTCTTCCTCCTGCAGCCAACTGTGCCGGCAGATAATGTCCGATGACGATGTGCGGAACAAAGCCGTTTTGCTTGCACACCTTAAGAGGATAGGTCAGCTGGACCGGCCAGTTCACAGTCGCTTTTCCGTCGGCCTCGATGGCTTGCAGCGTGCCCCTGTCGACATTGATTATGCGCAATCTGCGATTTCCCAGTTGTTTTAGTCCATCGATCTTCGCGGGGGTTACGCTCTCCGAAGTTGTTCCTCCCGCAGCGACGGTTTGCATTCCCTGGAGATAGGCTGGTTTCCCGGTCGCTGCCTGCGCCCATCCCGGAAGCGCAGCAGCCAGCAGCACAACGGATAGGGTCAAGCCTGACAGCAAGCGGTTCTTCAGGATCATCTTCATCGGATTGCACCTCAGCGGATTTATGCAGAAGAGTGGCGCGGCTTCAAGGGCTGCCAACCTGCATATCGCTCTCGCCGCCCATCAAGCGCAGATCAACAGTTATACCACAAAGGAACAGGACTTTACCCAGCCGATTAATTCGACTGGCCGTCGTCGAAATCGCTGTATAATGCCTACCAGCTTGCTGTCCTAAAACTGAGAAAATCCCGTTGCCTGTGATGATACCGGCCATGAGCGGTTACGCCGCGATAGGTGATCGTCAGGGCTCAGCGCCCTTCTGGTAGGGGCTTTTTTCACACAAATCGGTTTTGGCGAACCTCACATCGCCATTCGTCAGGAGGAAGTATGAAGTCTTCACGACCCACACTCTTCGCTCGCACTGCCCTCACGGTGTTTCTGTGCGCGGTCCCAGCCCTCGCGCAAAGGCCCGCCAATCCTGGAATCTTCAAGGACTATAAGGGGCCTCTTTCCTCCAGGTTGCGCTTCCTGGCTTCCGACGCTGGCAAGCAGATGTTGCTGCATTCCCCCAGTCCCATGGCTCTGCCGCTCTTGCAGAAATTTCATCCCGAGGCCGTCGGGCAATATCCGCAAGAACCGATGATGCAGCCGACTCCTATCGGCGGGCGGCGTTTCATCACTGGCGCCCAGCCCAACGCAACTCTGCCGCTGGCTGCCAACAACTGCGATAATCACACCGGCACCATCATGAACTTGGAGCCGGCCACCAACGCTGTCACGCAGGGCGAGCCGTCGGTTGACTTCCTGTTGAATGAACTCGGCACCAACAACGACCTGGTGGTTGAAACCGGCAACGACAATCGGGGCGAATTCGGGACCCTGGACTCCCTTACCGGTGTTTATGTGCATCGCGACTCGAGCCACCCCTGCTTTGGAGCCACGGGCAGCACCGATTTCGAGATGGGCAATCCCCTGATTCCCGATCCGCTCTATACGGGTGGTGAGATGTACAGCAGCGGTCTCGGACGTGTGCTGGCCGATGCCAATCCCGCCCACAAGCAGTTCTTCCTGATGGACACCCGCTATGACGGGACCACCTCCGGCATCGGACTGCGCCGCGTCCCCACAGCCAACTTTGAGTCCACCACTACCTGTCCGGCCGGTACCCTGACCGGATCGCAGGAAGCCACTTGCATAGGAACCAATGGGCCGGCTGTTATCGTGGCGGCCACTCTCGATGACGAACAGGATTCACCCTCCATTGCGCAGGATAACCGTACCAGCGGCACCGGCGCCGGTGATGTCTACGTGGTGAATACCTCCCTCAGGGTCCTGCGTTCGGTCATTCTTCTGAGCGCTTGCAAAGAGACCTTCGCAACCTCCTCCGACTGCTCATCTCCGGTCATTGTCAATGCCTTGGGAGAAGAAGAGCCGACATTTGCCAGTGTCGCCGTAGTTCAGGGTGGACCGAATGCCGGGACAATTGTGGTGACCTACGTTTCGCCCGACAGCGATACGATCCGGTTTGCGACCTGCACGCCCCACGGAGCGCCGAGCAGTCCCACCTGTAACACTCCGTCAACCGTCGCTACCGATACCAACCACATCTACAGCCTCACCAACAATCCGCGCGCCCCAGAAACCTGGCCGGTGGTCGCAGCCCGCACCGACAGTTCGGGACAAACCATCTTTGTCGTCTGGTCCACCTGCGACACATCCGGATCGTATTACTTGTCAGGCTGCCCGCAGGCCGACGTGACCATGCGGTACGCGACCAACCTTAGCAGCCCAACCTGGACGGCGGTCACGGTGGTGAATACCATAGGCCACCACGTCGAGCCGGCAATTGCTTATGACACCGGCCAGAACATCATCAACATCTCGTACTACAGCACCAGCGCGGCCTTTCAAAAGAACCAAGTTGTCATGGTCGTCAAACAGATTCCCAGCGGCTCGACTACCCCGGGTAGTTCCATTTTTGTGACATCGCTCTACGACTCAACGACGGGCGATGGGGCATCTTCCTCCGACAATCCTGCATACGGCGAGTTTATGGGACTGGCTGCTCACGGAGGATCGGCGTCCGGTAGCAGCAACGCCTACATCGGCTTTGTCAACAATAACCGTGATGGTGTGTATGGCGGCATTCAGAACACCCAAGCTGACAACCGGGTCTCGGACCAACGCTACTAACTGCCGCTCAAGTTATTACGCGGCATGACCTGCTTCAGCCTTTCGAGAATATCGAGAGGCTGAGGCATTTTTGTTTGACGGCCATGACTGACTCGAAGGTATCTCACAAGTCGCTTTGTGTCAGGGCACCTCTTCAGACGTGCCGAAACCCGCCAAATGGCACTTGGGCTTTAGCCCCTGCCGGTTACGGATTTCGCAGGAGGTAAAGCCCTGATTCTTAAATTACATCTTGTCGGCACGACTGAAAGCCTGCTCTGAGCGTAGTCGAAGGGTCGTGCACTGGTCCGAAGCAACCGATTTATGAGATGAGATCTCGTTCCCCGAGTCGGCTCTGCGAGTAAAACTGAGAGCGAACAAATCTATTTCTGTATTCTTTCGTATAGATACTCAAAGAAGGGAAAGGATCGATCTTCCGGCAGGCCATAAACACGAGGCTTCTTGAAAATCCGCTTGAACCGGGAGGGATCGGGAATCAGCTTCGATCCGATGACATTCTCCGACATGGAACCGTCAGCATTCTTAAACTTAAACACCGTATCATGGTTCTCATGGAGGAAATATTTGCGGCAAATGCGCTCAATAACTGCAAGATATTCTCTGGAAGCAAGACCATCCATTTCCGAGAAGCTGCACGAGTTGTAACAGAGGTCAACGGACGAGTCCCTCAGGTCACCGATCGCAAAGTGTGGGAAGACGGCTATGTCGTAGCCCTCTTGCGATGCAACGCACACCGGACCCTCGCCAAATAACCGCAGCCGCTTACCAGGAAAGGCCGACAATAGAAAGTAGGAGCTGACCACGGCAACTTCGGGGATATCGAAGATAAGATACTTGGCGAGCTGCCGCCCGCCCATTTGTTCCGTCTGATAAGCCTGTCCCCCAAGTCCGCCACCAATCTCCACAATCACCGCTTCCCGCACGTCTTTCAGCAACTCGGACATTTCAACCGCATGGTAGGCGTGCCGAAGCGTTTCTATACTGATCACATTATCGTGCACGGTTATTCCAGTTGGATTGCCGATATAGGGAAATCGTACCTGCTCAAGAGCGCCGTCCAGCGCTAGAAACTTGTTCCGGTAGCCGCTCCATACATACTTGATATAAGCGCTGCCCAGAAGCGTGTGATAGCGAACGTAGTTGTCGTATCCGCCGGTACCGATGGTAAACTGCTCCCGATAAAGGTTCTCGAGCAGCTCTCCCAAGCGCTTCGTATCTTCGGCTACCAAGGCAGCGATCAGGTTTTTGTAATTAACAGATATCCATTCTTCCCAAAGCCCTCTGATTTGGAACGGCGGAGCGGCCCGGCCTTGGATCTCTTTAGCGGCTTTATAGGCAGCGATTATCCGCCGAAGGTCTTCGGGATCGCTTTTGTGGTGACAGGTTTCCTGGCGATGGTCGGCAAAACCGTCTTTAATATTCAGATTGCGATCCGTCTTCGGCAGGCGGACATAACCGATGACTACCTCAAAAGGTCGGCGCACAGCTATGGCCAGGAACCGGCTTGACTTATCCCATAAGGTTCCACTGGCCCAAGCTTTCTTGATTTTCGTGTAGAAATATCCTATGCGACCCATAGGCAAAGTCTTTATTGTCTGTCCTCTGATAGATACATCAGTTGCGAGGAGATAGCGCCTGGCGGCTAGTCGACTCTCGCTCGATGTGCTTGGAAAGTTTAATCGGGTCTGGAGTGGCTCCCGTTCGAGGAGCCCGGCGGACGCTATCAGACTGCAATAGCCCGTACATATCCACTTCCAACTGTGCAGCCACAAATACAAGACCATCAGCAATCGTCGGGGGGGTGAACTTAACCGCCGGACCTGCTCCGTCACGTTGTTGGTTCTGGGTGGAATCGTAGAGCTCATTACTTAGGTTATTAGCGCCATAGGCCCTCAGAATTGCCGGGCCGCTGTTGAGAAAGGCATCGCTCTCAGTGATCCACACAATTCCGTTCTGCTGGCCATCAGAGGATACCGAGGGCGTCGGTCCAGGATAGTTAAAATACTGGTCTGACTCCGAAACCGGGCCGTCTGAAAGCTGGTCCGCAGTAGAATTGAAGCGAAACGTCTTTAAGTAATCGCTATATCCGCCATAGTAAACGTTGTTCTGCCAGAATGCCGGTGCTCCCCAGACGCCATTCAGAATATACGGAATTGTCTGCACGATCTGGCTGTCGTCCCCCTCATGCCAATGTCCCATATTGTCCCGATTCACGAGATCGATCGTTCCTTCTTTGCCCGTAATTACCAGCAAATGAGGATATCTCGTGCCCGGCTGATCGGGAAGAAGCAGTAGGCCGCCAGAGCCAAGATCGACATCGAAGTCCCACAGCGGCTGATAGTCCCAGGGAGTGAAGTAATCTTCAACCGCAAAGGAATTACCCGACCAGCTCAGCCGAATCACACTGTCGCCAAAGTCCTGCCCGCCGACATTGGCAGTGAAATCTCCATTGCCGGTCACTACGTAGATATTGCCGCTGGAGTCAGCTGCCGGGCCCGCCCCGCTCCCCCACATTCCGCCTTGAGCACCATCGGGCGTGGTTACGTAGGCGGCAGTTTGATGAAGCGTAGTTTCGTCATAAGCCAGCACATAACCGTGGTAATAGCCTGTATCACACAATGAAGCGAAAGTAATGATGATCTGCCCGTTTACCAGTAACAGGGCAGGACGCTGAGCCTCCAGGAACGGGTCAAAGGTAAGATAGCCATTTCGTGAACCTTGCCCCGTACCAGGAACGGTGGCCGTAATAACTTGAGGCGTCAGATTGTCCACCCCGGTTCGGAGATCTAGTGCATGGAGCGTGTGGTAATACTTTACTTGCCCGGTTGTCGTATCCAGCACCCGAGTTCTTGCGACTACATAAAGCGTAGATCGGCTGGTATCGATGACAGGCGTTCCCGTTATGCCAACCTCAGGCACAAGGTCGGTGCAGTTCAAGTCGTTATAACTGGATAGAGTGGTAATGATATAACGTCCAGAATTGTTAAGAAATGAGGTTTGCCAAAGCATTTGATGGCTTTGAACATCAAATGCCGTCACCGCGTCGTGCTCATCGGCCACATAGAGGACGTCGTGGAGCGTACTTTGAATGGTGACGTTTGGCACATATAAGGGTTGGGCGTAAACATAACCCTGTACCGGAAATGCGGCTAATTTGCCAAAGTTTACGAAATTTACGTTCGACGGCGTTAAGGTCGTCTCCTGTGTGTTGGCTCCAGTTCGATATATATCGTTGTGGTACGTCGTGACCGCAGTCTGTGCGCTAGCCAGGCTGCAAGTCAGGACAAGAACAAACATAGGTATTTTCGACCTCTTCCGAGCCTGCACAATGCGCACGCAGAATTCCCTCACGTTTCGCCCCTTTGGTGAAATACCACACTTCACTTTGTAGATTTTCGGATTATCCCTCAGGCAACTCCGAAAGACAATAGCAAAATGTCGAATTGAAAGGCTTTCCTCGGGGCTTTCCGCTGGGGCGTGTTAGGTCGACGACAGATGCATAGGCGGACGGCTTCTTTAGTTGCAGTCATAACACGGAGACCTCTGCTACGTCGGAAATCTTGCACTACCGATTCCCGGAGCCGAACCGCCTAATCCATTAGTTTCCGACGCCTACGTTGCATTGTTTCCACGTTTGCTTCGACCCGGCAGTAGTACCGTCATCAGTTTGGAGTCCTAACCTGACCCCGAATCCGTCCAAAAGCAAATATGATTTCGGACGAGAGGAAGGGGACGGCATGGGAGCGAGTCGGCACACAGAAGCCCATATGATCGTGGCCTTGAAGCAGGTCGAAGCTGGACGGAGGATGGAAGATGTGGGGCGAGAGTACGGTATCTCCAAGCACACGATCCACGCCTGAAGGGAAAAGTACGGCGGCATGGAGGTCAGCGAAGCGCAGGAAGTGAAGCAGCTACGGGAAGAGAATGCGCGGCTGAAGAAGCTGGTGGCCGAGTTGAACCTGGACAAAGACATGCTGCAGTCGGTGATCCGAAAAACTGCCTGGGCTCGTAGAGCGGCGGGTAGAGGTGCGGAGCCTGGCAGAGGAGTTCGGAGCCAGTGAGCGCCACGCCTGCCCGCTGATGGAGATTGCGCGCACGACGCATCGGTATCGGAGTCGGCGCGATGACAGCCAGTTACGGGAGCAGTTGCTGCGGCTGGCACGGGAGAAGCCGCGATTCGGCCATCGCCGGGTCCATATTCTGCTGCAACGTGAGGGTGCAACGGTGAACCACAAGAGGGTACAGCGGCCGTACCGAGAGCTAGGTCTCAGACTGAAACGCAATCGGCGCAGCCTCGATCGAGTAAGGTAAAAAGCGGAAATAGCCTGCACGATTATCTTCTGACCCGAGTGTGGTTCGACAAGCAGACGATGACGGGGCTTCAAACATGCCCCATGGATAGCGATAAATGCCTCGGTTGTCAGTTCGCTGATATGTTGGCTGGCGTCGTACGGGGGCGGTTCGAATCAGGTCGATTCGACTGCTTCACCACGCCTATCTCCAATCTGAACCTAGAAAAGGGGCTGTTTTTCTGAGATTTCAACCTGCGCCACTACCGTTTTTCCCTTGACTTGGAATAGTTCGCATGCGACGATTAACCTCCATAAACAGCAGGGTCAGTAGTACCTCAACGCCATATTTGAGCAGAGCGAGCGGGTTAGCTTTGTCTTGGAACGGCATCAGGACCTCGTTTGCGAGCTAAGCGAGGGAGGCGAAGCTGTCTGCGTCCGTGTCCCATTTCGGGCAATAGACAGAACTGTTCTGGACGGTGCGCTCGAATGCAGGTTCGAGAGTGGATTTCGGACTGAGCAGCTGAACGGGAGATCATATCTCTCTGCTCGGCTGGGCGCTTGCCCTTTTGATGGAGGAACGATGTCAGGTCCGCGCGACACATTCCGTAAAACACGCTGCCTTGAATTGGTACTGTGGACTGTGCTTCCACTTGTGCTGGCGTTCCCGGCTTTCACCAGCGCACAAAACACGAGCGAGCAACAAGAAAACCTTCCAGCGCAACCTGACACAACCTGTACTCGTGAAGGCGGCTGCTCCGCCGCCGATTTTCCGAATTCCATAACATACGACGATTCGCAGACACCACCCGAAGCAGGGGCAACCAATCGATCCATGCAGTCGCAGCCGCCAAGCATGCCGGAGCAAGAGCAGAACCGAAACCAGGATTTTAACCAATATCCGAACCAAAACATGCCGAGCGCTCCTCAGTATCCGAACCAAAACATGCCGAGCGCTCCTCAGTATCCGAACCAAAACATGCCGAGCTCCCCTCTGCAAACCGAACCGTCAGCCCGGCAAGGTCAACGTCCCAGGGAAACGGTCGAACTGACCGATTTTCAGCAACTGATTGCGTCTTCGGTGGGTGTGGTGCTCCCAATATACGGTGCCAGCCTTTTCAGGAATGTACCAACAACGTTTGCACCGGTCGATCACATTGCCATTGCCGCCGACTATGTGATTGGCCCCGGAGACCAGATTTTGGTTCGGGGGTGGGGTCAGCTAAGCCTGAATGTTCGCGCCAAGGTCGATCGCAGCGGCAGCATTTTTATCCCTGAGGTTGGTAACTTCTATGTAGCTGGGCTTAAGTATGACCAGCTACAGCCATTCTTGAAGGCCCAGGTCGGCCGCATTTTTCAGAATTTTGAGTTGAGCGTAAGTCTGGGTGAGCTTCGTTCTATTGATGTCTTTGTTATGGGCCAAGCCAGACGGCCTGGCCGCTATACGGTCAGTTCTCTCAGCACCATAACAAACGCCATCTTTGTTTCCGGCGGTCCGACCCCGGCAGGGTCAATGCGTCGGATCCAATTGAAGCGTGGCTCTCAAGTCGTGGTTGAGTTTGACCTTTATGACATGCTGCTGAAGGGTGATAAGTCGAAAGACGCTCTCTTAAGTCCTGGAGACGTCATTTATATCCCACCGGTTGGGCCGCAAATAGCGGTCAGCGGCCGGGTCCATATACCCGCCATCTTTGAGCTTAAGACGGAGACCGATCTGGCCGAGGCATTGCGTTTAGCGGGTGGTCTTTCGGAAACAGCTCTTGGCGATAAGGTTTGGATCGAGCGCATTGATCAGCGTCATAGCCGGCGCATCGAAGAGGTGTCGCTTGATTACAACGGAATGAGTCACTTGATGAAGCACGGCGATCTTGTGAGTGTTGACTCCGTATCGCCTAAGTTTGAAAACTCCGTCACTCTCCGTGGAAATGTCGCCCGGCCAGGTCGCTATGTGTGGCATCAAGATATGCGGGTGAGTGACTTGATTCCTGATCGTGACTTTCTCCTCACGCGAGACTATTGGAAGCAGCAGAACCAGGTTGTTTACAAAGCAAAGGTCGAAGGTACCCGCGGCGAGACTCTACAAACCGACGTGAAGCAAAATGCCCCGGAAATAAATTGGGATTACGCGGTCGTTCAGCGAACCGATCCGGTGACGCTTTCGACCAAACTCCTTCCGTTCAATCTCGCACAAGCGCTCCTGCATCATGATAACGACAACAACCTGCTTCTCAAGGCCGGGGACATTATCACGATATTCTCGCAAGCCGACTTGGAAGTGCCGAAAGCTGAACGGACGAAGTTCGTTCGATTGGAAGGAGAGTTTCAGGCTGCCGGGCTCTACCTCGTCGAGCCAGGTCAGAGACTGCGCGATGTGATTGAGAAAGCGAAGGGCTTTGCTCCCGATGCGTATTTATATGCGGGGGTATTCACGCGCGAGTCCGTTCGCGTCGTGCAGCAGGAACGCCTGGAGATGATGATTGCAAGCATGCAACGAGACATCTTCCGCCAATCCGCCGCCATGTCCCTGACCGCGAAAACCCCAGACGAGGCCCTCGCTGCCAAGAATGCCCTCGAAACCCAACGTGCGGCTCTTGACCAGCTCCGACTGTTGAAGCCTGATGGTCGCATCGTTTTGGACTTGCCTCCGACTGTACACTCAGTCGACGAAATCCCCAATCTGGCGCTGGAGGACGGTGATCGCTTTTTTGTGCCCAGCCGTCCGGCCGTGGTCAGCGTGATCGGCGATGTCTACAACCAAGGCGCGTTTCTCCAACGAAACGGCAAGACGGTTTCCGCCTACCTGCAAAATGCCGGCGGACCGACCGTCAACGCTGACAAGTCGCGCGAGTTTGTCTATCGGGCCAATGGGACGGTGATCAGCAAAACAACTATGTCTCACTTGTGGACCGGTGGCTTCGATACTCTTCGCTTGCAGGCCGGCGACACCGTGGTTGTTCCAGAGCAGACTAACAAGGGTGCATTCTTGAGGAGCTTCAAAGACTGGTCGCAGATTCTGGCGAATTTCGGCCTGGCCGCCGCGGCCATCAATGTATTGAAATAGGAACGATCGGATTGGTATTCGACACTTCTGACTATGACGACTCTGACCAAGACAAAAGAGACCCTACGCAGTGTATGCCCTGAGTGGATGTTGGCGATCTGGCGCCCGCTGCGGCGACGTTATTGGAAGTTGCGCCACGGGTCGAAGTCTTCCGAAGTTGTCTTTTCGGAAATCTATGACAGGAAACTCTGGGTTACCGGCGAATCGGTTTCGGGATGGGGCTCCGATATGGAGCACACCGCAGCTGTCCGCGAAGCGTTACCCGCATTGCTAAAGGAGATTGGCGCGAGGAGCATGATTGACGCTCCTTGTGGAGACTTTCACTGGATGCGCGAAACGAGATTGGACCTGGAGCACTATCTAGGCTTGGACATTGTTCCCACCCTTATCGCTCGCAACCAGGAGCAGTATGGCGATCGCGTCCGGCAGTTCCGTGCGCAAAGTATCACACAAGGACCGTTACCTGCGTCGGACGTGATTTTTTGCAGGGACGGACTGGTCCATCTCTCCAACTCGGACATTAGCAAGGCACTAAGAAACTTCAAGAACAGCGGATCTATCTATTTGCTTACTACCACCCACCCCGCTCATCCGAAGAATCGGGATGTCTTTACCAGTGAATGGAGGCCGTTGAATCTGGAAGCCTCGCCGTGGAATTTTCCCAAGCCACTCGCAACGATCGCAGAGGAAGACATGCAAGCCAACGGAGAGCATCGCGACAAAACGCTGGCTTTATGGCGATTATCAGATCTCTCGGTTTGAATCGGACATCGATCGCTTGCGGTAAAGCGGGCTGGAGCAACGAACGCTGGCAATCCCCCGATAAGACAGCGACCGCCTGGGGGCGGACTTACGGTGGGTACCGGTGTCGCCAGAACAGAAGATGCATGGCGGTTGTCAGATCTGCCGGTGAAAGCTGCAAGCGAAGGGCATGACATATAAGAGTTCGGCTAGAAGTAGTTGTCCGGCCTGTCATGGAACGAACTGTTTTCCTGTGAGGGTGGTTGAGGTCGAGGAAGCCGCGCAGCATTTCGTCCTGCGCGAAGATGATCAAGAGCGTCACCAAGCCCTTGCAAGACATATTTGTAGCTTATGGAACGGACGTACCTGTGACATCGTTGAGTGCAAGGCCTGCGGATTTGGTTTTGCCTCGCCATTCCAATCGGGAGATTCGCGCTTCTACGAGTTAGCATATCCCACCATAGGATATCCCCGGGAGAAATGGGAGTTCACTCGAACCATTCAGAAATTAGCTGATTTAGATACCGCTGGTAAGTCCGCCCTTGAGGTGGCAGCGGGGAACGGATTCTTTCTCGATAAGATAGCCGGTCGGTTCTTCAAGAAACCAAGCATTACTGCGACGGAGTACAACAGTAGATCTATTAAGGTACTCCAGAGCAAAGGATACCTCGCTATTAGCGAGGATGTTCGCGCCGACTACTTCGGCGACAAGCACCAAGCTTATGACTTCGTCTTTATGTTCCAGGTCATAGAACACATGGCACACTTGGACGAGCTATTCGACCGGCTCCATATGATACTGCGACCCGGCGGGTCAGTGTTTATTACGGTACCGAATAGAACCTGGACTGCATTTGAGGAAGCTACCGCGTCTCTTTTCATTGATATGCCGCCCAATCACATCAGCCGCTGGACACCAAAGGCATTCTCCGCAATTGGTGAGCGTGTTGGTCTAAGAACGGTGGCATATGAGTTCGAGCCTTTTGACGCTTTAGCGTTTTTGTCTTTCGACCTATTCTTGGCCCATCGTCATCGGTCGAAGAATCCGGCCACACTTGCAAATCTCGCCAGGCGGATTCCTCGTGGAACACTCAGAAAATGGAGTGAAGGCGGCCTGATGGCACTTTCTGCACCTCTGCGATTGGGCGCATGGGCTACAGCGTTGCCCAATAGGCACGGTTTAGGCGCATCTCTGTGGGTCCAACTCACGCGGCCACAATAGCCACATTGTCCGTGACGGCTTAGCGAAGATTTGATTTGACAACTGAAAGCGGTGTGATTTTGAACCGATCACCAGTGTCGCAGCCAGGACTCGATCGCGCGACCGAAAGCGGAATTAATAACGAGGTCGGTAACGATCCAGACGGAGACATTCTGGCAATCGACTTACTGTTGTCTGTGGTCAAACGGAAGTGGGTGATCGCGAAGGTCACGCTTGCGGTAACCGTGCTGACCCTCATCATTGTTCTGATTGTGCCGCGTCGCTATGTCGCCAAGATCAGTATTCTTCCGCCTGAACAGAACCAGGGATTGACGGCAGCCATGATGGGTCAGCTGAGCTCGATGGCTGCCTTGGCCGGCAAAGACTTGGGGCTGAAGAACCCCAGCGACGCGTATGTCCTGGTTCTGAAGAGCAACAATATTGGAGAACAGCTGATTCGCCGGTTCGACCTGATGCATGTTTACAGGAAAAAGAACCTGGTCGACACGCTCAAGGCCCTGGCCGACCATACTGACATCAGCGACGACAAGAGTGGCGTGATCACCGTCGAATTCGAGGACAAGAACGCGCAACGCGCTGCCGCTGTTGCCAATGGTTATGTCGAGGAGCTGCGGCAGGTGATGAGGCAGCTGTCTGCGAACGAGGCGTCACAGCGACGCGCCTTCTTCGAGCAGCAGGTACAGGAGGCGAAGCAACAGTTAGCCGGATCGGAAGAGAACCTGGAAGGTGTAGAAGAGAAAACCGGTCTTATCCAGCTGGATAGCCAGGCAAGGGCAATTATCCAGCAGATTGCCAACGTTAGGCAGCAGATCGCGGCCCGCGAGGTGAAGCTGCAAGGCATGAGGACCTTCGCCACTTCGGACAATCCCTACGTACAGCGCACTGAAAGAGAATTGGCGGCATTGCGCAGTGGGCTAAGTAATCTTGAACGCCAAAGCAATAGTGGAGGCGGCGATACTCAGGTTCCAACCGCCGGTATGCCTTCGGCCAGCCTCGACTATCTGCGAAAAATGCGTGACCTGAAATACAACGAAATGGTATTTGAGGTTTTGTCGAAACAGTACGAACTGGCCAAGCTCGACGAAGCCAAAGAAGCCACCATGATCCAGGTCTTTGATCCTGCCACCGTTCCCGACAAGCCAACCAAGCCACGTCGCATGCTAATCGTCCTGGGGGCGTTCCTGGGCGCTATCGTGCTCTCGTCAATATGGGCCATCGCGGTGGATCTGCATGCACGGGCTAAGCAGGACAGTCGATATGCCGCAAAGCTGGAGCTGCTTCGTGCATACGCTTCGGCCGGAATGCAATCCCGCCCTTCAGCTGAATAAAGGCGAGTTTTAGTCCTATGGTACCAATCCGTAATTTGTGGCAGCGTACTACCGAGCTATTGGGCGATGGCCCAGTACGCCGCGATGCCAAGAGCGCGTTTTACAACGTGCTTAACTATGTATCACAGCCCTTGTTGCTCCTGATTGCAATCCCGATCATTGTTCGCAGCCTCGGCTTGGATAAGTTTGGAATTTGGGCGGTAGTGAACAGTGTAGGCTGGGGATTTGCGGCCTTAGGAATTGGAATTGGTGACGCGGCTACCAAGTATATTGCCGCTTGCCGCGGGCGCTCGGACTATCCCGGGGCGGCGCGGATCTTTGAGGCGACGGTAAGCCTCAGTATCACAACCGCCCTCATCGTAGGCGGTCTTGTTTTTGTGGCCGCTAACCCGATCGCCCGCTGGGCCTTCCACATGGAGTCCACCGACCGGACCCTGGCTACTCACGCCATTCGCGCCGGTGCTGTTCTGCTATCTATGCGCTGGATCGAAGCGGCCTATACCAGCACCTTGTCGGCTTACGAGCGTTACGATATTACAGCGCGCACCTGTATTGCGATCAAGTCTCTGGCAATCATCAGCATGGTAGTCCTTGCTGTATGTCATTACGGTGTAGTCGCCATTCTGCTTTCTACGTCTGCCTGTACCTTTTTCGGCCTCCTGCTTCTGGCGTGGCAGGTCCGCAGGCTTAACCCGCACATGTCCTTATGGCCGGTCGTTGACTTTGCGGGATGGCGTCACTTGGCGAGCTTCGGAGCGTTTTCCAGTATCCAATCCATCGCCAACCTCATCTTTATGCAGGCGGATCGAGTGATTGTTGGCGCCGTTATCGGTCCCGCCGCGGCCGGTGCCTATTCCATCTGCCTGCAGTTGACGCAGCCCATCCAGATCATCTCCGTGCAGGCCTTTAATTTTGTATTTCCTCGCATCAGCCACAAAATGGAAGCCGGTGAGCACGAGGCTGCCCACCGTTTTGTGCGGACCATGCTGGCCATCAGCATAGGCGTCACGCTGTTATTGTCCCTTCCCCTGTTGTTGCTTGGGAAGCCGTTACTATCATTGTATATGGGCGCCGAGTTCGCACGCCTGCACTACTCTGTTCTGCCGGTCCTGACCATAGCATTCGCCATCGTGTCCATCAGCGTGATCCCCTATTACGCGTTACTGGGAACCGGTCAGGTGCGCTTCGTCTCCCTGTTGAACCTCGTTGCCGGCATTGTTGCCGCGGCCTGTGCCCTCTGGTGGACGCCTCACTACGGGACTATGGGCGCTGCTTTCTCGCGTGTGGTGTACGGATGCGTTGCCTGCGGCAGCTTTTTTCGCCTGGCGAAGGCGTTCAAGCTGCCAGAGCCTGCGCTGCTGGAAGCCGCAGCCAGCCTGGTAGAGCCATGACCACGCTTTCGCGCGGACACGCGCTGTCGCTTCGCGGACTGCTGGTGTGGTCAACCATGGTTGGCCTCTTCAGTGAGATGGCACGCTACAAAGCGGGCATCGATATCAAGGCATTCTATTTTCTGCTGCTGTTTAATAGCGTTCTTCTTCTTTCGCTCGGCCGTTTCGTTATCAACAAACCGCTGGTTCTGCTCTATGGATATCTGCTCTTCTCGGGTTTTGTGAGCATCGCCGCCGGGACGAATACTCTCAGGGCATTCTCGGCGCAGTATATCGGCATCATTCTTACATCCCTGTACTTCTACAATTTTTTTCGCTTCGAGCACTTCGATTTCCGATCTTTGTTTCTCTTGTACACGCGTCTGGCCTACTGGGTCTGCTGGATTGGCATCCTGATGCTGCCCCTGCAGTATGCCTTCCACGATTCTTATCTTCGGGCGCACAGCGTGATGGCTGAGCCGGCCCAGTTCATGATGATCGTAATGCCAGCTATCTACTATTTTCTTGAGGGAACAGTTTTTCATGGCAAGTACAAGCTGGAGTCAGCAATTGGGCTGCTCTCCTTGTTTCTGGCCGATTCTTCGGTCGGATATGTCGGGCTGTTGCTAATCCTGATCTGCCTGGTTGCCAAATCCCGGCACAAGCTTCTGCTGGTTACGGTGCCGCTCATCGTCGCGGTGTCCATTGGCGGCTTTCGCCTTGTGTCCGCGAACTTCCAGGCCCGCTTCGACGATATGGTGAAGGCGGCTACGACGCTCAATGTCGCGGAGGTGGATGTCAGCACATATGCGCTGGCGTCCAATGCTTATGTGGCGCTTCGCGTGCTCCAGGAACATCCGCTGCTGGGCAATGGGTTGGGCTCGCATGAGCAGTCCCATGACAAGTATCTTTTCGATATTGCGGGCGTAGGCAATATAAGCGCCGAGAATCAGAAGATGAACAAGGAGGAGGCTGCGTCGATGTTGATCCGTACGGCTTCCGACCTGGGACTAGTCGGAGTTTTTCTGGTGTTGCTCTTTGCGTGGAAGTTCCACCTGTCGGGACCGTCGCAGGCAGCGACAATCAACAACGCGATTCTGATCTATCTTTTGCTCAAGCTCTTTCGCGCCGGACACTACTTTCCACCTGAATTCTTCTTCTTTGTCTTTGCGTATACCTTTAGCTACTTGTACAAAAAGGCCGCACCGGTAGAGGCGTTATCGACTATAAGATGGCGTACATCCTATCCCGAAGCGCCGGCTCAATGACAAACATCAGCGGTCAATCACGCGGGGAAATGAGAGGGTATTCCGAGGCAGCCAACAGCAAGCCAGTAATCGTAGTGTCCGGAGTGAACCTCACCGAGATGGGCGGCCTGTCGATCCTGAGAGACTGCCTGGGATATCTGTCTGAATGTGCGTCTGACTACCACACCGTCGCCCTGGTTCACAACAAGGAACTGGCCGGCGTTCCGAACATCGAGTACCATGAGTTTCCTCTCGCCAAGCGCAGCATCCTGGCGCGGCTCTATCACGAATATTGGCTCTTCGGAAAGCTATCGCGGCAGCTGAATCCTTATCTGTGGCTTTCGCTGCATAACACCACTCCCAACGTCAACGCGCAACGAAGGGCTGTGTACTGCCAGAATCCGAGCCCATTCTACGATCTCAGCTGGCGCGAAGCGCTGATGCAGCCGCGGTTTGCTATTGTGAGAACGTTTATGGACATGATGTATCGCATAAACCTGCATCGCAATACGGCAATTATTGTCCAGCAGGAGTGGATGCGCCGCGCTTTCCGCCAGCGGTTTGCCGCGCGCAACGTGGTCGTGGCGCACCCCGTGCTTCCCGAGCTACAGGCCGTTCGTCACCAGACGGCAAAATCTCCTGCATCACCCTTCGTGTTCTTCTACCCATCTCATCCAACCATCAAGAAGAACTTCGAAGCGGTCTGCGATGCCGCACGTCAGCTTACGAAGCGTGGTGTTACAGGCTTTGAGGTGTGGCTGACGTTTTCGCCATCGGTCAATCGCTATGCTCGCTTCATCAGCAAGCGTTGCGCTGATCTGCCGCAGATTCGGTTCTTGGGTAGACTTTCCCGAGAAGAGGTCTTTCGGCGATACACGCTCACTGATTGTCTCCTATTTCCATCGAAGGTAGAGACGTGGGGTTTGGCAATTAGTGAATTCAAGGCCTTTGGCCGTCCCATGCTCGTCGCCGATGAGGCCTATGCACGAGAAACCGTCGGCGATCATCCATGCGTTGCCTTCTTTCCAAGCGACTCGGCGACGGAACTCGCGCGACGGATGAGCGAAGCGATCCAGGGCGCCAGGACGTTTGAAAGAGTTGAGGCACCGAATATCGAGCCGCCTGTAGCGCACTCCTGGGCGGAACTGTTCGATATTCTGCTGGATACCAAGACGCTAGGATCGCCTCAAGCCCGTGCGGCGTTGTTCAATAACTCTTCACTTTCCGGTGCCACGAAGTTGATCCGCTAAATGGTTACGTTCTCGACCAATAATCCATGAAGCCGCTCAGTACAAGGGATGATCATGCATACATGGGCGCCTCGAGGCGCTCCGCTTCGTGCAAGCGTATCCTCGTCATCGCCGATTCCTTCGTACCGACCACCACATCGACGGCGAAACTAGTAAAAGATCTGGTCGATGAATTTGTCCGACGTCAGATCGCTGTGACGGTTCTTATTCCATCCGTTTCAGCCGAAAAGCCGTGTGAAGTCTCCCCTGAAAATGGAATAGAAGTTGTAAGAATTCAAATAGGCAAAACGAAGGGCGCCGGCAAAGTGCTGCGCGGCTTGCGGGAGCTAAGTTTTTCACAATGTATTTGGTGGCGAGCCCGGCACATTCTGCTTTCTCGCAGCTTTGACCTCATCATCTTCTTCTCGCCTACGATCTTTTTTGGGCCGCTTGTCCGGCGACTCAAGGCCCTGTTCGGCTGTCCCGCCTATCTTGTAGTCCGGGATGTATGGACTCAGTTCATGCTGGATGTGGAAGAGCTCAAGCTCGGGCTGGCTTACAAGTATCTGGAAAGGGTAGAGCGACTTCAATACTCAGCAGCTGATGTTATCGGAGTGCAGTCTCCCCGCGACCTGAGTTACGTGAATGGAAGCGATGCATCGGCCAGAAGGAAGGTGGAGGTCTTATTGAATTGGTATGCAGCACCAACAAATAGCTCGCGCCAGACCAGCTATCGACAGAAGCTCGGTCTTTCAAATTGTGTCCTCTTCTTTTTTGGCGGCAACTTTGGTGTGGCTCAGGACCCATTGAATATCTTGAGATTGGCCGCGTCATTGAAACAAGAGCCACATATACGTTTCCTGCTGGTCGGTTGGGGAAGTCACGTGCGAGAATTGCATAAGGTGATCGCCGAGCAAGAGTTGACCAACGTGATATTGCGGGATGCTATTCCACAAGACGAATTCGCTTTGTTGCTGACCGAGATCGATGTTGGGATAGTGTCACTCGACCGGAGGTTTAAGATCAACAATGTGCCAGGACGGTTTATGGCTTATCTGAGTGCAGGACGGCCAGTACTCGCTAGCGTCAATCCTGGCAATGATCTTTTCTCGATCCTTGGTGACGGCAAAGCCGGCTACTGCTGCGAGAACGGCCATGATGAAGTACTGCGGGAATATGCCTTGGCTCTGGCTTCTAATACTGTATTGCGGGAGGAATTGGGACGGCATGCACGTTATCTACTGGAATCCGTATTTTCTCCAAAGCGCGCAGCCGACCAGGTCCTGAATCATTTTGACGATTGTGGCGTTGTGAAATCAACCCGGAATTCCATGGTCGCGAGCTCTGGCGGCAGGCGCGAGACGTAGGACTAATTGTTCAACGGACTGGTGGGGGACCGATGGCACTGAATGTTCTGGTTGTGGGTGGCGCTGGCTATGTTGGGGGCGCTGTGACCGACGCACTTGTGAGAGCAGGGTACAGCACCCGGGTCTACGACGCTCTCCTATATGAGGAGTCGTATCGAAAACCCGTCGACTTCGTTTTCGGCGACGTTCGAGATGAGGATCGACTCCTTCCCTATGTCAGATGGGCAGACGCGGTGGTCTGGCTGGCAGCGATTGTTGGAGATGGCGCTTGTCAACTCAATCCAGAGGTCACGATTGATGTGAATCAGGAGGCTGTCGCCTGGCTAACGCGCCACTTCGATCGACGAATTATCTTTATGTCGACCTGCTCAGTGTACGGCGCTCAGGATAAAGTTGAGCTCGACGAGGACGCGCCGACAGCGCCCCTGTCTGTCTATGCGGCAACGAAACTGGCTGCCGAAGCTTATCTCCGCGATTCCAAGGCGCTCACCTTTCGCTTAGGAACGTTGTTCGGCGTGGGCGATGAATTCTCCAGGATCAGACTGGATCTTGTCGTGAATACTTTGACCGTACGCGCCTGGCAGAGCGGGAAGATAACCGTATTTGGTGGCGATCAATTTCGGCCACTGCTTCACGTCATGGACGTTGCCCAAGCCGTGGTAAGTAACATTGAAACTTCAGCTACAGGTGTCTTTAACTTACACCGGCAGAATGTCCGTATTGTCGATCTTGCATACCAGTTGCGTAATCACTTTCCTGACCTCGTCATCGAGCAAACACCCATGAAATTCCAGGATTCACGAAACTACCGAGTTCGCAGCGACAAGGCGTATCAGCTCTTAGGATTTAGAGCCAGCCATTCGATCGATCAAGGTATCGAGGAGATGAAATATCTGGTGGAGAACCATCGCATCAAGGATCTTCTTAACCCTCGCTATACAAATCAGGTGTTCTTGTCGATGTTCAATACTCACAAAGAAGTGGCACGTGCAGCCACGGCGGCTATCTTATGATGGATCTGCCTACGCCCGTAGTCATCAATGGAAAGATTGCTGTCGACGATCGCGGGTCATTGTCTTTTGTTAATGATTTCACCTTCGATCGGGTGAAGCGGTTTTACCTTGTCAATAACCATCGTGCCGGGTTCGTTCGCGCCTGGCATGCTCATCGGCGCGAGGCTAAGTACGTGCTGGTAGTTAGAGGAGCAGCTTTAGTTTGCGCTGTAGCCATTGATAATTGGGATCATCCGAGCCGGAATGCCGAGGTCCATCGCTATACGCTGTCCGCCGCGCTCCCCAGTATCCTGTTTATTCCCCCTGGCTATGCTAACGGATTTATGTCGCTTACCGAGCGCACCAACATTATGTTTTTCTCAACATCTACGATAGACGAGAGCCGAGGCGATGACATTCGCTACGACGCACGCTATTGGAATCCATGGGAGGTCGTGGAGCGGTAGTGATAGTGTCTCCACTTAGGACGTATGTCCAAAACTAAAATCGTTGTTCTCGGCGGGAGCGGCATGCTGGGATCTATGCTTGCGAACGCCTTAAGCCGAGAGCCAGAGTTCACGGTTTCGGCAACTGTTCGTAGCCCAGAGCTGGCAGATCGATGCCGCTGCACACTTCCGGAGGTAGAGTGGCGAATACTCAACCTTCCATGTCGGGATGCTGGACCGCTCGCTGCCGCCTTAAAGGACGCGGAGTGGATCATTAATGCCATTGGCATTACGAAGCCCTATGTGCACGACGACGATCCCGCGGAGATTGAGAACGCGCTCCGGATTAACAGCCTTTTCCCATACGACCTAGCGGCCCATGCGGCAGCATCAGGCGCCCGGTTACTGCAGATTGCGACCGACTGTGTTTATTCTGGCCGCGAGGGGCTTTACTCCGAAGCTTCGATTCACGATCCATTTGACGTATACGGAAAAACGAAGAGTCTGGGTGAAGTCGCTCATCCCGTTGCCAACCATCTTCGCTGTTCGATTATTGGTCCCGAGCCTAAATCTTATGTGTTCCTGGCGGAGTGGTTCCGACGTCAGGCGGCAGGAGCCGAGGTCAGCGGTTTTACCAACCACCAATGGAACGGGATCACGACGCTCCACTTCGCGCGGCTATGCGCCGGGATCATTCGTACGGCAGCTCCTCCGCATCGGGTGCAGCATGTGGTACCGGCAGCCCCGGTGTCTAAGTACGACTTATTACGGCTATTCGCAGCAAGTTTCGGACGCCCCGATATCCGAATCAACCCTGTCGAAGCCAAAACGATGATCGACCGCACGCTCACAACCAATCACCCTGAAGTGAATCGCGAGCTATGGAGCGCGGCGGGATATGAGGCTCCGCCGACGATAGCCAGAATGGTCGAGGAGTTGGCTGCGTTTGATTATCGGTTTGGAGGACCGACAGAGTGAAGGTCATGACTATCCTTGGGACCCGTCCCGAGGTCGTGCGCCTGTCTACAATCATCCCGAAGCTGGACAGCCTCTGCGACCATGTTCTGGTGCACACTGGCCAAAACTTCGACTACAACTTAAACGATGTCTTCTTCAAGGAGCTTCGGGTCAGAACTCCCGATCAGTATCTGAATGCCAGAGGCAGCTTTGGGGAGCAAATGGCAACGATACTGCCTGGCATCGAGAAATTATTAAAGCAGGAAAGACCAGACCGCTTCCTCGTTCTTGGCGACACGAACAGCAGCTTAGCTGCCATTATGGTGAAACGCATCGGAATACCTGTATTCCACATGGAAGCGGGCAATCGGTGCTACGACGACCGAGTCCCGGAAGAAACCAATCGCCGTTTGATCGATCACAGTAGCGACGTCCTGATGCCCTACACCGAGCGAAGCCGGAGCAATCTTCTTCGGGAAGGGATTGACGGCCGTAGGATATTTGTCACGGGCAATCCTATATACGAAGTGCTTAACGCCTACCGCGAGCAGATTGAACAATCAAAAATTCACGGAGAGCTGGGCCTCGCAACGAGGAAATATTTCCTGGTAACGATGCATCGCGCCGAGAATGTCGATGTTGGAAGTCGACTTCAATCGCTGACCCGAGCATTCTCCGCGCTACATGTCGAATACGGGATTCCCGTAATCGTGAGCACTCACCCCCACACTCGCCAACGGTTGCAGGCGAGCGGGATCTCTATGCAAGAAGATGGGATTCGATACCTGGAACCCTTCGGATTTTTCGATTTCGTCAAATTGGAACAGAATGCGTATTGCGTCTTGAGCGATAGCGGTACGGTGCAAGAGGAGTGTTCTATTTTTGGTGTGCCGAGTGTCACGATCAGAGACACGACGGAGAGACCGGAGACCTTGGAGTACGGTAGCAACATTCTAAGTGGGACGGAAACGGATAGTGTGCTGCGGAGCGTGAAGGTTGTCTTGGCAAAAACTGGATGTTTTGCTACTCCTCCAGAATATTTACGCGAAAATGTCAGCAATACCGTCCGTCAGTTGGTGTTGGGCTATTACTTCAAGAACGCCTTTTGACGAATGTTCAATTCTTTTGAGAGGACTGTGCTAATGCGTGGGTCGAAAATCGTGGGGGAGATGATTATTCTTGCATTGCTGTGCTCCATTAGCTGGGCGCAGCAACCCGTTGGCGCGACAGTTCCAAATGTCGTCCGCTATGGCGGGATCTTGAAGGATGCCCAAGGGGCATTATTGTATTCCGCCACTGACGGGGTCACATTCGCCATCTACCGGCAGCAGGAGGGTGGAGCACCGATCTGGATCGAAACCCAAAATGTCGCGTCCGACGCCAGCGGGCAGTACAGTGTGTTACTTGGGGGCAATAGTCCCTCTGGTCTACCCACCGACTTATTCTCGCAGGAGGAACAACGTTGGTTGGGCGTGACCGTTCAGGGACAAGCGGAACAGCCACGTGTACTGCTCGTCAGTGTTCCTTATGCATTGCGAGCACATGACGCCGAGACGCTTGCCGGCAGGAGCATCTCCGATTTTGTTTTGGCCAAGGATGTCGGTTCGTCGGCCACGACGACGAATGCCACGACTTTTGAACAGACGACCGCCTCAACCAGCGAGGCCTCAACGATCCAAGGCCGCAGCGGTCATACCGGAGCAGCCAGTCAAGGTCCGACTAACTTCAGCGGTTCCACGACCAATCAGATCGTTGGCATTTCGCAAGCGGGAACAGGCTTTGCCCTCATCGGAACTGTCCCCAATGGTATCGCGATCGACGCTCAAGTTACTGCCTCAACTTCTCCAGATTCAGACGGCATATTCGGCACGGTGCAGGGTCTCGGGACGGGTGTCTTCGGTAACGCAACTTCGCCTTCCGGGTGGGCCAACGGAGTACAAGGCAACACCAGCAGTACGACGGGTATTGGCGTAGTTGCCCTTGCCAGCGCGACTAGCGGAAACACCTACGGAGTGAGGGGATATGCAGCCAGCACGAGTGGAACTGGCGTGGGTGGGCTTGCGAACGCCGTCAGCGGGTCTACCTATGGCGTGACTGGAGCAGTTGCCAGTCCGAGCGGCACTGGAGTCTGGGGTCAGGCGCAAGCGACTAGCGGGGGCACTGGGGTATGGGGACAATCGAGTGCGACTACCGGAGCAGGGACGGGAGTCCTTGCCACGGCGGCTAGCAGTTCGGGCTCCGCACTCAGCGCATCGGAATCTTCCACAACGGGGCTCACCTTTGGGGTCAAAGCCTTAGTTGCCAGTGTGGGTGGTGTTGCTGGATGGTTTCAGAATACCGCTAATGGCGCGCTCATCGCTGCCGCGAGCGGCGGCGGCAATACACAAGTGACGGAATTTGTCGTTGATGGCGGCGGCGACGTGACGGGCATGGGCTATTTCAATGCTGGAGCGACTTATCAGATCCAGGGAATACCCGTTTTGAGCATAGGGGTGCCAGTTGGATCACAGAAAAACCTGTTTCTGGGCCGTCACGCAGGCCCTACCAATAGCGGGGACTTGAACCTTTTTGTCGGTGAAGACTCTGGATTTAGTAACACCAGTGGCACGGCAAATGCTTTTGTAGGCGTGGAATCTGGTTACAGCAATATCACGGGAACCAATAATTCATACCTCGGGATTCAGTCCGGCCTTCTCAGTGGAGGTAATAACAATACCTACCTGGGCTTTGGCATAACGGCGAACTCCCCTCCGGGAGGAGATACAGGCAACAATAACACCTATGTTGGTTATGAAGCCGGATACTCCAACACAACAGGCGGCAATAATACTTATCTTGGATATCTGGCCGGAGCCTTTAATAGCACCGGAAGTAATAATATCTACGTGGGGAGCCAAGGAGTTAGTAGTGACAATAATGTCATTCGAATCGGTACTCAGGGTACTGGCAGCGGACAACAAAATGCAGCTTACATGGCAGGAGTATATACATCGACTGTATCCGGAGTCCCTGTGTATGTTACTTCGAATGGACAACTAGGCGTATTATCCTCCTCCCGCCGCTTCAAGCAAGATATCCGCAACATAGGAGACAGCAGCGATAACCTGATGCGGCTGAGGCCAGTCAGCTTCTTCTACAAGCAGGAGTATGCAAACGGTCCGCAGACCTTGCAGTATGGACTGATTGCGGAAGAGGTAGCGAAAGTCTACCCCGAGCTGGTGGAATTCTCGGACAATGGCGAACCCTATACGGTCCGCTACAACCTTCTGATCAGCATGATCCTGAATGAGCTGCAGAAGCAATATCACCAAGAGAACGGCCAACGCGACACGATCAATCAGCAGGATGAAAAGCTCGAGCGGCAGCAGCAGCAGATTGAGGAGCTACAGAAACAGAACAGCGAGATGCAGCAACGCTTGTCGCGGCTGGAGATGTTTTTGCTGAAGCAGAACGCAGCGCTTGTGGACAGCGCCTCACCGGAGACTGCGACGACCCCTTCACGGTAGCGGAAGTTCTCTCCACAACTTCGTCAGGCACTGCAGTACAGGTCGGCACAGGCTTGCGGCTATATCTGGCCAAAGTATAAACGGGCGAACTATGGAACCGGTGAAGGCCGCATCGTCTTCGAGCCGCTGGGCCTGTGCGACGTTCTCCCGTTCCAACTCCTCACCGACAACAACATTCAGGGCGCATACATGGTGACGGTGATCGAGTTCATGCCGATTGCCGAGGCCCACGCGAGGTTCTGATCTATCAGCACCTGCTTTATCCGGTTGGGCGCCGCCGCCAGTTCGGCTTGGGGTCGGTACGTCGCCCATCCGACGGCCCAGGCGGCGAAGCAGTGGAACTGCCATAGTCAGAGCTGATCTGTTACAATCAATGAGATTTGGATGCAGAACAAGCGATGAGCGATCCGGCATGCCGTTTGGAGTTGAGTGTGCAGAATCGCCAATATTAATGCTGGTTTCCGCTAACCCAGGGTAAACAAAAGCGGGGTCGTAGTTCAGTTGGTTAGAACGCTGCCCTGTCACGGCAGAGGCCGCGGGTTCGAGTCCCGTCGACCCCGCCATTAAAATCAATGGCTTACAAGATGCCCCATGCGGGCATTTTGTATTTTGTCCGAGAAAATGTCTCAGACTCGCCCCCTATAGGCCATTTTCCTTCAGGGTCGACGGTGGGTCGACCAAGACTGAACCTCGCAACCCGTCCGGCAAGCAATGCCGGATCAACTGCTGTATCCCGACCTTGGGCCCGCGCGTACCCAGGACACGATCGTTTTGCGGCGACTGCTGGCCAACCGACGGTGCTGCTCTTGGGTAGACCGACGGCGCTCGGATGTTGATGTACTGCAAGCCCAACGCCGCGTCTGTTAGAAGCAACATGATTGCATCTACAATGCAAAACAACAGCGGTGAAGGCGAGTAGCCCTTTTTCTTCAGAAGAAAAACTTTGCAGCCAATTGAATTAGGCGAGGTGGGTCGGCGCTGACGACCTGGCCGAAAGTTGCGGTGTTTATGTTGCCGTCCACGGTTTGCGAGCCAAAAAACTGAGCGTGGTTGAAGACGTTGAAGGCCTCCAGGCGGAGTTGCAAAGACTTGGACTCACTCACCTGGATAATCTTTGTAATGGCCATATCGTAGTTGTCCAGCCCCGGACCATAGAAGAACCGCCTCGGGACATTACCCGGCGTGCCGAGAGCGTTCGCACTGAACAATGAGGTGTTGAAATAGGGCTGTCCGTTGCGGGGATTGTGATTAATATAGAGCGGTCCGCCAGTGTAGTCCGGCAGATCAATGCTGTAGTTGTTAATGCCATTGGGTTCAGTTCCCAGCAGAGAGTTGTCACCGTAGCTGACAAGGGTCACGGGAAAACCGGTGCTGAAATGAGTGATCCCCGACAATTGCCAGCCCTGCGTCCAGCGATTCGACGCCCGGAAGAGCCTTTCAAGGGGCAGTTGATAAATATAGCTAATCACGAAATTGTGCCTTATATCAAAGGACGACGGGGCATAGCTGAGGGAAGGATTGATCGGATTGACCTCCTCACCTAAGTTAGAAGAATCGTCCATCGACTTGCCATAGGTATATCCGGCGGCAAATTCCAACCTTCCACTGGTGTGCCGTACGCTAATTTGGAAGGAATTGTAATTCGATTTGCCGATGGTCGCCTGCGAGGTATCGCTGGCGAAGCTGGGACCCAGAGGTGCCCGAGTTCCGTTGATCACCTGGCCCGAAGCCGTAGTGTAAACATTGTTTTCACCGAAGGGTCCACACGTCGGAGAGCCGGGCGCTACCAGGCTGGCTTGACTCAGGCTGAGGCAAAGCGCGGGATTGCCGGGGTTCGCCTCAATCATCACGAGAAGATGGTGCCCCTGGTTACCTACATAGGCGGCGCTTAGCACCGTGTTAGGGCCGAGCTGTCGCTCGATCGACAACATGTACTCCTCAACATAGGGAATGCGGTTGGCTGTTGCGTATCCTGGAATGCCGGCGATCGGCTCGAACTGCGACCAGTTGATGTTCCCATTGGGATTGCTGCTGGAGGCACTCCCCGTCGCGAGCGCCACGGGAAAAGGCTGGCCCAGAAATTGCCCTGTGGATGAGGTGATGAAGGGCGTGGCGAACAGCGGTGGCGCAGGGCTGGTATAGGTAATCCCGAAGGGCGCGTTGCCGGCCAGAATTCCCAGCGAGAGAGCCTCGATCGCTTCGTAATACATGCCAAAGCCGGCCCGGATGCTGGTTTCATCCGACCCTCCCAACAGCTTGCCGAGAAAGGTATCCGTGCCGGCATTCGGTGAGTAGGCCAATCCAATGCGGGGAGCGAAGTTTAGATTACCAGGAGGCGCGAGCGTTCTCGACACCCCGGGATCGGTGGGGAAAACTATACCCGCAGGCGCTCCGGGAAAGACTGTGGAGGCCTGTCCTGCTACGAACGCCGAAATCTCATTGTTCTTTTCATACCAGGGCTCAATGCGGTCCCAGCGGAGACCATAGTTCAGAGTCAGATTAGAACGCGCGCGCCAGCTGTCCTGCGCGAACAGGCCCCAGTATTGGTTGCGTCCATAGAAGGGTTGCAGCTGGCTCTGGTTGTACTGGCTGGGAACGCCAAGCAGAAAATCGGCAAAGTCTGATCCCGTCTGGCTTCCGGTAAATAAAAAGCTGCCGTTGAATTGGGCGATTGGGTCAGTGTTGACTTGATCGTAATGAAATTCAGCGCCGAACTTCATGGTGTGGCGTCCCACTACCTTGGCAAAAGTATCGAGCCACTGAAATGTATTGTTGACTTGTTTGAGTTCGTTGGCGTTGGTTCCGATAGAAAAAGCATTGAAGATGACATTCTCCACCCCTTCGCCTTTTGGATTCAGAGCGACGATACCAGGCGTGCCAGCGCCGGTTACGAATCCTTGCGACGCCAGGCTGACTCCCAGGCCGCCCAGCGGCACACCCAGGTTATTGTTGTCGCGCATGTAACTGAAGTGAAATTCGTTGACGGCGGTCGTCCCTATGGTCTTGCTGCCGCTGAGGGCCAGCAACTGCGCCCGTCCCAGATAAAGCGCATTGAATCCGGGCACGCTGGCCCCGCTTTGTCCCACGGGATATGGATTATTGAGAGTGTAGTCGTCTATGAAATAGTAAGCGGAAAGCAAACCCCAGTGACTGTTGTAATCGAGGCGATAGGCTCCTTTGTCGTCGCGCAGGGTTTCATTGTAAGCCGAGGTTGAGAATATATTGCTGCCTGCGTTTGGTTGAGGAATGTATTGCAGCAAGTTCCTGGCCGGCGCCGACCATGCCGACATGGGGATTACAGCATTGGGGAAAACGCACTGCCAGGAATTCGAACACCCGGGTGTATAGTAGCGCTCGCCTGGAAGGACGGCATAGCCCAACTCCTTCGACAGTGTGTTCGCCCAAGATTGCCCGGTGACAGACCCCGTCAGCGAACTGGTAATGTCAGACAAATTGCCGAAGCGATCCTGCGTAGAAGGAACGGGAATGAGGCCGGTATCGATTCCTTCGGTGAGACGAGTGCCTTGATAATCGGCGAAGAAAAATATTTTGTTCTTACGAATCGGCCCGCCTAGCGTACCTCCAAATTGGTTTTGATCGAATACTCCACGTGACGAAGAGAAGTAGTTGCGGGCGTCAAGGTCGGTGTTACGTAGAAACTCGAATACATTACCGTGAAAGTTGTTTGTCCCCGATTTTGTAATGACGTTGATGTGGCCGCCGGTATAGCCTCCGTATTCGGCGTCGAAGTTGCTGGTCAGGATGCGGAATTCAGCGATAGAGTCGAGGTTCGGGACAATGGCCGTTCCTGCGTTAACGTCCTCTTCGGTATCGCTCCCGTTGACAATGAATGCGTTCGAAAACTCCCTCTGGCCATTGATCGAGATCGTTCCTGGATTCAGGTTTCCAGAGGGAGAAAGCGCACTCACCCCGACATCTTGCTGAGTGTCCGAGGTGAGCGACGTAGCCGGCGCAACTCCCGGTTGTAGAGAAAGCAGGTCCGTAAAACTGCGGCCATTCAAAGGTACTGCGACCATCTTCGTACCGGAGATGACCTCGCCCAACTGGGTGTCCGATGTTTCGGCGCGAACCGACGTCTCATTGACAGTGATTGCCTCAGAGGATTCGCCAACCTCGAGAACGACGTCAACCACTTCAGAGCCGTTGGCATCGATAGCTATGCCTGTGCGCCGGTAAAGTCTGAACCCGGCTTTCTTGATTGAAATGTCATAGCGGCCGACCGGGAGAGATGGAAAAGAGTAGAACCCTACCTCGTTGGTTGAAACCTGCTGTTGCACGCCAGTCTGAATGTTCATTGCCTTGACTACCGCATTCCGCACCACTGCGCCGCTGGGGTCCTTTACCGTCCCCGCAATAGTTCCATCAACTCCGGCCCACAGATCGATAGCAAACAGCAAGACTAGAACGAAACCCAAAAGCTGGAGAGGATGGCTACGAGTTCTTAAGCTCAAAACAAGCTCGGACATCCCTCGCTGCAGGTCGCCGGCAGTGCTGTTCCGAGCTTTTCCCATCATCTCTAGCCGCCTTACTGACATCGCTGAGCCCTGACACACGTCGGAACTGGTCCCCAAGTACTTGGTGAACCGATTTTCGTTGAACAGCACTTCTTGGATTTTGAAGTACGATGATGGCATTCACATGACAGTTGCAACACAATTGCAATAAGATGGTACTTCTCCATTAGGCACTTTCCAGAGAGAACGGGTCAAGCGGTCGGGAAAGAATTGATTGCAAATGTGGTGCAATAGACTGCAACAGAGCCACCAGGATCGCTGCAGGCTTCGCATATGTTCTGAAGTTCCTCTACACTTGTTGGGACGGCTGCCGGCGGCATTTCGTGGCGTTTTGCTTAACGCGGCGCGGCAACCTCTGAGGAGGTCAAGCGCATGGTACCTTTAGCGTCCCAGGATCAGGGTTCCACCCTGCTGACTCCCTACGACCTGCATCTGTTCAACGAAGGCAAGCACACGCGGCTCTTCGAGAAGTTCGGTGCTCACGTCGTGGAGCTCGACGGCAGGCGCGGCACGCACTTTGCCGTCTGGGCGCCCAATGCAGAGCGGATTTCGATTGTCGGCGACTTCAACGGCTGGAACCCCGATTCCACTCCCATGAATCCGCGGGCCATCTCTGGTGTGTGGGAAGCCTTCGTTCGCGACCTCGACCACGGCGCGGTGTACAAGTACCACATCCGCTCGCGCTATCACATGTACACGGTTGCCAAGGCTGACCCGTTCGCTTTACACAATGAGGTGCCGCCGCGCACGGCCTCTATCGTCTGGGACCTCGCCTACGAGTGGGGCGATCAGGAATGGATGCGCACCAGGCACGAACGCAACAAATTCGAGGCTCCGATTTCGACCTACGAAGTCCACCTCGGCTCATGGATGCGCGTTCCCGAAGAGGGCAACCGCTCGCTCAGCTATCGTGAGCTGGCGACCAAGCTGGCCGATTACGTTTGCGACATGGGCTTTACTCATGTCGAGTTCATGCCAGTCATGGAGCATCCTTTCTTCGGCTCTTGGGGCTATCAGGTCACCGGCTACTACGCTCCCAGCGCCCGCTTCGGCACACCGCAGGACTTCATGTATCTGGTCGACCACCTCCATCAACGAGGCATCGGCGTCATTCTCGATTGGGTGCCGTCGCACTTCCCTACCGACGAGCATGGGCTTGGATTTTTCGACGGCACGCATCTCTACGAGCATGCCGACCCACGCAAGGGCTTTCACCCCGATTGGAAGTCAGACATCTTCAACTATGATCGCAACGAGGTCCGCGCTTTCCTCATCAGCAACGCGATCTTCTGGCTCGACCGCTACCACGCCGACGGTCTGCGTATGGACGGCATCGCTTCCATGCTCTATCTCGACTACTCGCGCAAAGCGGGCGAGTGGATACCCAATCAGTATGGAGGACGCGAAAACCTGGGCGCGGTGTCGTTCCTGAAAGCGGTCAATCGCGAGGCCTACGAGAACTTCCCCGACATTCAGACCATCGCGGAGGAGTCCACGGACTGGCCTATGGTGTCGCGACCACCTTACATCGGCGGGCTCGGCTTCGGCATGAAGTGGGACATGGGATGGATGCATGACACGCTGCTCTACATGGCGAAAGACCCAATCCATCGCAAGTATCAGCACAACAAGCTGACCTTCCGCGGCCTGTACACGTTCACGGAAAATTTCGTACTGCCGCTCTCGCACGATGAAGTGGTCCACGGCAAGGGTTCGCTATACGGCAAAATGGCGGGCGATGAGTGGCAAAAGTATGCCAATCTGCGTCTCCTCTTCGGCTATATGTTTACTCAGCCGGGCAAGAAGCTCTTATTCATGGGCGGCGAGTTTGCCCAATGGAGCGAGTGGAACCACGACGGCAGCCTTGACTGGCACGCGCTCGGCTTCGAACATCACCGCGGAGTGCAGCGCTGGGTGCGCGATCTGAACACGTTCTACCGGAACGAACCGGCGCTCTACGAAACCGATTTCAATCCTGCCGGCTGGCGCTGGATCGACGCTGACGATTCTGATAACAGCGTCCTGACCTACATGCGGCTGCGTAAAGATGGCACCGCACCGGTGGTGATCGCCTGCAACTTCACTCCTGTGCCGCGGCGTGGCTATCGAGTCGGAGCTCCCAACGAAGGCCATTGGCGCGAGGTGCTGAACAGCAACGCGGCCATTTACGGAGGTACCGATGAAGGCAACTTTGGAGGGCGCATGACGGAAGCCGTCGCCTGCCACGGCTTCGACAACTCTCTGCTGCTGAACCTGCCGCCGTTGGCGATGGTGGTGTTGAAGCAGTAAGAGCAAATTAGCAAAATGTTCGAAGACGCCCGGCAGAACGCGAATTTAGGAGCCACATCTGGGAGCCACTCATCGATGACAGATCCTGCGGAGCAGTGATGATCGAGCAGCGCACGCCAGCCCTCATGGCTGCTTGCTTTGCAAGGCTTTGAGAGACTGTTCCATTGCGCCTCGGACTTCAGGCTTGACTTCTTTTGCGAGCGCCGCTTCTAGTGCCGGGATATTGGACACATCGCCGAGCCCCTCTATCGTTTGAGCCGCCTGTAGCCTCGTCACAAAATCCTGGTCCGACAGGGATTTCAGCAGAAGCGCCCTAACCTGGGCCGATTCGCTGGGCGACAGTTCTTTGAAATGCGAAATCAGGGATATTGCCTGGGAGCGAAACCGGTCGTCCTGCAGTCCTTCCAGGAGAGTCTTTGGGCACGATTTCGGTTGATAATTCAAAAAACGGGCGGCGGCGTTCAGCCGGGCATCCAAGGGTGCAGTCTTGTCGTCGCAATAGGCCTCAAGCGTTTGAACGCCTCTTTGGTCACCCAGCTTCGCGAGCGCATCGGCCACACATATTCTGTCACTCGGATCGGTTTCAGCCTCCAAGACCGCAAGCAGGTCAGGAATGGCCTCCTTTATGCCCTCCTCAGCAAGTTCGTAAACGGCGAGGTTTCGCAGCGAGATGTCTTCGCTATGTAATGCCAACGTCAGGCCATCCTTGGTCAGCGGGATGTGATGCCAAGCGAAGCTCTTAGCGACACACTGAGAGGCAGTAGTCAGATTCCCACAAAGTTCAGGGTTGTCCGCTGTGGGCGCATCCGCCTGCGCAATTGCCGCAACCGCCAATGCGCACTGCAACGTCAGGACATACAGCAATGATCGCGCCATAACTTGTCGTCCCTGATCCACCAAATCACTAGGCTCTTTCGTTAACCTGAACCTGCGTATAGGAATTGTACTCACTATCCTTAATTGGCGGAATGCCCACAGGTCGCCACCCAGCCGTTCCGTACGGAAGGCGCGACTAAAAAGCTAGGTGCTAACTGCTAACCGCCAAAGGCCCTCCTTCCGGTAAACTACTCAGTTGTGCGCATTCTGACCCGCTACATCCTGAAGGAGATCGGCTCGCACGCCATCATCGGCGTCGCGCTCTTCACCTTCATCATCTTCATGCGGGATATGGGGCGCCTGTTGGAGTTGATTGTTCGCAACAGCGCTCCGCTGCCCAGTGTGGCCGAGATCTTCCTGTTCACGCTTCCCGCAACCTTCACCATCACCATCCCGATGGGCGTACTAGTCGGCATCCTGGTGGGACTAAGCCGAATGGCGGCCGACAGCGAAGTCACCGCCATTCGTTCCAGCGGCATGGGCGTGGGAATGTTCATTCGGGCTGTCTCCATCTTTGCTGTCGGGGCATGGCTGCTGGGCATGCTCAACAGCGTCTATTTGGCTCCCCAGTCGGCTATCGCCCTCGACCATTTGCAGGAGCGCCTGCGGTCTTCGCAGGCTTCGTTTGAGATCGAGCCGCGCGTGTTCTACGAGGAATTCAAGGACATCGTCCTGTACGTGCAGGACGCCATTCCCTCCAAGGGCCAAGCTCTCTGGCGAGGCGTGTTTCTGGCCGACATCAGCGATCCATCGTCACCCAAGATCACGCTGGCCAAGCGTGGTGCCCTGTTGAGCGATGCTCCTAACAAGCTGCGTTTTCATCTGGAGGACGGCACCCAGCAGGAGGCGGTTCCCAAGGTCCAAGACCAGTATTCCATCACCACCTTCGAGAACACCGAGATTCCCATCGCGATCCCCAGCGACGAAAACCGTCCGCATGACCTGCTCCCTGTAGCCGAACTCGGCTTGCAGAGCCTGCTGCGCAACGCCGCTCGTGAGCGCAAGGCGGCGGAGAGCGTCCGCATTTCGGATCCGGGCCTCTACAACTACAGCCTGGTCAAGGCCCGCTACTACGAGATCGAGTTCCAACGCCGGTTCGCTTTGCCCGCAGCCTGCCTGGTTCTGGCCATGGTCGGAATTCCTCTCGGGCTGTCGGCCCGCAAAGGCGGCAAGAGCACTGGCTTTGTGCTCACCATTCTGCTGGTCGTGGTCTATTACTTCTTCT